>CAZUBG010000039.1:0-31479 GCA_964618545.1 uncultured Bifidobacteriaceae bacterium | reverse complement strand
GGTGGCCTGTTTTATACGACATTGGACTTTGGATCGGTGTTTAGCGGTTCAAATTATTGGCTGGAAATTGCCGTCCGGACGAACGGCAATGTTAATTTCACGATACTTGAACCGCGCCAATTTATTACGCCCGTGCCTTATGCCGTTTACGCGGCCAATGCGAGCAACGCCGTCACTGCCGCTTCTGTTCCTGCGGGCGGAATCATTGGAACCATTCCCGTGAGCAGTCTGAGCACCAACGTTGTGGTCCTGACAGCCAGCGGGACCATTCCGACGAGTGCCCTGCCCGTGGTCTCCCCGCCGGCTGGCAGCATAACCTGGCAGTCACCGTCCGTCACTGCTGTTCAAGCCCAGTCCAACACGGGTTATGTTTTGACAAATTCACAACCAGTGACCATCACCTTGCCCGAATCTCCCAACATCGGCGATATTGTCCAAATAGCAGGGGCCGGACTTGGCGGCTGGGTTCTTGCACAAAACCCCGGACAAACCATCGAGGCCGCCTTTTCTCCTGTAAGCCTTCCAGGTGATGCAACCGGAAACTGGCATTCCATAGCCTCATCGGCTGATGGAACTAAACTGGCGGCAGTGAGTCAGGGTAATGGGAGTATTGGCACCGGGATTTGGACTTCGAGCAATTCTGGAACTAGTTGGGCACAGACCAGTGCACCGGCGGGAGAATGGTGTTGCATAGCCTCGTCGTCAGATGGAATGAAGCTGGCGGCGGTGACTCAGAATGTCATTAGCAATAACGGCGAAGGCTATCCTGGTGGATTTTATTCTTCAAGTAATGGAGGTACGAATTGGGCACAAACCAGTGCCCTTCCCAACGGAACGGGAGGTGAGCAGTATTTTCTTGCCTCCTCATCAGACGGAACAAAACTCGCATTAGCTATCCCTAATGAAGGGGGCGTTGGCGGGATTTGGACCTCAGCCAACTCAGGTACGAATTGGTTGAAAACAAGCGCCCCGACGAATGTGTATTGGTATTCCATAGCCTCGTCGTCGGATGGGACGAAGTTGGCGGCGGTCATTAGTGGTGGCGGCATTTGGAGTTCAAGCAATTCGGGGACGAATTGGATGCAAGGCAATGCGCCTAGTGCGGGTTGGTCTTCGATCGCCTCATCTTCAAACGGAATGAATCTGGCTGCTGCCGACGAAAGTGATACATATGGGAGCGGAGTTTGGACTTCCAGCGATGCGGGAACCAATTGGGGGTTAACCGGTGCACCTGGCGAAAATTGGCAATCCATAGCATCATCGGCTGACGGAACGAAGTTGGCGGCGGTCATTAATGGCGGCGGGATCTGGACTTCGGTCAATTCAGGAACGAATTGGGTGCAAGTAACCCCGCCAGCTACGGACTGGGTTTCTGCCCTGACCACTTCGTATTGGTATTGCATTGCTTCCTCGGCCGACGGAACGAGGCTGGCGGCCGGGATTAGCGGCGGTGGAATTTGGACCGTTTACAACGGCAATGTGATCCACGAGAGCGCGGCGGTTTCGGGCTCAACAATGCTTGGAAGTAATGGTTTATTAGACGGGAATTTCGGGACGGTCGTTGAATTACTGTATTCAGGTGGAGGCGAATTTGTGACACTCTACCAAACCGGTTCCATTTCTGGCCATTGATGAAACACGCAATTTATGGACATCGAATCAATCAAAGCAATGATTACTGTATTCGGCGAAATCCTCGGAGTTGCGAAACAAGCGAAAGAGCTAATGCCGAAGGGCGCGGAGCGCGATGCCACGGAGAAGAAGATCACTGAGGCAGAGAACGCATTTTCCCTAGCTGAAACGAAGGCAGCGCAGGAGTTGGGTTATGAGTTGTGCCGTTGCACTTGGCCACCGCAGATTTGTTTGCGGGTCGATGGTCGTGACAATATTTGTCCGAAGTGCGGGCATAACGCATTTCATCGTTTGCCGCAGGACGAGGATGGCGGGTAAGCCGCGCAAAACGTGAGGGAATGTCTTGAACCTACGCGGCCCGACGGGCCGCGCCAGACAAAAAATTGAGGGCCGGGCGGTAAATTGCCGCCCGACCCCGCCCTTTTTACTGGCCCTGTCACGGGTCGCACTCCTGCGTTGCCCGCTACTTGCACCGGGCGGCCTAATGTCGCCCGGCTAATCAAATGCCGCCGGAAAGCCATGTAATCACGCTGGTGGGCGTTTTGGATGGCTCTTGGAGTCCGTTATGCCCGGATTGGCGATGCCGATGCCCGTTAGATCATCCAACGGGCTCAGCGTTGGAACCGCCCGCCAGTTCTCGACGGCGACGCTCAACCCAGCCTTGGGCCTCGCCGACGACTTGGACCACGCCAGCGAGTTGGTCGGAGTAAAAAGTGTGCCCCCGTTCCCAGCTTTCCCCCCGGCGAAAAAGCCGGGAAATCGTTATTTTGAACCGGGATTCCCCGGTTTCGCTTCGGCTTTCCCAAACGCAGGCTCGGACCGTTCCGGCGCGGGCCGTGTGGGTTGGTGCAGTGTTGATGCTTTTGGTTTTGCTCATATTCATTACCTCCTATGCGTAAAAATAGCCTTGTTCTCTAAGGCTGGTGTAGTCTTTGGGTTGGGTTTCGGTTTTGGCTCCAAGTATTACGTGGTCAACGACTTCAATCTTTAACAGTTGACCGGCGCGAATCAGGTCGCGGGTCACTTTCAAGTCGGCCTCTGACGGCGCGGTGATTGAGCTGGGGTGGTTATGGACCAGCACCACCGCCGCCGCATTATGAAGAATTGCGGCATGAAACACCTCTCGTGAGTGAACCAAGACGGTGTCCAGGGTTCCGGTCGCTACGTCCACGATCCGAATCAGGCGCATCCGGGCGTTAAGCAACAAAACCTTGAATTGCTCGGTCCGGTAGGTTCGCACCTCGTCCCGCAGGTAGTCGGCGATTTTGTCGGGCGTGTCCATCAAGGGCGCTTCACCTAAAATTTCCCGGCTCAGGCGTGAAGCCAGTTCCAGCGAAGCCTTGATCTGGCGTGCCGAATGCGGGCCTATCCCTTCACATTGCTGGATTTCCGCCTCGTCGGCCTTGGCGATGTCCGTAAGGGTCTGGAATTTGGCAACCAGCGCGTTGGCGGCAATGTCACCAACGATTTCGCGTAGAATTTCGAGATGTTGTTTCATGGGTGGTTATTTCTTGCCGGAACGAATTCTTTCCGGTTGGGGTTTGGAATGGCGTTCTTCGATGATGGCCAGGGCGCTTTTTAAGTTGCGTGTTTCATGCTTAATAAGGCGGCTGACGCCTGCGGCAACTTGACCGTTAAAGTCCTCGTCGGGATTGCTGTTTTGGAGCAGTTCGGCAAGGGTGTCCAAGTTTTCCTGACAGGTGTCGGCTTGATCGAAAGCGTTTATTAACTGGCTGTTATTGGCGGTTGAATAATTTCTCATATCCCCGGCCAGTTTTTCGACTGACCGGGGAAACCGGCGGAGCCGGTCGGTCCGATGGATGGCTCAAATCGAATAATCACTGGATTCAAGCCGTGCCAGGTTATAGCGGAGATCTTTGAGGGTTCCGGCCGCCTTGGCGCGGGAAACAATGCTTTTTGCCGCTTTATGGGCGCAGAGCAGGCGAAACAGGGCTGGCTCGTCTGGGATGGTCGTGGCCAGTTGATCGGCAATGTGCCGCGCAATTCGTTCTTGCAGTTGGATTTCCTCGATCATGTTGAAGGCTGGTTTAGTTCCTTTCCAGACTAATGGTTATGAGGATTCTCAGCGGTTCCGGCGGCGTTCTTCCTCCTGACGGCGGCGCTCCTCTTGTTCGCGCTCCTGCCGCGCCTTTTCCTCGGCACGTTTTTGTTCCTTGGCGTGCCATTCCCGGTCTTTGTCGTTGGTATCATTCCAACCGGCGCGGCGATTTTTGTCTGCGTAATTGTCCCAATAATTGCTGTCAGCCATAGTTTTTATGCGTTGATTGTTAATAGTTTAACCGATACACAGGCTGGAATTCATGCTGGAATGGGGGCGGCAAATGCGGAGCATTTGCCGCAGGGCTGGTGAAAAAAATACCCCGCCGATGTTGGCGGGGTTGATTTTGACCCAGTTGCGGGTGCAACCGGGGGGCTAATTACTTGGCTTCCAGCCGCGCTTTGCACGCGGCAAGTTCAAGTTCGGTGGCGTGCTGTTTTTCCCTCGCTTTGTCTCGTTCGGCCCGGAGTGTGGTCACCTCGACCGCATGGGCACTTTGGGTTTGTGACAATTTCTCAAACGCCTGGCTCGTGCGTCCGTTTGCGTCCACCAGCGCGGCTTGGGCCACATTTAAACGTTTTTCCAATTCCGCCTTGGTTTGAACCAACTCGCTTTGTAGGCCGGCATTTTCTTTTTCGAGAATTGCCGACCGGTCTTGAGCCGCAGTTGAAGCCCCTTCGAGACGGATGTTGTCCTGGCACAGAGTATTCTGGATGTCCGTCAACTCTTTGATTTTGACCTCCGACTGATTTCTTCCTTCGTCCATTGCCAATTCCCAAATCTCCAAAAATGTCTTGAAGGCTTCACCCGCCTCGGTGGCGGGACGTAGGTCCGCCTCAATTTCCTTCAGCATCGCAACCAAGGTTGATGTGGATCCCCGATTACCGAGCGCCGCGTGGAGCACGGCAAGCGTGGGTTTTTTGCCTTTTTCGGCGGTTAATGTCGCCAAAGTTTTGGCAACAATCTCTTTTTCTAAGATTCTTTTCATAGTAGTATGATACTACGATACTATTATAATAGCAAGCTCAAAAGCTCCGCGTCCGTATTAATAGGCATGCGGCACACGCTCCTCATGGTCTGGTTCTGACGGGTCAAAATCCACCAGTGCTGCCGAATCCTTTTCCGGGCGCTTGGTTTCGTTAAGCACCCATCGCTCGGTTCCATTGACGAATTTGATTCTGAAGGCTGGCCAACCTGGTGCGGATACGGGCTGTTGATTCATCAAGTTTTCGGGGAGTCCTTTGGCGAAAACGTCAATCCGGGCGATTTTACGCCGGAGTTCTTCCCTCAGCCGCAACCTAGAATCATAATCGCCATTTTGCACCAGCGCTTTAATCTTATCGCCGCTTTCTTGCATGACCAACAGTCGAGCCTCGGAAGCGGCGGCCACCTTGGCGGTGGCTATTAGTTCGTCCTTGGCTGTGGCTGACAGTTTTTCCAAATCGTAAATCCGTGCCATAATCGTCAGCGGGGCCGCTTGATTGGTCGTAGCCAATATGTCGCCAAGCCGTTTTAGCTGTTGTTGGTAGTCGTCCAGTTTCGCCTGCTGTGCCGTTAAACGCCCCCGGATTTCCGTTTGTTCGGTCGGAACGGCCTCTTTGGCCACAGCCGCCCAGTCCAGTCTGACGATATATTGTAAAAACAGCGCTTCAAACCAATCGTAGCGCCAACTACTGCCTTTGCCTTTATTTTCAGTGCCAAGCCGGCCGAAGTCGCTGATCAAATAATAGAGCCGGTCGCTCGTCCTGTATTCTCCCCTACCGTTGCGGCGGCTCACATGCCGCATGCTGTTGTCGGTATAACCATCCCAGATTATACCACTGAACAAATTGCTGACCTTCGGTCCCTTGGGGCCGGGAACCACGCGGTGGCCGGGGTGTTGCACACGTTGCCAAAGTTCCAATTCAATGACCGCCGGGAAGTAATCCAAAATCGGGGGGCCATCGGGAATGCTTGCCTTTTCGCTCCAGCGGCAGGGCTGAAATTTCCCCAAGACGGTTCTGGTATGCAAAATCCTCTGGATAAGACTCATGTGCCACCCATTGCCCTTCTTCTTGCCCAGTCCCCAAACCGGGATTTGCTCCTGATTGAACATGCGGGCGATGGTCATTTGACCAACGCCCATGGCGTTCAAATCAAACATTCGTTTGACCAGCGCAACCCGTTCGGGAAGCAAGTCAAAACTCTTGCGGTCGGGTGCCAATTTCAGCCAACCGGGACACAAAGAAGTCAATTTCTTCTCACCGATTTTCTTGCGTTTGTTCGCCCATGCCTCCCGCACGCGGTCTGATTTATGGTCGCTTTCGTCATGCGCACGTAGCATGCCAATGACAGAAATCAAAAGCAGCATCTGATCCTTTGAGGTGGTTTCCTTGTTAAGAATCTTTTGATTGTCGAGGGTAACAATGGTGATGCCGGCGTTAATCAGGGTGCCGAGCAAGGTCATTTGCGCCAACAGCGTCTCCCGCGACAAGCGGTCTAGGCTTTCAACGATCAAGACCGAGCCCGACGGCACGATGCCCGACTCCACCGCACGAATGAAGACGCCCAGAGCCCCTTTTTGCTGGTTCTCACCTGTGTAGCCGCTTAATCCTTGATCGAGCAAGTCCAATGATGTATCCAAGACCAAGCCATGTTCATCGGCATATTTCTTAGATCGTTCGAATTGACGGCGCAAGGAATCACCTTTTGCTTGTTCCGGTGTCGAAAAACGCACGTAGCTATAGGCTTTGGGCATGGCTTTAATCAGTATGTCTAGCTCATTCATAGTATGAATGAACAGTCATTTCAACCTTTTAATGGAGAAGGCCGGGATGAGGGCGGCCGTATTTATTCCCGCCGGGACTCGAATCCCGTCTTGTTCCTCCATCCGGTTCAGGGGCGCCCTGCGCGAAAATCGTCAGGGCGTTCTTTCCCGCCTCAGTGTCCTCAGTACCGTGGTAAAAAATGCCCGTCTTTGCGTTCTCTGCGTTCTTTGCGGTTAAGAATCCCCGTCTTGTTCGCGTGGTTCGCATGTTTCGCGGTTAAAAATTCCCCGCCTTCCTTCGTTGCCTTCGTTTGCCTCTGTTCAAAATTTCCCTGTGAATGAGGTCAACTCAGAGGAGGGGTTGACCCCAGTTTCGGGTTTTCCCTGGAATCATTCCCGCTTGATTTGCATCGGCATCACGGTTGCCGTAAACATTATGGAAAATGCAAACCTGGCTTTCAGATCGAATCACGCTTGACCCGGCGGAATGAAGTTTTTCCTCGACGAAAATTTCCCTCGCCCGGCCATTGCGCTGCTTGTCTCCGCCGGCCATTCTGCCTCGCATACATTTGCCGCGCCGATTGGCGGACGCCCTGGCCTTGCTTGGCCAGAGAGATTTGCGCGACACAGTCTGGCTGGTGACCGACACCCGAATCCGCAGCCGCCACGCCGAAATGAAATAAAAAGCTGTTCCACGATTGGTTTGTGGGAGCGAGCCGTCCCCAGCCCGGCGGCGCGTCAGCGCCCGCCATGGGTCATGCGGCCATCCACGGAAATTCATCCCCGCCAATCCGGCTCGTCGGCCGGACCTGGCCCGGCTTCCGTCGTCCCGGCGGGTTGTCCCTCCGGGACCAAAAACGCACCGTCCTCACGCCTTGGTCAGGGCGAAAGCAAACGGTAGAACCGGCTGGCCTCGGCCGGGGAATTGGTGACGCTGAACGCCGCCGTGCCGCTGTTCAGGGTGTTGGTTTGCAACGGCACCCACACGGGGCCGGCCAGGTTGGTGCAGGTCTCCACGATGACGCTCTGGCCGGAGGCGGCCGCAAGGTCGAAGCTCAACACCCCGCTCCCGGCGGCATAAACCAAGTTGGTCAGCACCGGAAGGCCGGAACCGCTGGAGACGCCATACACGGTGCGGTTGGTGGTGAGCACGCCGCCCCAGGCGTTGGTGAAGAAATAAGTCTGGGTGCAGGAACCGTTGCCGTTTGCGCTGGTGACCGCCGCCCAATTCGTCTGGCTGAAGGACGGCACCTCGGTCTGGCCCGAATCATCCCAGCCCCACGCCAGCACCGAGCCATCCGCCCGCACCACCAGATTGTGAAACTCGCCGGCGGCGATGGCCACCACATTCGTGGCTGCCGCCGGCACGTTCGTCACCCCGTCAGCGACGCCCGTAAAGGGGCAAATATTCAACCCCCACGACAACACCGAGCCATCCGCCCGCAACGCCAGACAATGCGCCTCCCCGGCCGCGATGGCGGTGACATTGGTGGCCCTGGCCGGCGCCACGCAATTTCCGGCGGAATAGTTTTCATAACTACAGTCGCCGAAGCCCTGCAACGTGCCGCCCGTCAGCAGGACCAGACCATGGTCATCGCCCGCCGCCAGCGCCACGGGGTTACAGTAGGTGACGCCGGCCAGGTAATCACAGTCGCCAAACGCGCAGAGGTAGTTGCCGGCGCGTTCATCGTTCAGCCCCATCAGGCAATAGGAGTCGCCCACGGCCAGGGCTTGCAGCGTCGCGCCGGCGGTGTGCAGATTTGCCGCAAACGACGCCAACTGGGCCACCCAACTGTTGCTGGAACCAGCGCCATAACCCCAGCCAACGGCGGAACCATCCGCCCTCAGCGCCGCCCCAATCTCGCCCCGGGCGGAGAACGACACCACGTTGGTGGCGGCGGCGGGCAGGTCGGCCAGCTCCGTTGCCCCCCAGGCCGTGAGCGAATTGTCCGACAACAAAGCCACGCCGTCATACGCGCCCATCGCAATGGCCACGGCATTGGTAAGGCTGGCGGGCGGGGCGACGGTCGAACTGCCCCAACCCGTCACCGTGCCATCCGCCAGCAACGCCATGCTGCTCAACCAACCGCCCGCCACGCCCACCGCCGGCGTGGTCAGCACCGCGCCGCTGTCGGCATAGGGATTGGCGGCGGAATTGGTCACGGGATTCCCGCCGGGCAGCAGGCAGAGGACCGGGTCCACCAGCACTTCGCGGCTCGTGACCGAGCCGTAGGCATTTCCCACCACCACATAATACGCCGCCGCGTTGGTCACGGCCAGGCTGCTCCACGCCAGCACGGCGTTGGTGGCGCCCGCCAGCGCACCGGCCCCGTGGCGATACCACTGGTATTGGGCCGTCACCGAACTGGCGGCCGTGACGCTCAACTGCGCCGGCGTGCCGGCAAACGCCGCCAGGTTGGCGGGCTGGCAGGTGATGGTCGGGGGGGAAAACACCGCCAGCACCGCGTTGCTGCTGGTCACCGAGCCCGCGGCGTTGGTCACCACCGCATAATAGCTTCCCGCGTTGCTGGGCGCCACACTGCTCCAAGTCAGCACGGCGTTGGTGGCGCCCGCCAGCGCGCCGACGCCCTGCTCATACCATTGATAGGCAAACGGCGCCGTCCCCAGGACCGTCACCGCCATTTGAGCCGGCGCCCCCGCCACTGCGGCGACCGCGGCGGGCTGGCTGGCCAGCACGGGCGGCCCCGAATCCGACAAGGCCAGCCCATGCAGGTGAAACGTATTCCCGCTGCTGGTTGGGGTGATCGTCACCACCGCGTTGGTGCTGACCGCCGTGAAATTGTAATCCACCCGCAGGCCGCATCCCTGCCCGTACAGGTCCTCGTCCAGATACAGGCTGTCACCCGTGCCCGAGAAGGTCGCGTACCGGTTCCCCTGGCCATCGAATCCCACCCCATAAAACGTCAGCCGATAATTGACGCCCGCCGTCAGGTTGAACACCGTCACCGTCGCCGGGTTCCCCCCGTACACAAAATTCGTGGCCAGCAGCAAGCTGCCCGTGCCGCTCAGATACACCGGCGTTTCCCCCGTGTATACCTCGGTGTCCCCGGACACCGCGAACACACCGGCCAGCGCCGGATTGCCGCCCGGGACGGGCGTGAAGGTGACCCCGTTGATGGTTTCACCGGAGTACGTCCCGAAGGCACAGGCCCACAGGTTGTTCGTGGGATTCACCCCGGCCGAGGGGTCGCCGGTCCAGGGCGACAGGGTGAAATAATTCGTCAAGGCGGTGATTTGGAAATCATCCAACAACAAGGCGCCGTCAACGGTGCCATCGCTGTTGACGGCGTCCGTGGTGCAGCCGACCGCCAGCGGCGCGGTGTTGCTGGTGGCGGTGAACAGGCCGTCAGCATAAGCATACGGGGCGTCCGGGTTGCCGTCGGTTCCCACGGGCGGCACCGTGTTGGTGTACGCCACGGCCCCATTCAAATTCAGCCACATCACCGGCAGGGAATAACTGGCGCGCGAATTCACCCGGCAGCTTACCCGGTAGAGCGTGCCCGCCGCCAGATTGCTGATGGTCGTGGCCAGCCAGTTGGGGGTGCCGGTGGTTTGGATAAATGCCGCGTTGGCGCCGTCCGGGATGGCGCCATTGTCCGCAAACGGGCTGCCGCTGGCGGGGTTCTGGCCCACGTGGCCCGGGTCGGAAACGGTCCACCCGGCAATGGCGCTGTTGCTGGAACAATAGCCGGGAAAGACGGTGAAGGTATTGGACTCGAAGGATGGATTGTAAATCGTTTGCGCCGTCAGTGACCCTCCCAGGAAAAGCAGTCCCGCGGCGCCGCCCCGGATCACCGTTTTCAAGGCGTGGTGAAAAGCCCGGCCGCCGGCCGAAAGTTTTTCAATTCTAATCATTATCGTGATTTGGTTAATTGGATATGATGATAAGAAGAGTAAGCGAGCGCCCCGCAAAAAAACAAGCCATTTACGGCTCCTAATGGCGGCCGGACCTGGCCCGGCTTCAGTCGTCCCGGCGGGTTGTCCCTCCGGGACGAAAACGCACGGTCGTCACACCTTCGTTTCTCAGTCGTGGCGCAATCAGCGTCCCCGTCATGTTTCCGTTTTCCCCTGCCCATAAACCACTGGGTGGACCACCACTGGAACTGCCGTCGGCACCAGAGCCGGCCGAACCGTTCCCCTGCTCCCCGGGGGAGAAGGCCGGGATGAGGGCGGCCGTATTTATTCCCGCCGGGACTCGAATCCCGTCTTGTTCCTCCATCCGGTTCAGGGGCGCCCTGCGCGAAAATCGTCAGGGCGTTCTTTCCCGCCTCAGTGTCCTCAGTACCGTGGTAAAAAATGCCCGTCTTTGCGTTCTCTGCGTTCTTTGCGGTTAAGAATCCCCGTCTTGTTCGCGTGGTTCGCATGTTTCGCGGTTAAAAAATGACGACTCCTCGGGTCGCGTTTCTGGGTAACGCGATTTGATGTTTTTGGCGGCGTTGGGTCGTTTCGCCACAAGTGCCTTGCAATCAACGACTTGCCAACCGTGTCAAGCGGAATCTGAACCCAATCGCGTTACTGGGAAACGAAAATTACCGGTTGTTTTTTTTTCGCAGCCGGCTTTGACCCCTCCGGTGGCCGCCGCACCCTGCCCTGGCAACCCGGCGTCACGGGTTCTTTTCCAACGCGGCCCAGGATTTGGGGAGGTTCTTCCGGACCTCGATGCCCTGGAAGGGCTGGCCCTGCCGCGCCCCGGTTTTCCTGGCCCACACCGCCATCTTCGCCACCCCTTCGGTCAGCGTGACATTTTTGATCAGGTCCCCAAAGTGGCGGTGGACCTTTTCATGGGCCGAATAGGCGTGGACGACTTCGTTGCGGGCGGCCAGGTGTTTGATGTCGGGTTCCACGCCCATGGCCCGCGACACGACCTGCGCCAGTTCGGCCACGGTGTAGGGCTTGTCGGCCCCCACGTTGAACACCTGGTTGTAAGCCTGCGGCCGGGCGATGCTGGCGGCAATGACCGGGGCCACGTCATCAATGTAGCTGAAGGCGCGGGTCTGCTGGCCGTCGCCAAAGATGGTCATCGGCTGGCCCTGCATGATTTGGTTCATGAAAATGCCGATGACATTGCGGTAGCGGTCCCCGAGGTTCTGGTTTTCGCCATAAACATTGTGCGGGCGGAAGATGACATGATCCAGGCCGAACATCTCGTGAGCCTCGCGCAGGTCCATTTCGACGGCGTATTTGGCGATGCCATAGGGGTCTTCCGGCTGGGGCACGGCGTCCTCGGTCATGGGCACCTGGTTGCGGCCGTAAACGGCAATGGAGGAGGTGAACACGAGGCATTTGACGTTGTGGTTCACCGAGGCGTTGATGAGGTTGACGCTGCCCAGCAGGTTGTTGGTGTAGTTGAAATGCTTGATGAAATGGCTCAACCCCTCGGCGGCATAGGCGGCCAGATGGAAAACATGCTCAAACCGGTGGGCGGCGAACAGGTCTTGGATGAACGCAACGTCGCTGACGGAGCCTTTCACGAATTCCACGCCGGGCGGAACATGGTCCAGAAACCCCCCGCTCAGATCATCCACCCCCACCACCTCATGCCCCGCCAGGAGCAAATGACGGCAAACGTGGGAACCAATGAAGCCAGCCGCGCCAGTGACCAATACCTGTGATTTCATGCCCCAATCTAACGACGCTGCCAAATTTTGACGAGTGTTATTTCGAACCGGCCCGGCGCATCGCCGTTGGAGTGCGGCGGCAACACGCCGCTTTTGGATGGGGCGACATGTCGCCCCGTCCAAAGGCGCGGACTTGTCCGCACACTCCCAAAAGTGCGGATACGTTCGCCCTCCATCTAACAGAGGTTCAGGGGCGCAATGCGTGAACTCTTTCAGGGAATCCTCTCCCGGGGGAGGGAGAATGGTTCGTCAGGCAGTTGGCGAGATGGATGGCCGGGGTGGTCGGATGCCTGCCCGCGATGGCGGCAACCGGACGCCCGGCCCGGAGGAAGGGGGGAATGAAAAATGGTTAAAATGCCGAATTGCAAGTGAGGGTGAAAATTTTTACTCTGTGCGCGTGAAACACTCTGGCAAAGCCTCGGAAGCGGCCCTTCGTCTGATCGGATGGTCGGGGGCCGCCGTGGCGGGGCTGTTGGCGGTCGCCTTCCTGGCCAAATACATCGGCGCTTTTGTGCTCGGCCTGTCCGGCCTGCTGGCGGTGCTGTGGGCGCTGTTCTCCGTGTTCACCTTTTATTTCTTCCGCGACCCCGAGGCCAGCACGCCTTCGGCCAAAAACCTGGTCGTCGCCCCCGGCCACGGCACCGTGGATGTGATTGACACCATCACGGAAACGGAATACATGGGGGGGGAATGTCAGCGAATCTCGATCTTTCTATCCGTGTTTGATGTGCATGTCCAAAACGCCCCGGTGACCGGCCGCATCGCTTATTTCAAACACAAGCCCGGCCAGTACCTGAACGCCCTGCGAACGGATTGCGCGGAGTTTAATGAAAATGTCCTGCTGGGCATTGATGCGGTGGATCCGCGCGGCGAAAAAATCGGGGTGCGGCTGATTGCCGGCCTGATTGCCCGGCGCATTGTGCCCTGGGTGGCGGAAAATGAGGCCGTGACCCGTGGCGAACGCATCAGCCTGATCCAGTTTGGTTCCCGCGCGGAGGTTTATCTGCCCCGCCACGCCAAAATCAAAGTCCGGCTGGGCGACAAGGTCGCGGGCGGTGAAACCGTGCTGGCGGCCTTTGAATGACGCTTATGTCTGAACCCCAGGCAATTCATCCCACACCGTCCGCCGAGGGCGAAAAGCTGAAGATCTATTTTCTGCCGAACCTGATGACGGCGGGAAACATGTTCTGCGGCTTTCTGGCGCTGACCAAAATCGTGGAGGCCGACCCGGACGCGCGGGACTTCAACGCCGTCATCAACCAGGCGCTGTTTCTGATTTTGCTGGCCTGCATTTTTGACTTGCTGGACGGCCGGGTGGCGCGGATGGGCGGGAATGAAAGCCCGTTCGGCCGCGAATTTGATTCGCTGGCGGACATCATCTCGTTTGGCGCGGCCCCGGCCTTTTTGGTCCACCGGATCGTGCTCAAGGGGGTCTTTGTGGGCTATCCGCAACTCGGCTGGTTCATCGCCTCGGTCTATCTGTTGTGCGGCGCCTTCCGGCTGGCGCGTTTCAACTGTCTGTCCGCCATGAACAACACCAGTGGCGGCAAGGAGTTTTTGGGGTTCCCCATTCCGGCGGCGGCGGGCATGGTGGCCTCCCTCACGCTGTTTTTGCTGTGGCTGGAGGAGAAGGACTTTCCCCTGAGCAAACTGCGGTTCGTCCTGCCGGTGCTGCTCCTGTTTCTCTCGTGCATGATGGTGAGCGAGGTGAAATATCCCAGTTTCAAATCGCTGCATTTCCGCACCCGGGGGAGCTTCCTCAAGGTGCTGATCATTGCCATGTGCATCGGTTTTTTCGTCATCCTCTGGGACAAGGTGCTGCCCATGCTGGCCCCGTTGATTTTTACCGCCTACCTTTTGTACGGGTTTGTGCGCCCGTCCATTTCCCGGGCCTGGCGGCGCGATATTGAGGACGAGGAGGATGAGTCGGAACCGGTGAAATAACCCCATGCTGACCTCCCATCCTATTTTGGCCTCCGGGCTGGCGGGCTACGTTTTTGCGCTGGCGATTTCCTGCATCCCCTTCGGGCCGATTAATCTGACCATTCTGAATGAAGGCTCGCGCCGGGGCTATGCCTGGGCGATCCTCATTGGACTGGGCGCCTCCACCATGGAGTGCATCTATTGCGCGATCTCGTTCACCGGGCTTTCCTCCTTTTTCACCGGGGGCCGGACGAAAATCCTCATGGAAGTGTTTAGCTGCGCCTTCATTGTTTTCCTGGGCCTGAAGTTTCTGCTGGCCAAATCAGTGGCCAAGCACACCAAACTGGCGGCCGCGACGGTGCGACTGGAGGCCCGCCTGGAACAACGGCTGCACCCGCACTCGGGCTTTATGACGGGCTTTGTGCGGGTGATGGGCAATTTGGGCGTGCTGCTGTTCTGGATCCTGCTGGCCGCGTACTTGCTGTCCCACGACTGGGTGTACGACTCGCTGGCGGCCAAGGCGGCCTGTGTGGCCGGGGTGGCCCTGGGCACCAACACCTGGTTTTGTTCCCTGAGCTTTGCGGTGTCGCGCGGCTACGGCCGCATGAGTGAAGCCAGCCTCGTGCGGATGCAGCATTTGTCGGGTTTGGTGTTGATTGTGTTTGGCGTCGTGCAACTGGCCTGGGAACTGGCGGGGGGAAAATTTCACATGGCCCATTAATTTCATCCTTCATCCCATTATTTTTTATGCTTAAAGCTGGAATCGTCGGTCTGCCCAATGTTGGCAAATCCACCCTGTTCAACGCGGTCACCCGCACGCACAAGGCGGAGGCCGCCAACTATCCGTTTTGCACCATTGACCCGAATGTGGGCATCGTCACCGTGCCGGATGTCCGGCTGGGGGTGCTCAAGGGCATCGCCAAAACCCAGGTCCTTATTCCCGCGACCGTGGAATTTGTGGACATCGCCGGGCTGGTCAAAGGCGCCTCCCAGGGCGAGGGGCTGGGCAACAAGTTTCTGACCCACATCCGCGAAGTGGACGCCATTGTGCAGGTCGTCCGCTGTTTCGAGGACGCGGACATCCACCATGTGGCGGGCAGCGTGGATCCCGTGCGCGACATTGAAACCATCACCACGGAACTGGTGCTGTCGGATTTGGAGGCGGTGCAGAAACGCCTCCACAGCATTGCCAAGGACGCCAAGCGCGGCGACAAGGAGGCCCTGATTCAGGAGGCGATCCTCAAGAAAATCGAGCCGCATTTGAACGCGGGCAAACCCGCGCTCACGCTCGCCCTCACGCCGGAGGAAAAAGCCGTCTCGCGCCTGTTCTGGCTGATGACGGACAAACCCACGATTTTTGCCTGCAACGTCAAGGAGGGCGATCTGGCCACCGCCGACACCAATGCCCATGTCCTGAAGGTCCGTGAATACGCCCAGCACCATTTTGCGTGCGAAGCGGTGGTGATCAGCGCGCAGATTGAGAGCGACCTGGTTGATTTGTCCGAGGAGGAGGCGAAGGAATTCCTGAAGGAACTCGGAGTGGGTGAATCCGGCGTGGGCGTGCTGATTCGGGCCACCTACCATTTGCTGGGACTGCGGACGTACTTCACCGCCGGGGAAAAGGAAGTGCGCGCCTGGACCATCCACGCGGGCGACACCGCGCCCAAGGCCGCCGGGGTGATTCATTCCGATTTTGAACGCGGCTTCATCAAGGCGGAGACCGTCGCCTACGAGGCTTTGGTGAAATGCGGCTCCGTGGCGGTGGCCCGCGAAAAGGGCCTGTACCGCATGGAAGGCAAGGAATACGTCGTCAAGGATGGCGACGTGATGCTCTTCAAATTCAACGTTTAGAGCCCTTCAAGGTTGTTTCTTGACGGACCCTCACCCCAGTTTATAGCGCCGCATTTTGGGGTCCACTTCCTGAGCCCAGGCGTCAATGCCGCCGCGCAGACAGCGGACATTTTGCAAGCCGTGCCCGGTGAAATACGCGGCGGCGTCCAGACCGTTCTTGCCCGCATGATCAATGACCACCACCGGGCTGGTGTTCGAACCGCTGCCCAGGATTTGCTGCATCACCGCCTGCGACAGCAACACCGAACCGGCGATGTGGACCGCCTCAAATTCCTCGCGCGAACGAACGTCCACCAGCTTCACCGCCGGGTCTGCCTGCAGCATTTGGCAAAGATTTGCCGGGGTGATCAAAATTTTCGCATCCTGCTCGTGACTGGACTGGATGTGCGCCAGCACTTCGGCGGTGTCGAGACTGCCGTTGCGCGCACAAACCCGGGCCAGCGTTTCGTCCGGACTGAAGCCGCAACTGCTGCAGCCGCCGATGTGATAACGGCGGAACAGCGCGCGCTGCGCGCCGGGAAAGGCGGCGAGCACTTCCCGCATGGGGGAGTCGGGGGAGAGGGTTGTCATGGCAAAGGTTCAACCAATCGGCGCGATGCAGCAAAAGATTCATTGGTGGCGGGCGCGATGTTCGCGCAACGCCCGGTCAGCCATGTCCCGAAGCTCGCTTACATGGAATGGCTTAAACGGCCCGTTGGCCGTCTTAAATAATTCCGCCTCCACTTCCGGGCTGTCCTCCTCCAAATCCAAAACGCGCGGCGCGAGCGTTACTTGATTGTCGCCGTCCATCAGCACAATTGTATCGCCGTTACACGCCTCGGCGATAAGCTGGCCAAGTTGTCCCTGAGCATCCCGAATGGAAATCGCTTTCACGGCATCACTCTAAGCTTGGGAATGGCCTTTCGCAAGGGGCGTCAGCCTGAGGGAACATGATTTTCCCTCGCTTTCGGGCCTGGTTTGGCGTAGATGGGGACGCGCGATGGACTGGCCTTCACAATTGCTGGCGGGGTTTGCGGTGCTGTTTATCGGCGTCGCCAAGGCGGGGTTTGGCGGCGGGTTGGGGATGCTGGTCACCCCGCTGTGCGTGCTCGCCTTCGGGTCCAAGACCGCCATCGGCATCCTGCTGCCGTTGCTGTGCGCGGGGGACGCCTTTTCCCTCCAACAATACTGGCGGCGATGGCGCGCGGAGAACTTGAAATATCTGCTGCCAGGCGTGGTGGTGGGCGTGATCATCGGCGTCCAACTCATCGGCCGGTGTTCCCCGCGCCAGCTCAACCTGGCCATCGGATTGATCGCCGTGCTCTTCGCAGGATTCCAGTTGGCCAAGGACCGCATTTTCCGGGGGGAGGGGGCGTTCATCCCCAATCACCGGATCGGGTGGCCGTGCGGCATCGGCATGGGGGTGACCTCGACCTTTGCCCATGGGGCGGGACCGGTGGCGGCGATGTTCCTGCTGCCGCAGCGGCTGCCCAAGGAAATCTATGTGGGCACGAGCGTACTGCTCTTCACCTGCGTAAACTGGATCAAGCTGCCGTTTTTCTGCGTGGACCGCTCGCTGGTGAACCTGCCGGTCTTTGCCCCGCAGTCCTTGATCACGCCGGCCACGCTGCTGACGAGCGCGAAGTTTTTCCCGCTGGTGCCGCTCGGCGTCTGGCTGGGGGTCTGGCTGAACCGCCGCGTTTCCGAAAGGGTGTTCCTGAAGGTGATTTACGCGACCCTGCTGCTCACCGGCCTGCAACTGATCTTCAATTTTGACTTGGCTGCGCTCTTTCGCTGATACCCCACCACCAAAAAACTTTTGGGGATGCATTATTGGCGGTGAAGGTCTTGGCGAGTGATGCGTCCGTCACAATCGCGGCAGACCGAAAATATTTATTGTCCGGTTCGCTGGCGCAGCGACTTCGCGCGTTCGCAACATTCGGAAATGATTTTTTGCAATTCCGCCTGGTCGCCCGGTTCCATCTGCCCGCCAGCCAAAGCGGTCAATGGTTCAAGCTGCGGTGAATGGTGCGCGATTAACATGGTGATGTCCGTTTCGTAAAGCGCGGCCCGGTCCAAATCAAACTGCCGGTACAGCGACGGCAGGACATAAAGTTTCAAAACGATCAGTCCTTCGACCGTCGCCGCCGGTATCTCCAATTCCGCAAACCGGTGTTGGGTGGCAAACTTCTCCCCCACCAATTTAAACAACGGGTTTCGCGTCAGCAGCAAATCCACCTGCACGCTGCGAAATTTGGCCCGCGCAAAAAATTCATTCTCCTCCTCGATCACCAGTTCGGGCATCTGGTGCAGGGTGGCGACGGACATGAGCAGGTCCACGTCCCGGGTGTTGCGGCCATTGACATAGGTCAGCATGGCCAGCCCGCCAACCAGGAGATACTGCGCCCGCCGCTCGGCCAGCAGCCGGAACAAGTCCAGCGCATCCTGGGGCACGGGCAGGGACGGCTTCGAGGAAACGCCCTCGCGCAATTGCAGCGGGCTGTCCGTCCATTGATGCGATCCGACCTCCCACGCCTCCAACAACACCTGCGCCACGCGCCGCAAACTGACGCCGGCCGGCAGGGTGACGGGGCGGATTTTCTTGCTGGTGGCCGTCATTTCTGTGACCGAATTCTACCAAAAAATGCCATTGAAAGAAAGACCTATAAGGCCAGTTTGATGATTTCAACCTCCGGCTCAGGTGAGCGCCCTCCTTCCTGTAGCACGGCCAGACAACCCTGCGCCGCCTCACGCAAATTGGCCTGCAACACGACGAGGGGTTTCCCCTTGCGAATAACAGCCCGGCAGCGAAGGGACTTCGCCCCAGAATCCACCGTCTTCGGCCTTGTGAATGACGGCTTTCACTGTCATGCAAAATTGGTGCCACAATCGGCCTTTTGCCCAAGACGGATACGTCCACCGCAACGTGCGTTCCTTCCGGTTATTTCCGGGGGGGGCTTCGGGGAGGGTGTTTATAGCTTTACGCTTTTTGGATTATCGTCTCCAGGACTGTAAAAAGCCTTTGACAATGCGCGCACCGGCTTTTTGCTCTGGCCTGGCTGACACGGGCCAGCAAAGCGCTGGCATGTTTGATTTTGCCGTAGCTGCCTTTTTTGGTTTGCCTGGTGGCATGTTCAAGCGCTGCATAAATTTGATCCTTGGGTTCTTCCTCCAGATTGACGCGCCTCGGCAGGGTCTGGGCGTTGAAGCCTTGATCATAATACTCCGCCAGAGCCTCCGGGTCGGCTACGAGCCAGGATTCCATGCACTGCGCCATAAGATGCACTTGATCCTCTTGGGCGGCGTTAAGATTCCATTTGTCACGCTGCCACAAGTGCGCACGTGGCAACCCGGTTACCGCCGCCTCCGAATCCACCAGCAGGATGTTGAATTTTTCCGGTTCGTTTTGAGTGGCGTCAAGGAAGGCTTGGTACGCTTGATCGCGGCCACCACAGCAGGTGATGGACCAGCGGCAGCGCTTCTGCCGCGCCCTGTCCACCAGCGGCTTGAGAAACGCGGATATCCCCAAACGAAGCGTGGCCTTGCTTTCGGCGGAATCACCTCCACCTTCGAAATAAACGGCAATTCCATCAGAGGTTCCCTCCCAATTTTCCGATCCGCCAGATTTCACCGAGACGATATTTTCCCAGCCAATGTTTGAGCTTGGCCGGCTCCAACCGGCGGAACTCCGTCCCGCCGCCGACATAATCACTGACCAGCACCGAGTCGGCCACCTCCGTCAACGCAGACACCAGCACATCCGAGTGTGTCGTGACGACGACCTGAGTCTTTGCCTTTGCCTCCACCAACAGTTCCGCAATGATCGCAAGGGCATCGGGATGAAGCCCCAGTTCCGGCTCTTCGATGCACACCAGCGGCGCTTTCCCGGGGTGCAGCAGCACAGCCATCAGTGCGAGAAAACGGATCGTGCCGTCGGAAAGTCGGGTGGCGGGAATCGGCGTCTTAAGCCCGTCCTCGTGCAGATAGATTTGCACCGAGCCACCCTGGACTTTCGTCGTCAATCGTTTGAAGCGCGGCAGGAAGCGCTGCATGTATTCCAGAAAACGCGGCCAGGTGTCTTGATGTTCCAGATCGTTCAGCACCAGGCCGAGATTCACAATCGTAGGCAGCAGCGCATCGCTCGGCAGGTTGGCTGGCTGCGCCTGCCGTAGCGCGGCAGAGCGGCCAAAACCCCACTCGCGGAAAATCTGGATGCGTCCGAACTGCTCCGCCACATGTGTCAATTCGGGATACATTTCCGGGTCTTTGCGCTGAGCGAATACCGACTGCTCTGGGTTGAGGCTTTCGCGCTTGAGCTGGCGTTTGACGTATTCCTTCCGGGCATTTTCATCCTTCACCGTCTGCCTGACATTGATAACCGGGTGGCCGTTCTGAAACCGGTAGTAAAAGAACACGTCTTTTTCGCCCGGCTTGTTTGGGAGGGTATCCTCCAGCGCTTCATCCAGGATTTCCAGCCGACTGTTCGCCTCGGCGAACGAGAGACGGTAGCGCAGTTCGTGGATCAATTTGTTGGAGCAAATCCGCGCCTGAATTTCCGCCGGCTTCGGCGGCGACACGCCTTTCCACAGCCATTCGCCCGCCGTGCCGCCAATGCGGATGGCGTCGGAAATATCCGTTGGCGTCGCGTGGATCAGCTCCAAGGCTTCTATGAAGTTGGATTTGCCTGAAGCGTTCGGGCCAATCAACACATTCAGCGGGGTTAATTCAATGTCGTGGCTCTCCGGACCGAACGAAAGAAAGTTGCTCAGTTTTAAACTTCTTAAAAATGCGCTCATGTTTTCTCTTGGAGAGTGAAACGTTCTCCGGTTGAAAGCAAGTGCCATTAACTTTTGCAAATCACTGAATCACTGCCCGAAAAATTTCTGAATCTCCTGTGCTACTTCCACCAGGCGGTCCACTTCGGCCTGGGTGTTGTAGAAATAAAAACTGGCGCGGGCGGTGGATTCCACCCCGAGCTTGTGCATGAGGGGTTGGGTGCAGTGATGGCCGCCGCGCAGCGCCACGCCCGCCTGATCGGCCAGGGTCACCACGTCGTGCGCGTGGACGTCCTTGAGCAGGAAACTCACCAGGCCGGCCCGCCCGGTCTTGGGTCCGAAGAGCCGGATGTTTTTCAACGCGGCAAGCTGCTCGTAAGCATAGGTCGCCAGTTCCTGGTCATGGCGCCAGATGTTCTCACGGCCGATGGCATCCAGATAATCCATGGCGGCATGCAGACCAATGGGACCGGAGATGTCCGGGGTGCCGGCCTCGAAACGATGCGGGGCCTGTTTGTATTCGGTCTTCAGGTAGCCGGCGGACAGGATCATTTCGCCACCGCCCTGGTACGGGGGCATGGCCTCGAGAATTTCCTTCCGTCCCCACAGCACGCCAATGCCGGTGGGACCGCAGATCTTATGGCCGGAGAAGGCAAAAAAATCACAGCCGATGGCCTGCACATCCACCGGGAGATGCCCGGCGCTCTGGGCGCCGTCCACGAGGGTGGTGATGCCGAGCTTGCGGGCGCGGGCGCAGAGTTCCGCGACGGGATTGACCGTGCCCAGGGAGTTGGAAATATGCACCATGGAAAACAGCTTTACCTGCGTTGTGAGCAAGTCCTCGAGTTGGGTGAGGTCGAGCAGACCTTCGTCGCCGGTCACGGGGACGTAGGCCAGCTTCGCACCCGTGCGCTGGGCAATGAGTTGCCACGGCACGAGGTTGCTGTGATGTTCCATCTCCGTGAGCAGAATGACATCGCCCGATTTCAGATGCTTCGCGCCCCAGGTGGCGGCCACCAGATTAATTCCCTCGGTGGTCCCCCGGGTGAAAATGATTTCGTCAGCGCTGGGGGCGTTGATGAATTTCGCCGCCCGGACACGGGCGGCCTCAAAGCCGGCGGTGGAACGGTTGCTCAACTCATGAATGCCGCGATGCACGTTGGCGTTGTCGTGCTCGTAGTAATGCACCAGGGACTGGATGACGGCGCGGGGCTTCTGGGAGGTGGCGGCGTTGTCCAAATAGACCAGCGGCTTGCCGTGGACTTGTTGGTGTAAAATCGGAAAATCGTTGCGCAGCGCCAGCCAATCAGTGTTTTTCATTTAATCCGTGGTGGATCAGAGCAGCCCGAGTTGCAGTTTGGCGGCTTCGGTCATCATGCTTTGGTTCCACTGGGGTTCCCAAACGAGTTCGACGTTGACGTCCTCGATGCCTTCCAGCGTAATCAGCTTGTTTTGGACGTCCTGGGCGAGCACGGGCCCCATGCCGCAGCCGGGGGCGGTCAAGGTCATTTTCACATCGGCCTTGAAACTGTTGTCGCCCAGCGGGCTGAGGTGGCAGTCATAAATCAGCCCCAAGTCCACGATGTTGACGGGGATTTCCGGGTCGTAACAGGTTTTAAGCTGGTCCCAAATCTCCTTTTCCAGGGACTCGGTGGTGAGGGGCGCGCCGGTGGCCTGGGGTTTGGCGGCCGCGGCGAGGCCCAGCGCATCCGCATTCTGGCTGTCAATGCGGAACATGTTGCCGTTCACAATGACGGTGTGGCTGCCGCCGAGGGATTGGGAAATGTAGGCGGTTTCGCCTTTTTGCAGGGTCACCTTGGTGCCCACCGGCACGACATAGGCCTCCACATCGCGGATCAAAGTCACGGTTACAGATTCGTTGTTATGCATGACAATTACAAGATAGCGTAATTTTTAAAGACTGCGAATTATTCCCAATCGTTTTCCAGCCGCGTATTCATGAAATCGTTCAGTTTTGTTCGGATTCGGTGCTGACCGGCTGGTTTCCGCCCTTGAGCGCCGAAATGATGGCGTGCCAGGACAGGATGGCGCATTTGACGCGGGCCGGGTACTTGTAGATGCCCGCAAAAACCGCCAGCTTGCCCACGTCGCCGGTGACTTTCCCGGTGATGATCATTTCATGGACCTTTTCAAACATGGTTTCAATCTCCGTCCGGGTTTTGCCTTTGGCAAATTCCGTCAGCAACGAAGCCGACGCCTTGGAAATACAGCAGCCGGAACCGACAAAGCTGACATCCCGGACGGTGTCGCCCTCCAGGGCCAGGAAAAGCTGCAACTGATCGCCGCACAGGGGGTTGCGACCCTGCGCCGAGCAGGTGCATTGCGGGATTTCGCGAAAATTTCGCGGCTGCTTGCAGTGGTCCAGTATGACCTGCTGATAAAGGTCGTTTAAGTCTTCAAACATGTTCGTCTTTTTGGGCTCCGTGGTCTTGCGTCCCGGATTGGGGCGGCATTGCCCGGCCCGGACTCCAAACCCTAAACCCCAAACCCTGATTAATCAATTCTTTGCCGCCAGATGGTGATTGGCCTCCAGGCGGTCCCAGACCACCTTGTTCAATTCCTCGCGGGCGGCCTCACACTGGACGCGCTCAATGATTTCCCCGGCAAACGCATGAATCAGCATCCGGCGCGCGGTGTCGGTGCCGAGGCCCCGGGAACGAAGATAAAAGATGGATTCCTGGTTCAACTGGCCGATGGTGGCGCCGTGGGTGCATTTCACATCGTCGGCAAAGATTTCCAACTGCGGCTTGGTGTTGGCCGTCGCTTCGTCGGAGAGCAGCAGGTTCTTATTGGTCTGCTTGGCGTCGGTTTTCTGGGCGATTTCCCGGACCAAAATGCGGCCGTGAAAGACGCCCCGGGATTTGTCATCCAGAATGCCGTTGAAGTATTCATGGCTGGCGCAATGGGGCTGGGCGTGTTCCACAATCATGTGATGGTCGGCCAGTTGTTCCGCGCGCGTCAGGTAGAGGCCGTTCAGGATGCATTCCAGCCCCTCGCCGGCCAGATTTGTGCGGATGTTGGTGCGCGACAATTTGGAGCCAAGCGCAAACGAATGGATGCGCACCCGGCTGGCGCGCCCCAAATGCGCGGCAATCATCCCGATGTGGAAGGCCCCGGGGGCCTCGTTTTGATATTTCACAAACTCGACCACGGCGTTTTCCCCGGCCACCAGTTCCGTGACGGAATTGGTAAAATGCACGGAGTCACCCACGGACAGGTAACTTTCAATGAGGGTCAGTTTGCTGTTGTCTCCGACCACAATCAGGTTGCGCGGCTGGATGGTGTCGCCGCTGTTGGGGGCGGAGGAGATATGAACCAATTGCACCGGCTCGTTCATGGAGACTCCGGCGGGCACATGAACGAATCCGCCGTCCAGAAAGAATGCCTGGTTCAGAGCGGTGAAGGGGTTGTTTTCGGTGTGGGCGGAGACGCCGAGATGGGTGTGAACGAAGTCGGGATCGGATTTCAAGGCTTCAGCGAGACTGGATACTTTGACCCCGGCCGGCAGGCGGCCAAACGTGGAAAACTCCGCCGAAAACCGGCCGTTGACAAAAACGAGCCGGGAGCCGGACAGCTTGGTGAACGTGTGCCGGGCCAGCAACTCGGCCACTCCGTCCGTTGCCGAGGTTTCCAGCATGGGTTCCAAAGACAATTTGGCCAGGGGCGCCAGATTGGTGAAACGCCAGTCCTCATGGTCGGTGGTGGGAAAGCCGAGTTCCGTGAAGCGCTCAAGCCCGGCTTGACGCAAGGGAGGCAGCCATTCGGGCTGTGAACCGGTCGCCAGGCGGCTGAAGCCGTTCACCAAGGATTCCACACCGGTTAAATTTTTTTGCATGCTTGACATTAGATTCCTAATTGGCCCCTCGCGGGACCAAGCTGTAAGTTTTCACGCATTTGGGCTCCGATGCAAGTCTGGAGCGCATTTGGTTTTTACGGCTTGACCCTGTGACGGTCTTGGTGGAACTTGATCCATTCACTGCTCCAAAACAACAAGCGGCCATTGCATGAAAGTTCATCTCAGCGCGACTTTAGCCCTCGGATTGCTCGTCACCTGCGCTTTCGCGCAGAACCAGCCTGATCTCACCAATCCCCGCCAGACCATGAGCTACGCCCTGGGGGCGAACATCGCCACCAAGCTCAAGCGCGATGGGGTGGAGGTTGACATGAGGGCGCTCCTCGCCGGCATGGCGGACATGCAGGCCGGCAAACCCGGTCTCACCCCTGAGCAGCAAAAAGCCGTGCTGAAGGACATGAAGGCGGACATCAAGGCAAGGGCGGCGGAGAAGCGCAAGGTGGCCGGGGTCGAGAATCTTAAGATCGGGCAGGCTTTTCTGGCCGCCAACGCCAAAAAAGAAGGCGTAAAGGTGATCCCGGTCACCGCGCCGGATGGCTCCAAAGCCGAAGTCCAATGCCTGGTCCTAAAATCGGGTTCCGGCCCGTCCCCCATTAAAACGGATGTTTTGAAACTGCATTATGAGGGCAGTCTGATTGACGGAACCGTGTTCGACAGTTCTGTACAGCGCGGCCTGCCTTTCATTGGGCATGCGAATGATTTCATCCCGGGCTGGACCGAACCGCTGCAGAGGATGAAGGTGGGGGACAAATGGCGGCTGTTTATCCCCCCAAGTCTCGGTTATGGCGAATTCGTCCCCTATAACATCGGCCCCTACAGCACGTTGATTTACGATATTGAATTGCTCGGCATCGAGCCGCCATCCGGGGCCAATCCCGCTTCCGTCACGGGCGCTCCGGTTGCCCCGGTGAAATGAACCGGGGATTACCAGGGCCCCGGACTCATTTCCTTTCGCGATGGAAGGGCAGCCCCGCCTCGTAAAGCTGCAGCTCGGCGTTTAGCTGTGGCACTTGATTCAGTTGGCCGGTGGTCCGCGCCAGATCAATCGCCTGCCGGGCGCTTCGAATGGCGTCCGCAAACCGTCCGGCCTCGGCGTAAGCGGCCGCGAGCGTGCCGACAATGTCCAGATCCGCTCCCTTGGTGAGTTGGTTGGCCTGTTCCGCCAGCGCCACCGCCTGTTTGCCATTGCGCTCGGCGGGCCGGGGATCGGTCGCCAACTCCCAGGCCAGATCGTTTTGGGCTTCGCAATAGTCGGGGTTGATTTGAATGGCTTGTTGGTATTGGGTGATCGCCTCATCCGCCCGGTCTTTCTGGATCAGGGCGTCGGCGAGGTTGTAGTGGGCTTTGGCGTTGCCGGGTTTGAGTTGCAGAACCTTTCGGAATTGGACGATGGCTTCATCCAGCCGGCCGCGTTGGACGAGGATGACGCCGAGATTATAGGAGGCATTGGCGTATTCGGGTTTGATGTGCAAGGCCTGCTGGTAATCGGCAATGGCTCGATCCGTTTCTCCTTTCTGAAACAGGGTGTTGCCCAGGTTATAGCAGGCTTCCGCGTATTCGGGTTTGATTTGGAGGGCCTGCTGGAACTGGGTGATCGCCTCGTCCTCCCGGCCCTGTTGGACCAGGGCATTCCCGAAGTTGTAGTGGGCCTCGGCGTAATCAGGTTTGATTTGCAGGGCTTTTTCGAATTGAGCGATGGCTTCCGCCACCCGGCCCTTCTGGGCCAGAATATCGCCAAGATTGTTGTGCGCCTGGGCGTAACGGGGTTTGATCGCCAGCGCCAGTTGGAAATGCCGCATCGCGTCGTCCATTTTTCCCTGCTGGATCAGGGCATAACCTAAGCTGACGTGCGCGTCGGCATCATCCGCGATTTGCAGCGCCTGCTGAAACTGGCTGACCGCTTCGTCGGTCGCGCCCCTTTGGAGCAGCGCATTGCCAAGGTTGACATGGGCGGTGACATTGCCCTTCGTACAGGCGAGGGCATGGGTCCAGAGGGATTCACTATTGCGCCAATAAGCGGTTTGTTCATGTGCCGAGACCATCAGGGCGGCCAGGATGACCGTGGCACCGACGCTCAGAACCATCCGGCGGTGACGCCAGCCGGAGCTGCCCTCCGCCACCAACCAGGTTAACGCCAGAACCAATCCGATCTGGGGCAGGTAAGTGTAGCGGTCCGCGTGGGATTGCAGTCCCACTTGCAAAATTCCAATCACCGGAACCAGCATCCCCAAATACCACAGCCAACCCATCAAGAGCCAGGGCTGTTTCCGCCGGACGAAGGCGGCCCCGGCGGTGACGGCCAGCAGTAAAACCAGGGCCGCGATGATTTTCCAGGGCGCCAGACCGCTCTCCGGATGGGGATAGAAAGCGGCCAGCTTCACCGGATAAATCAATTGTCCAAAATAGATGACATAGGAAACCACAGCATTGCCGGTTCGCACCGGCAGGGACAGTGACGAGATCGCCTCCTCTTGGGCAAAAATCGTGGTGATGCAGGCCGCTCCGGAAAGGATCAGCAACGGAAGTTTTTCGATGATCAAACGCCATGGAATCCAATGGCCGTCCGGTGGGGGAAATCGCTTCAGCGGCCAATAATCCAACAAAAGCAGCACGAACGGCAGCGTGACCACCATTGGTTTGGACATGAGCGCCAGCACCAGCAGCAACCCAACCAGCGCGTAGCGACCGGGCGCCCATGGGCGCCGGACATAGCGGACATAGGCGGCGATGGTCAGCAGGAAAAACAAACCGCTGAGAACATCCTTGCGTTCCGCGACCCAGGCCACCGATTCCACCCGCAACGGATGCAGGGCAAACACCGCTGCGACAAACGCGCTGCGCCACAGAAACCCCGTCATCCCCCGCAGGATCAGAAAAAGGAGGATGGCCGTTGCTGTGTGCAGCAGGACGTTGGTCAGGTGATGGCCGCCCGCCTTCAATCCATAAAACTGGCAGTCCAGCATGTGGGAGAACCAGGTCAGCGGATGCCAGTTGGAGGCATGAACCGTGGTGAGCGCCCAGTGCAGTCCCCCGACCGTCACGCCCTGCTGGACGATGGAATTCTCATAGATGTAGGTGTTGTCATCGAAGTTTACGAACTCGTAATGCGTGGTCTGACCAAAGACCAGCCAGATTGCCACCGCCAAAAAAAGGCAAACTCCGGCAGCCAGCCAACGGTCACGCAAGCCCGTCGGACGACCGGTGGAGTCGGTCGCGCCGGGCATTTTCCCAACCGGTGAACCCGCTGCGGCGGTTCCCCTGCTCTCTGGCTTCATTGACTGTCCTGATGGTAAGGGCGTCCTGCTTGATAAAGCATCAGCTCGTTGTTGAGCGGCGCCAACTGGTTCCGTTGGCCGGCTGTCCGTGCCAGCTCAATGGCCTGTCGGACATTCACGACGGCCTCCTCGAATCGCCCGGCTTCCGCGTAGGCGGCCGCGAGCGTGCCGACCACGTCCGGGTCCGCACCCCGGGTAAGCTGATTGGCCCTTTCCGCCAGCGCCACCGCCTCATGGCCGTTGCGCATGGCCGCCCGCGAATCGGTTGCCAACTCCCAGGCCAGGTCGTTTTCGGCCTCCAAATAGTTGGGTTTCAGTTTCAGGGCCTGCTGGTAATGAGCAATGGCCTCCTCTGCCTTTCCCTGTCGGACCAGGGCGTCGGCCAGATGGTAGTGGGCTTCCGCATAGCCGGGTTTCAGTTGTAAAACTTTTTGGAACCGGGTGATGGCTTCCTCCACCCGGCCGATTTGGAGCAGGGCGTAGCCGAGGTTGAAGTGCGCTTCCGCCCGGTCGGGTTTGAGTTGCACTGCCTGTTGGAACTCAGCGATTGCTTCATCCCCTCGTCCCATTTGGAGAAACGCGTAACCGAGATTGTTCAAGGCCCCCGCATGGCCGGGTTCGATTTGCAAAACCTTTTGGAACTGGGCGACCGCTTCCTCCATCCGGCCCTTTTGGAACAGGGCGTTGGCGAGGTTGTAGTGGGACTCCGCCCGGTCGGGCTTGAGTTGCAGGGCTTGTTGAAACTGGGCGATGGCCTCGTCCAGATTCCCCTGTTTGATCAGGGTGTTGGCCAGGTTATTGCGGGCTTCCACATAGGTTGGTTTATCTTGAACAGCCAGTTGGTACTGCACAATGGCCTCCGCCGCTTTTCCCTGTTGGACCAGGGCGTTGCCCAGATTGTAATGGGCTTCCGCATAACCGGGCTTGATTTGAAGGGCCGTCTGAAACCGCGTGATGGCTTCCTCCAATTGCCCCTGCTGGACCAGGGCGTCGCCCAGGTCGTTCTGGGCGATCAGGTTGTCAGTCGTGCAGGCGAGCGTGTGCCGCCACAGCGCTTCACTGTTCCGCCAATAGGCCGTTTGTGCGTGTGCGCGGAAAATCAGGGCGGTCAGGATGACCGCCGCCCCGCCGCCCAGCAGCAACCGGCGGCCAGGCCGGGCGGCGCACACTTCCGCCGCCAGCCAGGTCAACGCCAGAACCAATCCGATCTGCGGCAAATAGGTGTAGCGATCCGCATGGGAGTAATAGGAGATTTGCACGATCCCCATGACGGGGATCATCATTCCCAGACACCAAAGCCAGCCGACGATCAGCCAGGGGCGCGTCCGGCGAAATGCATACGCCACGCCGGTGATGCCCAGAATCATTGCCAGTGATCCGGCTGTTTGCCAGAGCGGCAGATGGCTGGTTGGGTTGGGATAAAGACACGCCAGCCCCGTCGGATGAATCAACTGCCAAAGGTAGGTGACTTGGGAAACCACGGCGTTTTCCATTCGCAGCGCAAAAGGCAACTGGTCGCCGGCCGCCATTTTCTCCGGGACGAGGGCCGTTGCCACACAGGACAAGACGGACAGCACCAAGAGGGGGATTTTTTCGGCCACCCGGTGAAACCAGACTTGCGGGGTGGCGTTGGTTAGACGGCCCAGCGGCCAATAATCCAGCAGCAGGAGAACAAAGGGGGTTGTGACCAGCATGTTTTTGGAGAGCAGCCCCAGCGTGAAGAACCCCAGCACCGCCCCATAACGGATGAGCGAGGGCGGGTGGCGCACAGAGCGGACATAAGCCCCGAGAGTCAGCAAAAAAAACACGCCGCTGAGAACATCCTTGCGTTCCGCGACCCACGCCACCGATTCCGCCCGCAGGGGATGGATGGCAAAGACCGCCGCGACAAAGGCGCTGCGCCACAGAAATCCCGTCGTCTTTCGCAACAACAGGAACAGGAGAATCACCGTGATCAGATGCAGCAATACATTCGTCAGGTGATGTCCGCCGGCCTTCAGTCCGTAAAGCTGGCAGTCCAGCATGTGGGAGAACCAGGTCAGGGGATGCCAGTGGCCGATTTCCCCATAAGTCAGCGCCCAGTGCAACCCTGCGACCGTAACCCCCTGCTGGACAATGGGGTTTTCATAGATGTAGGCGGGGTCGTCGAAGTTCACGAACTGGTCATGAACCGTCTGGCCGAACACCAGCCAGGTGGCCGCCGCCAGAAGGAGGCAGATTCCGAAAGCCAGCCAGCCATCAGGAATGCCGATCAGCGGGGCGGTGGAGGCCGTCGGAGTCGGGGTCAAATCACCCGCAGTGGCGGTCTGCTCAGTTGCGGTTTCGGACTGGGGATTCATCAAGGCAAGCCTGTGACAGGCGCTTTCTAAAAAAATAACCGCGTAATTCCCGTTGCCTGGTAACGGGCCGGGGTGCGGATTTTGGTTGACATGATTGCCAGGGTGTTGGGGTTGAAGGGGTTAAGTCGTGTCAAGAAGCATCATGTTTTTTGCGCATTTTTCGTTGCTAGGGAACGGGGACTTCGCCCGGTTTTCCTGACGGTGCCGCCCCGCGCCTTTTTCAGCACTTTTTCCAAGCTGATACCGAGGCCGTCAGCAATGCGCAAAATCGTTTCAAACGAAGGCTGGCGGAGTCCGCGTTCAATATAGCTGATGGTTTGCTGGGCCAGGCCGGTCTGGGCGGACAGTTGGTATTTGGAAACACCCCGCCGCTCGCGCTCCTGGCGGAGCAGTCGGATGACGCGCGTACAAATGGCGTGTTGTTCGATGCCTGACGACACAAATTATCATCATACGCGAAAGAGCATTGACAAGATACTTCACAGTTGTTATGTATTGCCACGGCCGATTGACACCGCGATGCGGTTGTTTTTTGGAAAAAAGCTTGCCTGCCGCGAGGTGGTGACAAATAATTGATCTGCCTTAAATAAGAACCTTTGACTTGGGGGATGATCAGAACTATGAAAATTACGAGTGGAGGAGGGGGATTTTTCCAGACGCTAAAAAACACCCTGGCCCGAGCCGTCATCATCGCGGTGGTGCTGTTTGGCCTGCTGCCAAAGAGTGACGCCGCTTTAATTGCCCCGGGCGGGGGCGGCACCAATTCCAGCCCGACGTACATTCCGCTAAATTCCTGGTCGTTCAACGACACCAATTTCTGGACGAGCGATGACGGCTGCGCCCCTCTCTCGTTTACTAACCTGACTTCCAATTACATGGGAGACGGCTCCGACTTGGTGATCAACAACACGAACGGCCCGGCTTGGCTCCAATTTGCGGGTCTGCGGAACAATTTGTGGGTGATTTCAGCCTGATCCTGGGTGCGCTTCAGCCTTCTGATCAGGATTGTGGCAGTCCCCGGTATTCGACCGCCGCAGGGTGCGAGCTATGGCTCGAAAGCCACCCTGCGGCCCGTTTAACTGGCGGTCGGTGCCGGGGACGGCTTGCTTGTGGCGGGGAAAAAGTTGACCTTTGGGCTTGGACCGGGTGAACACCGGTTGAACCCAAACACCAAAGGACAACCATGCAGTTGCAAGTCAAGACGATTTTGAATTTGATTCAACATTTTCCGGGCTTTGTTTATGAGGACCTCCGGCTGGGGGATTGCGCCGCCGGCCGGGGGGCGCGAACTGCACGTCACCCTGGCGGCCCACGCAGGGGTTCCCCCGAAGTGTTCGTGCTGTCGTCAGCCCGCCCCCGGCGATGATCACCTGCCGATGCGCCCGTG
>CAZUBG010000038.1:0-32160 GCA_964618545.1 uncultured Bifidobacteriaceae bacterium | reverse complement strand
GTCGTGGTGGCCGGCAATCCGAACAGCGGCAAAAGCACCCTCTTCAACGCCCTGACCGGTCTGCGCCAGAAGGTCGGTAATTACCCCGGCGTCACCGTCGAGAAGAAGACCGGCCAGTGCCGGGGCGGCCACGGCGAGGCCATCAATCTTATTGATCTTCCCGGCGTTTATTCCCTGCAAACCCGTTCCTTGGATGAGGCGGTCGCCCGCGACGTCCTGCTGGGCCGCCTTCCCGACACCCCCCCGCCGGACGTGATCGTGTGCGTGGTGGACGCCACCAATCTGGAGCGCAACCTGTACTTGGTCGCCCAACTCGCGGAACTGGGCCTGCCCATGGTGGTGGCGCTGACGATGGTGGACATGGCGGAAAAAAGCGGTCTGGTCCTCAAGACCCCCGAACTGGCCGCCGCGCTCGGATGTCCGGTGATCCCGGTGATTGCCGCCCAACGCAAAGGATTGGTGGAATTGCGCCAGGCCATCACCCAACAGTTCAACGGCGTCCCGCCGCACCGCGCCCCCATCCCCCCCGCGCTGGATGCGGCGGCGAAACAACTGGCCGGCTTGCTCGCGCGGGACGCGAACCTCAATTTTCGTTTTGCCTATGCCGAGGCCCTGCTGCTCATTTCCGCCACCACGGGACCGGCCCTCTCCGGTTTGCCGCCGCATTTGCGTCCGGCCTTGGAAACGGCCCGCCGTCAGTTGGAGCGGGCCGGCGTCGAGTGGATTTCCGATGTGATCAATGCCCGCTATGCCTGGGTGCAGGAAATCGCCGGGCGCGTGGCGCATCCCCGGGCCGGGAGCGAAGCCTCATTAAGCGAGCGGCTGGATGCCTGGCTGACCCACAAAATCTGGGGCTGGGTGTTCTTCATCGGCGTCATGGCCCTGATGTTTTTCATGATCTTCAAGGTCGCCGAAGTGCCCATGGGCTGGATTGCCGACGGCCAGTCGGCGCTGGCCGGTGCGCTGGCAAGAGTCATGCCCTCCGGCGGCTTTCGCGATTTGGTGATTGGCGGCGTCGTGGCCGGCGTGGGCGGGGTGCTGGTCTTTCTGCCGCAAATCCTGATCCTGTTCTTTTTCATCGGACTGTTGGAGGACACCGGTTACCTCGCCCGCGCGGCCTTCATCATTGACCGGTTGATGCAGCGCGTGGGACTGCACGGCAAATCCTTCGTGCCCCTGCTCAATTCCTTTGCCTGCGCCATTCCCGGCATCATGTCCACGCGCACCATTGAGAATCCCAAGGACCGGCTGGTGACCATCCTGGTGGCCCCGTTGATGAGCTGTTCCGCCCGGCTGCCCGTTTACACCCTGATGATTGCGGTGCTGTTTCCCGCCGGGTTCAGTTCCTGGAAAAAAGCCGGGGTGATGCTGGCGATGTATCTGCTCGGGCTGTTTGCGGCCTTTGGCATGGCCTGGCTGTTCCGCAAGACCCTGTTCAAGGGGGAACATTCGCTCTTGCTGCTGGAAATGCCCCCCTACCGCCGGCCCTCCCTTCGGGTGACCCTGGCCCGCATGTGGGAGCGGGCCGTGATTTTTCTCAAACGCGCGGGCACGGTCATTCTGGCCATTACGGTCATCATCTGGGCCATTTCGACGTATCCCAAACCCGCCAATCCCAACGCCACGCCCGCCGAGGCGCTGGCGACAAGTTTCGCCGGGAAACTCGGTCATGCCATTGAACCGGTGATTGCTCCGTTGGGTTATGATTGGAAGATCGGCGTGGGCATCATCAGTTCGTTTGCGGCCCGGGAGGTGTTTGTGGGCACCATGTCCGTCATCTATTCGGTGCAGGACGGCGAAAAGAACGCGCCCGCCCTGCGCGACGCCATGTTGGCTGAGAAAAAGACGGATGGCAGCCCGGTGTTCACCCCTCTGGTGTGCCTCAGTCTGCTGGTGTTTTATGTGCTGGCCATGCAATGCCTGAGCACCGTGGTGGTGGTCCGGCGCGAAACGAATTCCTGGCGCTGGCCCTTGTTTCAGGTCGCCTACATGACCGCCCTGGCCTGGGGCGCGGCCTTCACGGTGATCCAGGTCGGTCACTGGCTGGGCGGCACTTGAGTTGTTTATGAACCCCTTATTGGACCATCTCCTCGTCATCACCGCTCTCTCCTCGGCGGTGGGCTACTTCCTCTGGCACAGTTTCCGGCGCACCAAAAAGGGCGGCTCCGGCTGTGGGTCGGGCTGCGGTTGTGGCGAGGAAAAGAAGCCAGGACCGCCGGCATGAGGCGGGGATTGGAGCGCCGGTCTGTGACCGGCTTGTGACTTCCGGCGTTCTGCCCGCAATCAAGCCTTCTTGCTGTTCGCGGCTCAAAAGCCCCTCCCAAGCCGCCGCTCCGGCTGCAGGGCGCGCATGTGTTCCGGCGGATTTTTGATTAAACGGCTTTGGTTTGACCTGACCCCGTGCCGCTGACTATTATTTACCCGATGACTTTCGCCGCCAAAACTATGAAACGCTCCAAGAAAGCCAAATATTCCCGGGTCTTGCTCAAATTAAGCGGCGAATCGCTCGGCGATTCCAACGGGCGGGGGATTGCTCCCGAAGCCGTGCATCATATGGCGGCCGAAATATTGGAAGTGCGCGAACTGGGGGTGGAAGTGGTGGTGGTGGTGGGCGGGGGCAATATTTTTCGCGGTATCAGCGGCAGCGAACGCGGCATCGAGCGCGCCACCGGCGATTACATGGGCATGCTGGCCACGGTGATCAACGCCCTGGCCCTCCAGGATGCGTTGGAAAAACAGGGCGTGCCGACGCGCGTGCAGAGCGCCATCACCATGGCGCAGGTCGCCGAGTCCTTCATTCGTCGCCGGGCGGTGCGCCATTTGGAAAAGGGCCGGGTGGTCATCTTTGGCGGCGGCACCGGCAACCCCTTTTTCTCCACCGACACCGCCGCCGCCTTGCGGGCCAACGAAATCGGCGCGGAAGTCATTTTAAAGGCCACCAAAGTGGACGGCATTTATGATTCTGACCCCAAGAAAAACCCCCAGGCCAAGCGGTTCAGCCAAATCACTTATCTGGACGCCTTGCAACGGCAGCTCAAGGTGATGGATTCCACCGCATTTTCGCTGTGCATGGACAACAAGATGCCGATCATCGTGTTCGATTTCTTCCGCGAGCACAACCTCCGGCGGGTGGCCTTGGGCGAAAAAGTGGGCACCTTGGTGACGAGCTAACCGCTTCCCGTTGCTTAATTTGATTCATGCCCGAGTTGCCTGAAGTTGAAGTACTGGCCCGGCATCTCAAGCCGCTGTTGCCGGGCAAACGCATTCGTGGTGTGGAAGTCCTCCGGGCCAGAGTCATCCGGCCGGGTTCCCTGGATGATTTTCGCCGGGCTCTGCTGGGGGCCACCTTCACCGGGCTGACCCGGCGCGGCAAATATTTCCTCTTCCAACTGCGCCGCGCCAAATCCCACGAGAGGTTCACCCTGCTCGGCCATCTTGGCATGACCGGCCGGATGTATCTGGCCCGCAAAAACGAACCCGTTCCCAAACATGCCGCCGTGGTTTTAAATCTGGGCCGCGAAAATTTTATTTACGAAGACACCCGCTATTTTGGCCGTCTGACGCTGGATTTGACGGCGGTGGCCGGTTTGGGCCCGGAACCCTTGTCGGCGGCCTTCGAACCGAAATCATTCGGCCGGGCCCTGCGGCGTTCGGCTCAGGCGGTCAAAGTGAAGCTGCTGGACCAGTCGTTGGTGGCCGGTATCGGCAATATTTACGCCAGCGAGGCCCTTTTCCAGGCCCGCATTTCACCTAAACTCGCCGCCCGCCGGCTGACGACCGGACAGGTGAAAAAACTGTGGCAGGCCATTCGCCGCGTGCTGACGGAAGCCATTGAATGCGGGAGCACCGTGCCGCTGCGTTTTGCCGGCGGGGCCACCGACGGTCTGTTCTATTTTGGCCTGGCACCCGGAGCCCCCGGCTTTTATTCCGAGCGCCTCTGCGTTTACGACCATGCCGGACAGCCCTGTCCGCGTTGCGGTCGCGCCATCAAGCGGGTGGTGCAAGCCGCCCGCAGCACATTTTTCTGTCCGCAGTGCCAAAGGAATTTGTGAAAACGGATTGACGGACCGCCTTTGGGTTTGTAAATTGAACGTCCATTTGCGTTCCAGAGTAGCTCAATGGTAGAGCACGCGGCTGTTAACCGTGTGGTTGTAGGTTCGAGCCCTACCTCTGGAGCCAATAAAATCAATGCTTTCGCCTGAGCCTGTACCTACCTCTGGCGGCATGGAGCGGATTGAGGCCGTCTTGATCCAACTGCTCGCCGCCATCCGGGAGGGAAAGCCCGTTGTCTCAAAAATCTCCAGCCAAGGGGCAGCCGGGGCGCTCACCGTGGCCGAACTGTGCAACCAATTCCTCGAATCCAAATACAAGGCCGGGCGGTCTGATAATTACGTCGGTTTGCTGATTAAGGAGCTTCGCTCATTTGCCAAAGAGCGGATCGCCCGGCCGGTCGCGTCCATTTCCGCCGCCGAAATCGAAACGTGGCTGCATGGCCAGGGCTGGAGCGCCCCCACCAAACGGGGGCGGTTGATTACGCTTAAAAACCTGTTCGCCTGGGCCATCAAGCGGGATTTGCTGGCGGTCAATCCCGCGCTGGGAGTGGACTTGCCGCGCGTGATTGGGTCCGCCCCCGGCATTCACACCCCGGAAACGGTTGCGCACGTCCTGGAGACCGCCAGACGCGTGGATTTGAACGTCATGCGCTGCATGGCCGTCCGTTATTTTGCCGGATTGCGCACGTCCGAGGCCGTGGCGCTGGAGGAAAAGGAGATCGGGGAGAAATTCATCGAAGTCACCGCAGCCAAGGCCAAAACCCGCCGCCGCCGGCTCGTCACAGTGCATCCGGCCCTCACAGCTTGGCTGGCGATGGGGGGCGTTTTACCGCTCAAACAGGTAAACAACCGCCTGCGGGCCGTGACGCAGGCCGCCGCCGTGGAATGGCCGAAGAATGCCACCCGGCATTCGTTCGTCACCTATCACCTTGCCGAGTTCCAAAACGCGGGAAAGACTGCATTGGAGGCAGGACATACCGAGCAGATTCTTTTCGGGCATTACCGCGAGATTGTCACTCCGGACATTGCGAAACAGTTTTGGGCAATCCGCCCGCGCCAGGGGTGACGTGGCGGCCTGGAAGACTCTTGATCCACGCGGCCAAATCGGCGGGGGGCAGGATAAAACGCCATTTCCGGGGGTTGGTCCTTTCCAGGTGAGTCACACGGCAGCCGCGTTGCTGCATGTAATGGGCCACGACGGGGGTTCCCGTGCGGGTAATGAGCGTGACTGCGCCGGCAGCGTGCCACCGGGTGCATTGGGCCAGACAGTCCCGCCAAGACGCCCTATCGGGCAAATCCACGACAAAGATAGCCTCTGGCACGAGGGGGGCGGAAAGAATCAAGTCCCGGTCATTGATTTTGCCGCGTGCCCAGTCCAGAGCCGCGGCGGCGCTAACGGGGAGGACGGTTGCAGGCATGATAACGGCTGCTTTTGTTGGCGGGGAGCAGCCATAACCCCGGCCCGGCCGCGTCAAACAACAAACGCGGGGGGAAAGATCACGGATTTTGGGCGGTGGCCGGATCGCTGGCGGGCGGCAACACTGAGGCCGGGACAAACGTGGCATAATTCTCCGCTTCAATCTTTGCCCGCAAGGCTTGCAAATCGGCCAGGGTCGGCGTGCCGGTTGAAAACAGGGATTCGATTTCAGCGATGACCTGCGGGCCATTTTGTATGGCTTCGGTGATGATCGCCGTTAAAAGGGTGAGGGACATATTTTTTGGGGTGTGGTTATGGTTGTGGTTGTGTGACGAGTCCAGGCCCGGTCACAGTTTCACGCCAAGATTCGTCAACAGGTTTTGCAGGTCAGTGAGGGCTTGCGCTTCAATGGCGGTATTGGCCGCCAGACTGGAAAGGACGTTGGTATTGCTGCTTTGCTGGGCAAGTTCGGTGGCACTGTTGGCCAGTAATTCAGCGGCTCGAGCTTTATCGAATGCGTCCCGGACTTGGGTTTCGACGGCGGCGCTGGGATGATTGGCGGCCACATATGCCCCCCACGCATCCAGGGCGGCCGTGATGGCCGTGTCCAGGGCCGTCTCCGATTGGTACGCCTTGCCGACGGGTGTGCTGCTGCAACCTGTGACCAAAAGCGCCGGCAAAATGAACATGGCCAGCAAAAACAACGCTGGATTTTTAGATAAGCTACCCGTCATGCCGGCGTCCGGCGGATTCGGGGTGCCGTGCATACAATGATTGACGATGAGAGTCACCACCAATGTCAGCATGTCTTGCGTGGAGGGGTCCGCCAGATTGGGAATGTATTTGCTGAGGCCGAAATGGATGGAAAGCCAGGTGCCAACGGCGGTAATCAGGGAAACGATTTGTTTGATGTTCATTTGTTTTGTGCGAGTTGTGTTTGTTTGGCCTCAAGGAGAGCTTCAATCCGAGAGAGGCGATGCTCGAACTGAAAGAGGATGGCCACATTGGCGCAGATGGCGGCGGCCATGATCGTCCCAAGGACGTTTTTCCAAAAGGCGGTCATTGGACCATTCCAGCCAGGGCGGCGGCTACCTGTTGACTGGCCAAGGCGGCTTGGGACACGTCCGAGGCCGTCTGTGTCGCGTTCAGGGATTGGCCTTGATCGCCCGTGCTGACGGGGGCGTTGTACTTCTGATAAAGGATGTACGCCAGAATTCCACCGCCGACAATCCACCAGATCGTTGATTTTTTCATAAAATTAAAGCTTCAATCCCCAAATCACAGCGAGCAGCGCGACACCGGGGACCGTAGTGATCATGAAATCAACGCCGCCCGAAAAAATCAGGATCAGGGCAATCACGGTGCCGAAGATTTTTATGGTGGATTGCATCAGTTGCCATTGCCCGTCAGGGCGTTGTAAGCGGCTTGCGCTTCGATCGTGGCGGCGGTTGACGCGCCGGGGATGCCAGTGGCGGCTCCGATGGCGGCGGCGGTGGCCACAATCACGGAATCCATGGTTGGGGCTGTCACGGTCGAATTAAAAAGGCTCTGCACGGCCTGGACACCAGCGCTGGCAATGTTGGCAGGGGCAGCCGTGAGGGCGGCTAAAAAGTTTTGGGCCGTTTGCTCCGCCGTCTGCAACTGTTGGTAAGCCTGATAAGCCACATAAAGGATGACGGCCAAAATGGCCAAGCCGAAAATGAGGAGGGCGGTCGAGGTTTTCATGGTTACCAGGCGTTCGTATACAGAATCGGCGGGGTCGAGGAATAGGTCAGCACGATAACGTTGGTTGCGGCCAGGTCGTCCGGGACACTGTTCGTCCCCGTGTATACGCTCACCCCGTTCATGGTGTAGGTGTAGGGGGCGGCCTGCCCGACAAAATGCAGTTTCAAATTCACTGGGATGGTGTTTGAAAATGTGAATGGACTCGACCCGATGTTCACCGACACCGGCGTATGGTTGACCGTGGAGGCAATTCCGCTGATGACCGTATGGCCGCCTCCGACGGAATTCAGCAGAATGTTTCCGGCGCTCGAAAGCAACAGATCGCCGCTCGCGTTGGTGATGGCCAGTGAGACATTGCCAGTCAGGTAATTTGTTGTGGAGGTGGAGAAAACACGAGTTTCTGCGCCCGTCCCCAAGCCGCTCCAAGCACACAACCCAAGCCCGCCGCTCGTGTTGTAGAGCGAAAATCCGACCGTATTGCCAACGGTGCAAAGGGCGGTGATGATGAGTCCCGCGCCGCTCGTACCCGCCAGAGTCAGTGAGCCGGTGCCCAAAACGTTGATGCCCTGACTGCTCACCGTTAAGAGTCCGCCAATTCCAGCGTTGCCGCTGGCGAGCAGGTTGCCGGAATTGGTGAACGTGCCCATATGCACGGACTGAATTAGCGTGTTGGTCGCTTGCAGTGCCGCAATGGCCGCATTTGTGGCGCCGGAAATCAGTGATTGGTAAACCGTGTTGGACGAATTGATTTCAACCTGAAAAATGCTATTGCTGGCGGCCAAGGCGGCCAAGGTGGCATTGGTGGCCCCGGTGATTTGCGCCTGATATGTCGCGTTGCTGGCATTCAGCGCGGCTTGCGTGATCCCGGATGTTGCCGCCGGGGGATTGGTCCAACCATACGAGGTCCGGATGGAAGCGGGCCACGCGGCAACCCAGCCAATACCGGTCGTATAGCCTGTGACATTTGTTCCACTTCCAAAGTAGCATGACCACATGTTGGTCGTCCCAATGATATTGGTGGCATTGATGGACCCGGGGACGGTTGTATCGCCCGCATCGCAGTAAGCCAGCGTGTCATTGTTTGCCGTGGGCGCATCCGCGTATTGATAAAGCTCATTCGTGGTCAGGATGAAGCCGGGGATTTGGGCATACATCGAGCCGAAGTTCATCACCGGATTAAGGACTAAATAAATTGGTACATTGTAAGAGCCGATGGCATTCAGCCATGTGTTGGTACACACCCAAGCCGGGGACAGGGATGAATCCCCGTTCGTCAGGTTTCCGATGGATGTATAGGTGCCGCTGAAATTGTAGGGGTACGTTGTGGCCCCCACGTTTTGCGCGCCAATAAAGTTGGCATCGCTCAAAATGATAACGTTGGTATTGGGTTGGCCAATACCGGTCAACAGGGCGAGGGATTGCCCCAATGCCGACGGGGCGATGGTTCGGAACGTCGGGTTGCCGAAGTCATCCACGCTGGTCATATTCAGCACGTCCTGCGGCATGACCGAGCTTTCCGGCGGATAATTGAAGACCGTCCCGGCTGTGACCGTCCAGGAAGCGAGAATCAAAAATAATGCGAGTGTGTGTTTCATCAGTTGGAGGTAACGTAGTTTCCTTGGTCGTCCACAATGGGCTGACCGTTTTGGTCGAGCAACACGTTGGGGGCGACGTAGCCGGAGAGCTGCCCGGTCGGGTCAGCCAGATAGGGCGTGGGACACATGTATATGTTGGCGACCATGCTCAATTTGCGTAGTAGATTTCTCCAATGGAGAAAACAGAAGTCGGGTTATTAGCGTTGGTGTTACATTCGACAATCAAAGTTGCATCAGTTTCGAGGTAGATAGAGCTATTATTGGTCGAAACACACATGACGGTTCCGCCATTCAAATCTTGCACGAGAAAATTTGAAGAGGCATTCCAGGTCGAGAAAATGATACCCTTGCGCTGATGACCATTGTTTACACCATAAACGGTGATGCTGCTGCCAGGAGCCAGCGAGATCATACCGGTGCCGATGGTAATCAACTGTGTGGGCACCCCCAAACCGACTGGCTGATAATTCCCCGTCGCCTTCAACCCCAAATTACCGAGGAGATAAGTACTGGCAACCTTCACCTGATTGGTGCCGATGTATTCCACCCCTGCCTGCCCCGTATAAAAGGTCACGATAATCGGGTTGAGTGTCGGATTGTAAAAAGTGACGAATTGAAACGCTTCGGTGAACTTAAAGCCGCCTTCGGCCTGGAATATGCCGCCGCCGTCGAACTGCATTAAAAACGGCACGGTGGCCGAGCGGATGTAGAGAAATTGCCCGGCGCAGGGCTCGCGAACGCTGTTGGGGGTAATGACATTGTTCACCTGGGTTGCGGCGGGAATGACGAGGGTTTGATATTGGAGGCTTTGGCTCATCGGGCGGGGCGGGAGGAGAAGTTGACGAACAAGAGCACCACGGCGGCGATGCCCACAATCCAGAGCCAGGAGCTTGAGGAGGCGGTCGTCTCCGTGGTGGCCAGATTGGCGGTTCCGTTGCCATTGGTCATGACCTGATTCAACAATTCGCTAAGGTTGTCGGATTCGGCCAAGAGCGCCGAATTGCTGTTTTGGGCATTCGCGCCACTGGATTGCAGCGCTTGGCCGATGAGGTCTTCCACGGTGTTCAACGAGTCATTGATGACCGCCGGGTCTTCGGATGTCGTCGATGTTGAATTGACCGTGAGGTTTCCCCCGGCAATGGTCTGGGTGGAACCCACCCCGGCGGCGGGCGCGTTGTTGCCGCTCGTGGCCGTGGAGGCCGCGCCGCCACTGCTGGCGGTGGTCTGCTCGCTCGTTTCCGTGGTCGTGGACATGGCCGCAGAAGCCGAGAAGCACTTCGGCTCCACGAAAATGTGACGCGGCAGAGTATGGCCCCCGTCCAAATCGAGATAACGATGGAAGCGAGTGAGGATCATTTTTTACGCAGGACGTAATACCAGACCGCCAAAGCAAAGCCGCCGATGGCCAGCCAAAGCGTCAGATTGGAGGTTGAGGATGTACCGCCGCCCTGCAAGAGTGAGGCGGTGTTTGCGGCTTCGGCGCTGCCCCCGGACGCGCCGATGTTAACCGCGCCGAAAGTTGTTGCGCCGATGGTGCCAACGGCGGTTGCTGTGGCTGAGGTGTTCAAGCTTGGGATTCCGGGGAGGGCCATAGGGTTTAACGTTTTCGGAGCAAAAACATTGCACCGACGGCGGCGGCGGCAATCAACAGCCAGGAGGTACCGCTGAGGGATGACAAGGCCGAGGCCGTCGGGGCCGGGGTGCCGGTCGGAGTGGCGTTGCTGGTGGCCGTCAAGGGCGTGTTAAGCTGACTCTGCAATTGTGATGCCGCGCCTTGCGTGGCGGCGGAAATGAGTTGGTTCTGCGCGTTTTGAGCCGCCGAGGTAAGGGATGACGCGAGGCCGGAACCGGCGGGGGTGGTCGTCAGGGTGCTTTGACCGGTGTTAGCGTTGGTGATGACGGGAGCGGTGGCCGTGGCATTGTCCGAATTGGCCCCGGCATTGTCATCCATGGCGGTAGCGTCGTCATCGTACAAGTCCGCGTTGTCGCCCTGCCCAGTCACGTCCTGGTCTAAAGAATCATCATCTTCGTCATCCATAAAAATCGGTGGTTTCCCCAAGGGATTGCAAAAACCGGCGTGCGCTCGCTTGGGGGTGCAAGCGCACGCCGGGGAGGGACCGTGCGATGACTACGAGGTGAGGGCGTCGCGCCAGACCTGGTGAACCATTATGAGAACTTTGGTGGCCGCCGTGACTTGCGCCAGGGTGATGTCAAATTCCAACGGCACGCTGCCATCGTAGCCCAGCCACGCCTTGGGGTTGTCGTCGAAATCAAACGCGACATGGAACACATCGGCGGCCGGCCAGTTGGCCCCGGCCACATCGCCCGCCGTGGTCTGCAAATGGCCCGAGTTCCACGCGTAGGACAATTTCAGCAGATCGTTGCCCTTCTTGCTGGTGTTCAGCATATATTTGTTGTTCAACAGCACGCCAAGACTCACCACGTCATCACCCGACCCGGACGGGCTGAAAATGCTGGTTTGGGAAAAATTACCAACGAACGGCCAGCGGGTAATTACCGGGGTAGTGTTGTTGTACGTTTCCTGTTGCCGGTACCAGTGCGTAATCATCATCACCGGGTTGCCGGCCGTGTTGAGCGGACCCGTCCCGGTGTCCTGAACCAATTCAGCGCGCACCGCATAGTTGATGATCAACTGCGAGGCACTCGTCATGGTTGTGCTCAGGTTGGACGCCGTGAGACCGGACGTGGTCGTGGCCGGGATTGCAATGTCCCATTGAACATTGGCCGTGCCGATGACCGCGCCGGTTTTGGCGCTGACCCAAGACGTGGGCCACGCGAACGCCGCCCGGGCGGTGTAGCTGTCCCGGTAAGGCTCAGATAGATTAACGATGAGAACCCATGTCGAGGTCCGCGTGGTGCAAGCGACGCTGTTATACGTCGCGGTCGTGTCCGCGACTGCGTTGAAATTGTTGTCCACGTGATCGAACAATTGCGCGGCCAAAACCGATTCGTAAGCCGTCTGGATTTCGTTGAGTTCCTGGGCCAAGTGCTGGCGCTTCGGATTGGTGTTCACTTTGCCGCTCAGAAGGCCCAGCACATCCGCCAATTGGATGCTGGTAAAGCCGGACGTGGCGGCGGTCTTCTGCGCCGTGGCGTAGAGGATGATGGCGTGAATCCGGGGACCGGATTGAATGGTGAGAGAGGCGGTGCCTCCGGCAACCACGTTTAACACGGGAGCTGCCTTTACGACGCTTTTAAGCATTTGAGTCCAAGGGGTTGATGTTGTGGTGGGGAGGTTTCCGGCCCGGCTCAAAGCTGGGGCAGGCTCGAAGAGAGTGTCTGGATGTAGTTCTTGTAAACGTAAATGGCCAGAATGGCCACAACGGCGGTGATCAGGATGGGTTTGATTTTGCTCATAAGGAGGGCTTGCCTTGCGGCGGTTCGGTGGGACTTCTTCGGCTGCACGCTTGCCCCCCGGAGGTTACCCGGCGCTTGGCGAGCGGCTGCTCGAACTGTCTGACTCAACCATTCCAGATATTTTCGGCGGACACAACGGATGGACCGGCACTGTCCGGGAGCAACGGGGAGGGAGCCATCAGCGGACGGCCGCCCGGCGGGGAGACTTTCCAGAAGAACCCCCACTACCCCCTACAGGTGGCCCCTGTAGGGGGTGCCATTTTCCAGCCCCTACGCTTTCCACCCTCGTTTCACCCTTTGTTTACCATCCTTTTATTCAAATAGTAGGGGGTAGTAGAGGGTTGTAGAGGGGTTTTGGGATTCTCCAAAATGTCCCGGTGTGTCCCGGTGCGTCCGTTGTAAAAAAATTCAATGTTTGCAATGCTTTCCTTGCGATTGATGCACATATGAAACATTTCCGAAATCTCTTTGAACCACGTTCCGAAACAGGGGGGGCTTTAGTAGGGGGTAACCCAAATCCGCCCGAAATCGTCCCGGCCGCCCCGGTCGCCGGTGAGCCGCCGCCCGCCGCCGCCGTCGTTTTGAGCGCCACGATTTCGGAACGAGAGACCAATTTGCAGGCCGAGCTTGCCGCCACACAGGATAAACTCGCCCGGACTGACGGCGAAAAAAAGGCGCGCGAGGTCCGTATCGCCGAACTCGAGGACCAGTTACGCGCCGCCCGGCAAGAGCCGCCGACCGCTCCCAAGCGTTCCAAGCTGACCTTTTTCGACGAGGATTAATGTGCTATGGCTGACCCAATCCCTTCACCGTTACCGCCAGCGCCGAGCGGAACACAGGCGACTCAACCGGCTCCGCAGCCAGTGGCGGGCGGGAGCGCTCCCGGTCCGGTTCAAACTGTGGCTGTTAAGCCGAGCGTTGCGCTATTCGGCGGGCTTCGTGGCGGTCGAAAAAGAGCCGACGGGCTGGTTCCCGGTTCACCGGAAGCGGCTGAGGCTGACCGTCGAAAAGACGCTGATCGAAAAAAACGGGAGCGCGCCGAGAAGTCACAATTACTGGCTCCGCCGCTGCCTGCTAATCCCGCCGTGGCAACTGTACAGCCTGCTAATCCTGAGCCTGCGCTGGTGCCTGGTGCAAGCCCTGTGCCTGGTGCTGCGCCTGCTCTTATCGTTCCTTGGTCGGCTCGCCTGCTTGCCCGCCCCGCCCGGCTCCTGACCCGCGTGATTGATCGGCTCCGCCAGATGCATCTGTTCAAGAAATTGGACCGGTCCGGGCTGCCCGAACCCATCAAGCGCGAAATCAAAGCCGATGCGGAATGGAAAGATGCCGCGATACAGGATTTTGCCGACAGTCTGGCTGAGGCGGCGGCCATTGAAATGAACAAGGCGCAAATTCCCAGCCAGCATCAACATTGGATCAATCTTGGCATCACGGCTGGCGAACTGGCGCTGGCGCATTTTGCCCTGTGTGATCGCATCGACAAACTGATTTTGGCCACCCGTTTGGAGGTCAAGCAACAACAGCAAACCCAGCAACAAAAAACAACATGAGCAACGAAAACAGCAGTCAAGATAACATCGTCACCTTTCCCACTCCGCCCACCCCGGCCGCCCCGGCTCCCATCGAGGCGTCACAACCAACCGCCGCCGCGCCTGTGACGGACCAGGCTCCGGCTCCCCCGGAAAAGACGTACACCGAAAAAGAAGTTCAGGAGCGCGTGCTGCATGCCTTGGAAAATGTCGAGCAGAACCGCTCCCGCCGCGTAAACATTTTGCGTGCCCAAATGGCCATCCAGGCAGCCCCGGCCTTTGCTGGCCATCCGCCGGACGAAATGACGCGCAAAACATTGGCGTTTGTGGGCGGTATTTTTAAGGCAACCGGTTTGACCGAATGAACTTCCCACGTTACACGGTGGCCCTCATTGCCTTGGGGGTCATCTCCCTTGAATCCGTCTATTTCGGCCAAGCGCCGGAACTGATTGACTGGCGGACGCCGTAAAATTACCGGGGTTGCAAAGAAACTTTTTGCGCATCGGGCAGCGAAGTTAAGACAATGTACTAAACTGCACGAATTGGTGTCAGCGAGAAAGGCAGTAAAAGTCTGCCACCCCGTACCCTTATGACCGACCGCAACCTCCCCCCCGAGAACACGCTCATTGTGGGCATGACCCGGAGCGGCAAAACCAGCTTTGCCGTCTCCTATCTGCTCAATCAACAGGCCGCTTGCCGTTTCATTTTTGACGAATCCAGCCGTTGGAGCAACCGCTTCGGCGTCACACCCCACTACACCGAACTGGATTGCGAGCGGGCGCTCACCGGCCAATGGGTGTTTTTCAACCCGTCCCGGATGTTCCCCGACGATTATGCCGCCGGCTTCTCGTGGTTTTGCTCTTGGGCGTATCATTGCGCCGGACGGGGCAATGGACGCAAGATTTTGGCTGTAGATGAACTTTGGCAATGGGCGGATAACCGCACCATGCCCCGCGAGTTCCGACTCGTCACACAGGCCGGTAGCGAGCGCGGCATCCGTTTATTGACCTGTACCCAAGAACCACACCGGGTCAATTCGTCCATCGTCGGTCAAACCACGGAATTGGTATGCTTCAGGTTACAAGAGCCGAAAAGTTGGCAGTGTGTGACCGACCTGGGAGCGGATTCTGCGGAAATTTCGCGGCTTCCGCTGGGCCAATTCGTGGCTTACAACCGCCTATCCGGCGCAAAATTGACCGGACGCATGTGGTGATTTTCCCGATGACCGGACGAAAACGGGGGGGACGGATGGACGGGCGCAATGTTGCACATCCGCCAATATCTCACCAAAACCCGGTTTTTTAGGCGGATTTCGGATTTCCAGAGTCCTAGGATTCGATATGAGGCATCTTTAACACCCCATCGGCTGTCCTGATACCAGGAAAACCGCCAAACTTGGGATTTTGACCCACCAGCCAGAAAAAACGACCTTTCAGGCACCCGGGCCGGGTCCGATCTGGACAGCGCCGGGCCGGTTTTCACAATTCAGTTTGGGAATCCCCCCCACAAAGCAAAAAACCCGCCTTGCCTGGGCAAAGCGGGGTGGAACCCGGAAAATGACTACATGGCGCAGACTTTGCACCCGCCCGGGTCGCGTCCTCTGGATTTCGGAATGTCGCCACCGGCAAACCTGATGCCAAGCAAACGAAGGCGGGCTGGCCAGGTGTCTCTCCCCGGGGATCGGTAACTATGTTCAAGCCTATCCTCCTCTTGGCACGCATCCTCAAAAATGGCAGGATAATCCCGCCACAATTCGTACCACTCATACAATGTTTGCAATGGGCATCTGGCGCAATCCGTGCGTTTTGGCATCGTGATTTTGTTCCTTTCCAGAAAGGAAAGAACATCGGATTTCCCCCATCCAAGTTCTCTCAATGGGTGGCGAGTTGGCACCAGTAGTTCGATGCCGTATTCTGCGCCGTCCCTTTCCGGCTCATCTGCCCGCAGGCCAACATAGGCTATGGCTGGCAATTCCTTAATCACCCAACGTTCAAAGGGAATTATTTTCAGATGGTGAGTGCAAAAGCGCGCCCGCCAATTCGGTAGCATCTTGTGTTTTATTACCAATTCTTTGAGCGTGGTTTCATGCAAATGAATAATTTGGGACCCTAGGATATCCTCCAGGCGCTTCCAGTGCTCCGCCATTGGTGGGAGTTCATCCCCCGTCGGAGTGCAAACAAATTCGTAATTCCTTGGCTCGTGCTGTTGTAACCAAAGTGCCATGGCCGTAGAGTCTTTACCGCCGGATAATCCGACAATGTGACGTTCAATCATAAATATTTTCCGCCCGGTTTAACCCGGGCGGGGGTTTGTGTGACTCGGCCGACATTACAACGTCGAGTTTTTACTGCAGTAGCCGTATTTGTCCGGTCTTCATTTCATCTCCAATGTCCGAAATGATGGAAATGGCTCCAACCGTAATGCCAGCCCGAATAGCGGGCGTGCCAGTGCCAGCCGCCGCCATGATGACCGCAGCCCGTCAAACAGCCGACCACGACCACCACAGCCACGAGACCCGCCACTTTAATCAATCCTCTAATCATACTTTTTCCTCTTGTTTTTTGATGATCCAAACATGTGAGCCGTTGGATCGTCGGCTCGAAATCCGGCCCGGCAAACGCCGCGCGGCGGATTTCAAATCCATGCCGGTCCCATGCGGACCGCGCAAAACACTCTGCGCCCGGCCGGGCGCTCGGCTCTTGAGGCACTCCTCAAGGTCTTGGGTGGTACCCTCCCAACATTCCCCGTCTGCCCCTTCATTAAACATGTCGTCCGTCGGGCTTTCCGTGACAGACCAGGGCTTCACGAAGTCAATCAGTTCCACCAGCCGCCGCCATGGGTGCAAATCCTCAATTTCAAATAACAGGTCCGGGTGCTGCCAATTCAGCACACCAAACCGGGGCGAGTGCCACTTGGCCGGAAGCTTGAAATCATTGAGGAGCCAGTACATGAAGGCCGGAAGTTCACTGACAATTTGGTTCCGAAATTTCTGGAATTCGTCGGGAGTCTTCGGAAAAGTGGCCGGATGACTGTGCAGTATGAGGAACTTATTTTTGATGCTGTCTTCCATGGGCGGCAATACCATCAAATCTGACGGCTCATCGTTGAGGCAGATCGACAGGCGGAAAAATGGCCGGGCGGAAATTGCCTTGGCAAATTTGCCATTAAACCGGATGGCTCCGCCCACCACGACCTGCTTGATGCGCTGGCCCAGTGCGGTCCTCGACTTGGTGTCCTTTTCGCTGGCCTCGTCGTCAATGGTGAGGTGTTCGGTGCCGATGAAGTCTTCGTTGAAATCGTCCTTCCCCGTCATCCAATCGTAAGGCTTCCCCTCACGGCTGCCCAAACATTCAGTAATGAGCTTTTGCATGAACGATTTGCCATCGTCCGAGACGCCGCAAATGGCCAGCGCCAGCCCCGGCTGAAATGTTTTGTCGCGCAGGGAGACAAATCCTGCCCGGAGCCAGCCGCAAAATAAATCCCACTGGAGGCGTTCAAATTGATCGTCCCATAGCAATTGTTCAGCAAACTTTTGGAACGTGGACCAATCCCCTTTTTTTGGCTTAATAAGCCGGGGACTTTCCGTAACCAAAACCCGTTTATTGTCCATCTCTTTTGGCCCGGCCCAGTAACCGGCCACCGGTCCGGCGTACTTCACATTGCGCTCCATGATGACCCGCTGCAATGCGCTATCCAACTTGGTCACACCCAATGCGTCTTTGACAAATTCGCTGTAGCCACGCGCCCGGAAATGAACCGAAATGCGCGTGTCATTGAGCGCAATCCATTCGTTGCCCGAAGGCACGAAAAACTTTTGCCGGGCCAAATCATAGACGCACGGCGGCAACTCGGCATCGCTGCCGGCGGGGTCACACTTCGCCGCCTCAATCGGTTGCACCTTCGGCGTTTTATCCGCCAGCGCCAGGAGCGCATCCGCCGTGCCGCCGCTGGCGAAGTAATCCGCCGCATCCTTGTTTTTGTCCCCCGGCACTTCCAGGATAGTCACAGTCCGATTGGCCCGCGCCAGCGCTGTAGCCACCATTTGCGCGTGTTTCCGGCCCGGTTCGTCCTTGTCTGCCACGATGATGATGCGGCTGAACGGTGCCAGGCTGGCGGTGTAGCCCGTCAGCCATTTGCCCGCGCCACCCGGATTGCAGGTTGCCACCAGCCCGGCGCGTTCGCAGGCAACCACATCTTTTTCGCCTTCGCAAATGACGACTGGTCGATGAGGATCATCCTTGGCCAGTTTAAGGAGCGCGGGCAGCCGCCAGAGAACCTTGCGAATGTCCGCCGTCTTCCAATTCCAACCGCCTTTGGCGTTCGCGTCAGGAGATCGTTGCCGAAAGTCCTTGGGTTCAAAACGCACGACTTGAAACAGCAGTTTCCCCGACTCGTCCAGATAATCATATTCAGCAACAAGTTTTGGACGGGGAAGTGCGCCTGCCAAAACCGGGGGTTTAGCTGGTGCCGGGCGAGGCTTGCCCGAAGGTTTCGTAGATTTGCTTTCCGCCGCAGGCGGCTGTTTAACGGATGCGTTCGCATAGAAAAGGTCCGCGAGTTTCAGTTTCAGCGCCGCTGCAATGTCCGGCACGGTGCAACCGGCGTGACACTTGCAGACGATGCCCTTTTGGCCCTCTTTGACGCTGAGGGATTGGCGTTTGTCCTCATGGGCCGGACACTTGGCCGCCCAGCCCTGGGGCGTCTGGTGGACGCCTTCCAGCCGGGCCAGAAAATCATTTGTGGTCATTTAAACAGAATTCCGCTTGCGAGTATTTAACCGTGCCTTGCAGTAACTTTTGCGCTTCCGAATCAGGGACGCGCACCGTCGTTTTGGTGGGGTGAAAAATGCGCAGGTTCATCGCCTTCACCCATCGGGCAACCGTCCGGGGGTGACAGACAATGACCTGTGCCAGGTCTTGATACGTCCAGAGCTTGCCGGGGGGAGGGTTCATGCGGGGGTTTTCACGGCAGCGATTTGCGGGCAGTCAGGATTAATGCACCTGTCAAAACCGCCAAAATCCACCATTGGCCGTTCGCACAGTGGGCAAACCGGGAAAAGGTCCGGCTCCTGTTCGTCAATGGTGACCGCAACTGAAACGGGGGCGGAGAACCTGGAAAACAAAGCAAAATGCGTTGCCGTAACCATTTGCAGCCAAATGGCCGTATCCTTGGCCGGAAAGCCGTCTTGCCCTTTATCATCAATCTGAACCAAAAATTTGTGCATCATTTGGCCCCCGCTTTCTCGACCACCCGGCGCATGTAGCTGAACATCAGCGCGGCAAATTCCGGCGACACCTTGCGCAGCAGCGGAGCCGATTGCTCCGCTTCCTGGTCAGTCACAAAGAACGCCAGCCGGCGCTTACAGACCTGACACCGTTCCGCCTTGTCCGTGGGGCCCGGCGGCGGCGGCATGAACACCACATCATCACAGTGCAGACAAAACCAATGACCTTTCGGGGGCATTTTGTTCCTTGGGTTGGGGTTGAGAGTGGGGAAACCAGAAAACCGACTGACAGTCGGGACAGACGTATTTGTCTTCCGTAAAGCCCTTCACCGTGACGCTGTACCTGTAATGCAGGGCCACCGCCTTCGGAGAGGGTGAGAGCCGGGGACGCCCCCGCAAAAGCTTCTGCGAGCATTTGGCGCAGTTCATGACGCACCCCCAAGAATCAGGTAAACCTCCCGGCCGGAGGCCAAACGCAACCAGAGCTTATTGCTGTCCGGGTAAAAATTCAGTTGGCGGACATCCAGTCCCACCAGGCTTTTCCGTTGGTCCCTAAACAGAAGTAAATGGATTAAATAATGACAGCCCGGTTTTGCGGCGCCATGGACGCTAAATGCGCGAAACTTCGTGGTATAGGTTTTGGCGTAGGCTGCGCTCATTTGCCCCTCCCGGTCTTAAGTTCCTTGAGGGTGACGATGCGTGCCGGCGGCGGAGTGGTGACAGCCGTTTGGGACCAGTCACCATTCCAAGGCCGGTCCGCCGCCGGGGTGATGCCCAGATAAATCAGGATCCGTTTGGCCGCATCCGGCGGGTATTGCGCCGGACGCTGCCGAACCGTGGGTTTGAGGCCAAGCGCCTTGAAGTAGCGGTAAAGCTGCTGAAGACCGACAGGTTTCCCGCTTTTGTTGAGGATTGAGAGAATCTGTTTCGTTGTCATGCAAGAGGATACTAACGAGAACGTATGTTACCGTCAAGAACAAAGGTTAGCTTTGTTTACCAATTATTAACCCCATACTGAAAGGTAGCAAAACGATGAAAACAGCATTAGTCCATCTGCGGTTGGAAGACGATGAAATTGCCTCTCTCGACAAGATGGCCGGCCGGGCACTTAATCGGCAGGCCGTCGCCCGGATGCTGTTGATTGCGGCCATTGAAGCGGTGCAGCGGAATGGGGGCAGGATCGCATTACCCCCAAGATTTGAAATTGCACCGGAAACCACTATCCCCAAAATTGAAATGGAAAGAACATCGTATCTCAACGAACCTCATAAAAAAAGATGAAAACCCTTATAATCATTGGCTTTTGTGCTGCCCTTTGGGGCAGTTTGGCTGCCTCGGCTCAAACGTTCGTGAATTACAAAGTCACGACGTTTGACACCAATGGCATAGGTTCCGTGACATTCAACGTTCCAACGAACACCCTATTTAAAGTCAAAAGTTGGGGGCCAACGGCTAGCCAGCCATCATTGATTGCTATTTATCCCGAAAGCACGAATCAAGTTTATTATCAGCTCGGCCTGTGGGGTGGATATGGATCAACCCTAAACCCTGAGATTTTGGGACCAGCAACGGTAATTTATACCGGCGGATGGCCATATCAAACGACTGGCGGGATTTTGATTTTGATGGGTGAATTTGACGTGGTGAACACCGCGCCCGCCCTGACCGGTTTTGCGGTTCAACCGAACGGGCAGGGGGCGAGTATCCAGTTGCAAACCAGCACGGATTTGACGACTTGGTGTGCGGCCACCAACGGCACCTATGATGCCAGCGCCGCCGCCCGTTTTTACCGCATGGCCTTCCAAGTGACCCCATGAAGCCGCGTCTATTAGACCGCATAAATTCCAGCTTTCGAGCCCTACCTCTGGAGCCAATTCGTTTCAAATCAGAACTTGTTTCGCCGTTCGTGCAAATCCCTGAATTTAGGTCGCTTGCGTAAAGCGAAATGTTAACCAAATGCCATTTGGTTCGGATTTTCATGCTGAACGCGCCCTTTTCCCGGGGAGCCCGGTCGGTTTTCGGATCAAAGGGTTTAACAGACATTTCCCGGATGATGATCTGCAAAAGCCCCTTTTGGTCATCCGTCGGCAGGCTTTTCACCACGCTCTCAAACCGCAGCAGCGCGTCGGCGATCATCTGCTGGTCCACCACGACGCGTTCGCGGTAATTGATGTCCATGGAACCGACCGCTCTTGCTGACGGGAAGCGGCTGTAATCCCAGCCCGGGAATTGCGTTCTCACGCGGATATTGAAAAGCCTGGTTCGATGGACTATAATTTTCTTTGACTGGTTCGCCTAATTATTTGAATTTCCCGCTTGGATCGCATGGGCACAAAAACGAATGCATTCAAAATTGAATAAGACGGACAAAAGCGAAGATCGTGAGGAATTGCTGCGGGAAAATGAGCGACTGCGGGGGGATTTAATGACCGTCGCCCGCCGTCTTAGCCATGATTTGCGGACGCCCCTGGGAGGCATTGTCAGCTCAGGCGAAGCGATGAGGGAATTTCTCGCGGAAACGGATCCAGCCTCCGTCCCCATGGTGCTGGCCTCCCTGGATTCAGCGGAGGAACTCTCGCAGATAATCAAACGCACCAGCTTTGTGCTCAAAGCCACCGCCCAGCCCGCCCAACCGCAACTGATCCACATGGGTGAAGCCGTGAATGCCGCGCTGCAACAACTGGAACGGCGTATTCTGGCAAGGCAGGCGACTTTGGCGCAACCAGATTTCTGGCCCCAAGTCAGGGGGGTTTCTTCGTGGCTGGAAACAGTCTGGTGGAATATGCTGGCCAACGCCTTGCAACACGCAAACGCAAACCCTCTGCGGATTCAACTGGGCTGGAGCAAGGAAGGCGCGCACTTCAAGTTCTGGGTTTCCGACAACGGACCGGGGGTGCGGGAGGCGCGTCAAAAGAAACTTTTCCAACCCTTCGACCGTTTGCATGAGCCGGAGGCGCCTTCGGGACTGGGTTTGTCCATCGTCCATCGTTTGGTTGAACTGCAGGGAGGTTCCTGCGGTTATCACGCGGGGCCCCAGCAGGGTGCGTATTTTTTCTTTGTTCTGCCTTAATATCCCGTCAGCACGCCTCGAATTCCCGTGGTTTTTCCTGACATGACACCGCCAGTTATTTCTTGTTGTTTTGCTCTTCATAGTCTTTCCAGAGGATGCAAATAATCAGGCAACTGCCGCCGTTGATGGCTGTCAGAAAGCAAATCATGGCAACGCCCGGATACGCGTGAAACTAATCCTCGGCGAGCAACGCGCCATCGAGGTCGAGTTTCGCCAGGGGGCCCAAGGCGGTGGTTTTTTGACCCTGAATGTACTCCACGGCAAGGCTTGACTCGATGGCTTTCGCCCTAAAAGATTTTTCAGGACTCCTTTAGGATTGCCACTGATTCCGATGGCAAGAACAGGCTTCCCTCACCGGAAATCACTCCGGCAGTGGAGGCCGTCAGGATTTTATGTTTCTGCGGTCGCAACGGAATATGCCTCGAGTCTTTGGCGAAATTGCAGACCACGCTGATCTCCTGGCGTTCAAAAACAAGCCAGCGAGCCGATTCATCAAAACGGCTTTTCACCAGGTCCATTCGCCCGTCACTAAGCGCGGGTTCTCGGTGCCGCAGTCGGATTAATTGCTGGTGCCAATCGAGCAATGCTTTGTGCGGCGGCTGGGTGACTTCAGACCAGTTTAATTTTGACCGCTCAAAGGTTTCCGGCGCCTGCGGATGGGGGATGTCGGCGGAATTCCAATTAAATGCCGCGAACTCGCGGCAGCGCCCTTCGGCAACGGCCCTGGCCAGCTCAGGATCCTGATGATCGGTGAAAAATAGAAACGGCGTGGATGCACCCCATTCCTCGCCCTGGAACAACATGGGCACAAACGGCAAGGTTAGAACCAAAGCCGCCCCGATTTTCAAGCGGCCGGCGCTCATTAACCGACTGCTCCGCTCGCCTTGGGCGCGGTTGCCGATTTGGTCGTGATTTTGAACGTACGCAAGAAAGCGATGACCGTTTAATCCTTCGGCAGGGCGGCCGTGCCGGCGCCGGCGATGCTTCGAGAACCGGCCATCATAGACATACGCGTGGGACAGGGCTTTGGCCAAATCTTCCAACGATCCGAAGTCAGAATAATAACCATTTTTTTCCCCGGTCAGAACGGTGTGCAGCGCATGATGGAAATCATCACTCCATTGTGCATCCAGGTTGAAGCCGCCCCGCTCGCGCGGCCAGAGCAAGCGCGGGTCATTCAGATCACTTTCCGGAATCAAAAACAAAGGATGGCCGAGTTTCGCAGAAAGGTCTTCGACCTCAAGCTTGAGTTGTTCCAGAAAAGGCTGGGCGGAAAAATCACAGATGGCATGAACTGCATCCAGCCGCAGTCCGTCAAAATGAAAATCGCGCAGCCACATGAGCGCGTTATCACAGAAGAAACGCCGCACGGCCTCGCTCTCTTCGCCATCATAATTGAGCGACTCACCCCATGATGGCGCATAACGCTTGGTGAAATAGGGCCCGAATTTTCCCAGATAATTTCCCGCCGGACCCAGGTGATTGTACACGACGTCCAAAATCACACCCAGGCGGTGGGCATGGCAGGCGTTCACCAAGTACTTAAGGTCGTCGGGGGTGCCGTAAGCGTGGTGCGGCGCAAACAGATCAACCCCGTCGTACCCCCATCCGTGACTTCCGGAAAACTCCGCCACGGGCATCAGCTCAACATGCGTGACGCCCAGTTGAACGAGGTGATCCAATTTTTCAACCGCCGCTTTAAAAGTGCCGCCGCTCGTGAAAGTGCCCGTGTGCAGCTCGTAAATGATGGCCGACGACAAGGGGGCGGATTGCCAGCCATGGTCCGACCAGCGAAATGCATTTTGATCCACCAAGTGTGATAATTCGTGAATCCCATTCGGTTGAGAAGCGGACTGCGGATCGGGAAACGGTCCCTCGCCATCCAAAACGAACCCATACTCACCACCCGCGCTGGCGGAGGCGATGTCGGCCACCCACCAGCCATAGTCCTGGGGTTGCATGGGAAATCTGGCTCCGTCAAATTGGAGTTCCACATGTCTTGGCAACGGCGCCCACACCCGAAACGTATGCATCAGTTGCTTTCCTTTCTTACCAGCAAGGCCACCGGGAAGCTGCTCAACAAATCAGCCACCGGAACTGCCCCGGAATGGTCCCCGCCGGTAAAATGATTTCTCCAGGTCCCCTGTGGCAGATCAAGTTTTGTGGCATGCCATTGATGGTTCAACTTCATCATAAATCGCGGGATTACCGTGAGGATTTTTCCACCACGCAGGAAGGCAAAGGTATTGTCCGCCCGTTCTCCGCTTGCGAACACGGGTTCGTAGTTGTAAGCACAGAATTGCGGATGCAACTCGCGCAGTTTGAGTGTTTTTTGAATCAGCCATATTTTCGGCAGGCCCTCGGCCCGGTGATCCCAGATTGCTCGCACCGGAAGCGTTCCGGCTTCATCCAGCAGTTGCCGGCGAAGTTGGAAATCGACTGGCCGGCGATTATCCGGGTCGACGAGGCTCCAATCCCACAATTCGCAGCCTTGATAAACATCCGGCACTCCAGGCGCGGTCAGTTTTACCAAGGTTTGTGCCAGGCAGTTGATGGCGGCGGCCGTCGCCAGCGTTCCCACGAATTTCTCCAGATCCGCTGTGAATTCTGGATCATGCAGAGTTTCGGAAACAAAATTTTGCAGGGAGTTTTCATAGGATGCATTGCGTTTGGACCATGTCGTGTGCTGCTTGGCTTCATGCGAGGCTTTTTCCATGTAGAATTGCGCGCGCTCGACCGGGAGTGGCCATGCTCCAACGAGAGTCTGGTAGAAGAGATATTCCGCGTTTCGGTCAGGCAAATCCTCCCGGCGATGACAGGCGTTCATGGCCGACCACCGGCCAACAGTTGCGGTCCAAACATCCGGAATTTCTGAAAGCACGTTGAGCCGGGCACGAACACTTTCTGAGTGTTTGGTGTCATGAGTGGAGGTGGTCAATTGTGTGTGCGGCCAGGAGTTTTGCTGGCGCCGCAGGAACTCGTGAAGGGTCCCGGGGCTCGACCCAAACTGGGACGGATCACCGCCGACCTCGTTCAGCGAAACGAATCGATTGAAGCAATAAAACGCTGTGTCTTCCACCCCTTTCGCCATCACCGCTCCCGTCAATTGTTGAAACCGGGCGACAAAATCCCCGGCCTTTCCCCGGCGGTTCGCCTGTAAAAATAGTGAGTGAATGAACTTAAAAATATCCGGGGAAAGGTCTTTTCGCCCCTCACCGGCCCGTTGAACCGCATATTTGATAGCCGCCGTGTCGGCCTCCAACACGGCCCCCTTTATTTCCGGAAGATAAGAGCGGTAGACGGGAAAATACACCATGACTTCGGCCAGTGCCGCCCGTAAATCGTCCCTGACGAATTTCCCGGCCTGTTTGCGTCCGGCAGCCACCTTTGCGAGCAAGGTGGTGAGCCGGTCCAGCTCCGCCACCAGCATGGTTTCCAAAACCGCCCGCTTCTTTTCATGCGCAAGCGCCGCATAAGCGGTCGGTTCACCAGTAAACCCGGCATAATATGCGGTGAAGGCATCCTCCGCGCTTCGATCAACGAACAACCCGTTGATTTGCGCCAAAAAATCATAACCGGTTGTGCCCGCGACCGGCCACTTTTCCGGCAATCGTTCCGCAGGTTCTAAAATCTTTTCGACGACGATCCATGCATTGGGGATTATCTCGCGCAGGCGTCGCAAATATGTTTCCGGATCCCGCAATCCGTCGGGGTGGTCCACGCGCACCCCGTCGAGCCATCCTTTTTCATACCACTGGCGGACGAGACCGTGGGCCGCCGCAAAGACTTCCTCATCCTCCTCCCGGATCGCCGCCAGTGTGCTGACCGCAAAAAAACGCCGGTAATTCAACGTTAAATCGCCCTGCTCGTGAAATTCCAGGAGATAATGTTGCCGACGGATTAATTTGTCGAGCGCCACGAAATCCGCGTTAAATTGCTCCAACGCTTTCGCCTCAATGGGCAGTTTTCCGGTTAACGACCCCGTGAGGGGAAACCGGTGTTCGTGATAACCGAGCACAAACGTGTTGTTTTCCCACAACACCTTTAATTCACCCCGGTTGAGAATAATTTCATATTTGTCACTCAGAATGGGCATCAGAACTTTGCCCACCAAATCCTTGCGAGCTGGCCCCCAATCAATGTCGAAATAGCCGGCATACCGGCTTTTCTTCCCGTTAGTCAGTACGTCCTGCCACCATTGATTCTCCGGTGACGAAATCCCCATGTGGTTGGGCACGATATCCAGAATCAAACCCATTTTTTTGGCATGCAACGATGCAACCAATTTTTCCAAGTCGGCCTCTGTCCCGGCTTCCGGATTCAAGCGTCCGAAGTCACAAACGTCGTATCCATGGAGGCTGTGTGGCGACGCCAAAAACAGAGGCGAGGCATAAACATGTGAAATGCCGAGATCATGCAAATACGGCACGAGCGCCTCCGCCTGAGTCAGGCGGAAATGTTCATTAAACTGAAGACGGTAGGTCGCGCGCGGAATATACATCGGTGGAAATTAGTTGTCCGCCACTTGAAAACCCAGCTTCCGGCCAATGGTCAGAAACGTTTCAACCCAGGTCCGCGATTTCTCATCCCCTCGCTGGCGCATTTCGGCCAGTTTATGTGTCGTCAACTGGTCGTAAATATTTTGAGGCTTCCATAAATTGACAGACACAGGCAGGGTCTGAACGAGGCTGGCCGAAACCGAATAACGTTTCAGAAGATCCAGGTCTTCGGGCGCTTTGATGATTTCATCACTGAGCCGGTCCAAATGTTTTCTGATGGCAAAGGCCAGCATGTCGGCATCCAACGGAGCCCTCGTCGCCCGGACTTCATCCATCAGGCTCTTAATTCGTTCTGCATCAAGATGGCCATTCTCAAATTGCCGGCGCAGCTCGCTGTTCAACACGAACTCGGTGGCCGGGGCGAGTGCGTTAAGCGGCGGCACGTGCAGATCATTGAGAAACCGCGTGAGCGTCGCGTAACGATCTGTCAGGAGCCGATAAGTGGTGTGAATCTCCTCGCGCGTGGCGGCCAGAATCTGATTCAGCACCTTCCGCTGTTCGTCACGGAACAAGTCCTTGATGGAGTAATGGACGGCGCCAAAATATTTGTCCATGAGCCGGATCATTTCCGGAAAATCGCCCCGCTCAAAGGCCCAGTGCATCTCTTCCACCAGCTTCCTTTGTGCCTCTGGGTTTAAGTCAGGAGATATTCCGCAATTCAGATTGTGATCCCCCATATGCACCACGGCATAATGAAAAACCTCTGTGACGCGGGTGATGACGAAGGTGATCTTCACGGTGCCAATGGCCAGCCGCGTGCTGCCAGCCGTAAATAGCTGCCGCTCCATCTGTTTGGCAACAAAGGCATAGAGGCGCGCCTCCTCCGGGTAGGATTCAAAGAGCGAGCTGATGGCATAGTGCGCGGCGACTTTTTCCCGGGTCATCAGCGCCGGTTTGGCAAACTTCTCGTAGATCACCCGGCCGTTTCCGTTCTCCGGAATATTGCTTTTGGCTTGTTCCAAAATCTGCAAAAAGCCTTCCTCAAGATCGCCTCCGGCCAACAGGTCCGCCAGTTGAATCGCCCGTGCGGCGTATTGAATGACCTGCACCGTCTCCAGCCCCGAGATCTCATCAAAGAACCAGCCGCAACTTGTGTACATCAACATCGCGTGACGCTGCATTTCCAACAGACTCAGGGCGGCGACCTGTTCCGCCTCGTTCAAATCATGCGTCGCGTGTTGTGTCAGGAACTGGTTGGTATTTGCTGGAGAACGGTCCAAAATGACGCTGATGTAATCGTCTCGCGCAAGCCAGGGATCCTTCAACAGTTTTGCCGCCCCGACTTCGTACCTGAGAACCAGTTGGTCGCGAAGCCAGTCCAGGGCCTGGCGCAGCGGCGCTCGCCATGCCTGATTCCACCCATCCCGGCCGGAACTGCATCCGCAATTTTCCTTCCAGCGGCCGATGCCATGCGGACAGCTCCAAGAGCTGCCCGGATGAATCTCCACCTCATGAGTGGGCGGATGGGTTTCCAAAAACTCTCCGTAAATGGTCAGCTTAAAGTCCGGATTTTTTTCAATGGACGCCAGCGCAAACGCCAGTGCCATGTCACCATAGTGAAAATGATGCCCGTAGGACTCCCCGTCGGTGGCGACGTTAGCGAGGAGATCGTGGTCACTGCCCTCCGCAAACGCCCCGGTCAGGCGCGCCGCCAGCCGTCCTCCATTTTCGAGGAGCCGCTCGAAAGCAATCGCCTGGGCGATCGGCGCATCGTAGAAAAAAACCACGATGGAACGGCCGGAGGGCAACTTCACCAAGTACGGCATTGAGGGGTCCACCCTGCCTCCATTCACATCCTGCCACTCGTCTTCATTTGCGATCGGCCGGACCCTTTTTGCCTGATATGGCGAAAGAATTGTGAACTTGATTCCCAGCCCGGCGAGCGTCTCCAGCGTGGCGTTGTCGGCGGCCGTTTCGGGCAGCCACATCCCCTCGGGTTGACGGTCAAACCGGCTCGCAAAATCACGGATGCCCCACAACACTTGGGTGTGCTTGTCCCGCTCGTTGGCCAGCGGCAAAATCATGTGATTGTAGGCCTGCGCGAGAGCCGAACCGTGGCCGGAAAAGTGTTCGCGGCTCTTCCGGTCGGCATCCACGATGTCATCGTGGATTTCCGGCATCTTTTCCTTCATCCAGGAAAGCGCGGTGGGGCCGAAATTAAAACTCATGCGCGAATAATTGCTGACGATGTGCTGAATCCGGCCCTGGCCATCCACGAGTCGGGCGCGTGCGTTGGGCGCATAACACTCGTGGGTGATGCGCTCGTTCCAGTCGTGATAGGGTGAGGCTGAATCCTGCAGCTCGACCGATTCGAGCCAGGGATTCTCCCGTGGGGGCTGGTAAAAATGCCCGTGAATGCAGATATATTTGTTCATATGGTCTCCTTGCCTTCCGCCAGCAGTTCCAAGATCACTTGCAGGGGGATTTTGACCCAGTCTGGCCGGTTGTTGAGTTCATAGCCCAGTTCGTAGATCGCTTTGCGCAGCAGGAAAATGTCCATCATCATTTGTAGGTCGGCCGGTTTGGCCGGGAGGAAGGAGGCGCCGCGCGCGGCTTCGAGATAGGATTTATTAAAAATCGCGCTGACCCACTGAGACCAAAATTTCGACCATTGCAGCATCGTCGCCAGTTGGTCATCCGGCGGCACGCCCCGTTCGATGACTTTCAACAGCCCGGCGTAACTGGCGTAATGGAAGGAATGAATCATGCCCGCCACATCCTGCAAGGGCGACCGTTTCAATCGCCGTTCGCCGATGGCCAGCGCGGGCTCACCCTCAAAATCAATGATGAAGAATTCCTTGCCGGTGTAGAGCACCTGGCCGAGATGAAAATCCCCGTGATGCCGAATCCGCGTCGCCTCCAATGGGCGCTCATAAATGCGAGCCAGCCGTTTCAAAATCTGCGGTTCCATGGCCAATGCCTCCTGGATCCCGGCCCCGATTTCCGGGGGAAACTTTTTGGCCTCGCTTGCCAGCAGCGCGAAGGTTTGCCGCAACAGATTGCGCATGGACTCGAAAAGCCCCCTTTGCGAGTGCGGGGTGAACGGTTCCGGACGAAAATTTTTATTTTCCGTTTCGGCGGCCATTGCGATGTGCATGGCGGCCGTGCGTTCCCCCAAAATCCGTGCGGTTTCAATGTAGGTGTCAATCATCTCCCGCGCCTGATCCGTAAGCGCGGTCTCCGCGAGCCCCGTCAGTGAGGCGTCTGGCGTGGCCGGCGGATGTTTCTCCGGAGGAAGCGTCTGAACGCGCTCGTAAAACTTGCCCAAGGCATCCAGCGTGAAATCCCAGGCGACGCGCGCCTTGGGCACGAATTTGGTTAAAATCGCCACCGTGGCGGGCTCCTCCGTTCCGGTGCGGTATTCCAGCGAGCCAACCAGAGGGGGCGTGAACGCAAACTTCTGGGCCGACAATGCCCGCGCGATTTCCAGATCGGGATTGACCCCGTCATCCATTCGGCGGAAAAACTTTAGGATCAGTTTTTCGCCGTAGATGACCGACGAATTGCTCTGCTCGGCATGGCCGGGCACCGGCTCCAGCCCGGCGGCGTTGCCAACGATTCTTTCAAATTCCGGAGTGTGCGTCGCCTCCAGCTGACCGGCGGCACCCTCGAGAATCTGTTGGCGGCACACCAAGTCCAGCCAGGCCGCGCAGAAAGTCTTGTCCGCCACCGCATCGTAAATAATGCCGCTTTTATTACTGGCATTGACACTGAGCCGTGCGACCACCAAAGGCGCCCAATCACGGCAAATCAAATCCGCCGCAGTGTCGGTGCCCGCCGCCAGCGGCAAGACGTAGGTTTCCGGCTCATTTTGAACGTATTCAATCTGGAGAAAAATGAGAAACGCCTTCGCCGCCGCCCCGTTCTGCAATGGATCGGGTGGGATTGATTCGGCGCTGGTGTCGGCGGCGGCATCGTGCCGCGCGCCCGCCGCCGCCGATAACGGCACCGGAATCATCTCCCGAATCCGAACATTTTTAATCCGGCGTGCCTTGCCCCCGAACCACCGCCGGGAGGGCAACCACACTTGAAGGGCTCGTTCCAAAAACAGACGATGCTGGTCATCAAAAACCTCCGTCCAATCTTCCTCGACCGTCAAAATGGCACGGGCTTCCGCTCCCATCAAGGCGCCTGCGGAAGCCATCCGTGCCGGACTCTTCTCTTCAAGCACAAACCAGTAAAAGGCATGGGGTCCCAAGGTTAAGGGGTAGGGAATCTCCGTGATCACGGGAAATTCTGTCCGGCCAAACAACTCAACGGGAATCAGCCTTTGAAAGTCGGCCAAATTCAATTCAACGGGCTGCACAAAGCGGGAAAGATTGGCGACCACCAGAATAATCTCCTGCTCACTTCGCCGGATGCAGGCGAAAATTTTGCGGTTTTCCGGCTGCAAGAACTCAATCGTACCAGCTCCAAAGGCATTGCACCTCTTATAGAGCGCAATCAGCCGTTTCATCCACCACAACAGCGAATAGTTGTTCCGCTCCTGAACCTCCACATTCACCGCCTCGTAATGATTCTCCGGGTCCAAATTAATCGGCAGAAACAAGCTTTGCGGATTCGCCCGCGAAAATCCGGCGTTCTTGTCGGCGCTCCATTGCATTGGCGTGCGGACCCCATTGCGGTCGCCCAAATAAATGTTTTCACCCATGCCAATTTCGTCCCCATAATAAATAACGGGCGTGCCGGGCAGTGAAAACAGCAGCGCAGTCAGGAGTTCGATGCGCTTGCGATCATTGCCCACCAGCGGAGCCAGCCGGCGGCGAATACCCAGATTCAGCCGTGCCTGATGCACATGTGCGTACATGCGGTACATGTAGTCGCGTTCCTCATCAGTCACCATCTCCAGTGTCAGTTCGTCATGGTTGCGCAGGAACAAAGCCCATTGGGCGGTCTCCGGTATGGCGGGTGTTTGCTGCATGATGTCCACGATGGGCACCCGGTCCTCCATGCGCAGGGCCATGAACAGGCGCGGCATCAGCGGAAAATGAAATGCCATATGACATTCGTCACCCTTGCCGGAGCCGAAATATTTAACTGCGTCATCCGGCCATTGATTCGCCTCCGCCAACAGCATCCGGTCCCCGTATTTCCCGTCCACATGCTTGCGAAGCATCTTCAGAAAAACGTGAGTTTCCGGGAGATTTTCGCAGCTTGTCCCCTCGCGTTCATAGAGGTATGGGACGGCATCCAGACGGACGCCGTCCACGCCGAGATCAAACCAAAAATCGAGTACTTGGGTCATTTCATCGTGAACGGCGGGATTATCGAAATTCAAATCCGGTTGGTGCGAAAAAAAACGATGCCAGTAAAAGGCGTTCGCCACACGATCCCACGTCCAGTTGGAGCTTTCCGTATCCTTGAAAATAATGCGGGTGCCCTGGTATTTGTCCGCCGAATCGCTCCACACATAATAATCTCGGTACAAACTGCCGGCCGGGGCGCGGCGAGCCCGCTGAAACCACGCGTGTTGGTCGGACGTGTGGTTCAAGACGAGTTCGGTGATGACCCGCAGGCCGCGCTTGTGGGCCTCCCGCAGAAACACCTTGAAATCCGCCAGCGTGCCGTACATCGGATGCACTCCGAAATAATCCGAGATGTCGTAGCCGTC
>CAZUBG010000037.1:0-32543 GCA_964618545.1 uncultured Bifidobacteriaceae bacterium | reverse complement strand
AGCACGGGCGTGACGACGTACTACCTGGTGGATGACCGGAATCCGAGCGGGTATGCGCAGGTGGTGGAGGAGTGGACCGCCGTCAGTGGTTCGACAAATCTGAGCCGGGTGTATAATTATGGGTTGGGGTTGATCAGCCAGCGTCAGATGCCCAGCGGCACGGTCAGTTATTATGGCAGTGATGGTCATGGCAGCACGCGGTTTCTGGCGAATGCCTCCGGCACGATCACGGACACCTACACCTATGACGCCTACGGGATGCTGATCGCCAGCACGGGAACGACGCCGAACAATTATTTGTATTGCTGTCAACAATGGGACCCTGATCTGGGCTTTTACTACAACCGCGCCAGATACCTCAATCCCAACACCGGCCGGTTCTGGACCCGGGATACGACTGAGGGCGATAATGAGGACCCGCTGACACTGCACAAATATCTTTATTGTGCTGGAAATCCTGTCAATCAATGTGATCCCAGCGGCCATGATTTCGGCGAATTTGAAATGGGCTTTGGCATCGGTCTAACACTAGAATCCTTGTTGGACTATAGGCCGCCCGGCCATTTTCATATTCGAGTTCATGAAGCTAAAACTGGAGGAACGGGTACTGGTATCGGAGTGCGCGCATGGGCGGACGGAAATCCTGATGGTTTTTATGTTACATACATACCAGGCGATGGGGTTTCTGGTGACGACATTGTTGTTTACCAAATAATTGCCTCAAAAGGAACATCCGCTTATGCTCCTAAGGTCGATTCCGGGAATGGTGTTTCTCCGGCAACCGGAGATCCGCTTCCTCCTGCAATGAAGCCAATTGCAGATTCACCCACGTCATATCAAGACTCACCATGGGATGATGGCTCCGGTGCCGTCGCAACTTGGTGCCTTACGGCTGTTGCCGTAGAGCGGACGAGTGAAGAAAGGGGCGGGGACAGGGTTTTGTGTACAGAGTACTTTGAATTCAATAATGCTACGCGCAAAATCACCAATAAGGATTTACTTTATAAGGACGAATACCGTTTAGGAATGCTAAAATGGTGGGGACAATGAAAAGATGAATCGTCATTTGCAAGAAAACACAGATGCTGGTTGGAGGCGAAATTTAACTTCCGCTGTCCGAAATGTCTTGTTTTTAATATGTTTGCTAATAATTCTGTATGTAATTGTTTACATTGGGTTTTCAATGCGAGGGAAATATGTGCCTGTTGCCTTTGATTTACGAGGGATTATATTGTATGAGTGGGCACCACGGAGCTTTTATCAAGAAGGCCCACACCTAGCTGGTTCAAATAATGAATATGGCAAATGGAACTTTTCGACTCGCAAAATATTTTATCCACTTTGGTACGTTGATATTCACTACTTTCATAAAGATAGTTATGATGGAAAGTCACCGGGTTGAACTCGACGAAATTGTTACGAACTTTTTTGTCATCGTATTTTTAAGTGAACTTTTACACGCCAACCATAGCACGCATGATGCCAAGGAAATTAAACGCTGGCGTGGGTTTGGCTCCCAGCCTCCACCAATTTGTCTCCCCAGATAAGCCTTTCACGTTGCGAAGGTGGTCTCGGCTGTTACGCACTTTTTTGTCATCGTATTTTTGACCGCATTGACATCGCAAAACGCTCGAAAAACGGCCTGAGCGGTCGTAAAAACTGCCGCTGAAATGACGCTTTTTGATCATACGACGTGGCGGAGCGCGAAAAATCGAAATCCTTTGCTTGTTGGGATCATAAAAAAGACCTTTCTGGCCGGGCTGCGGACGTCGTACGGTGACGCGGGCCGGACTCGGATCCCTTGGGGGTAGCATTTCCGGAAGCCAGGGATGAGGGTGGGGGTGGCGTCGGTTTGGAACGCGGTGATGACGCCGGAGAGCCGGTGGGCTTTGCTGTAACCTTTGGACAGCACCACGGGGCGACCGACGGGGCAGGTGCGCTCGTTCCAGCGCGGGCCATAGAGGCGGTATTCGGTGGTTTTTGAGCCATTGTTGAACGCTTCAAAGAACTTGGTTTTCAGGGGGATGAATAATGGAGTCATAAAGCGTCAAGGGGTTGAAACGCGGGAGCGTTCATAGCCAGCAGCATCTTCTGTCGCGCTTGGGCGGGGTCCGTGGTGAAGACGCGATGGAACCAATAGGCGGCGCGCAGGCGGCGGCGCAGGGTCCGGCGGCGGTGGCAAAGGCGTTGTTTGCGGGTGAAGGGTTTGGGCACAGGGGTTGGTTAAATGCGGAAATTGGGAAAGCGAGCGGAAACGGGGAAAAGTTACCGGCCTTACGGCCGGTTTTTTTAGGCGGTGCGGCAACACCGCCCTACCGTCAGGCGTTGACGATTTGTTCGATTTGGTGGAGGAGGTCGAGGTTGCGCTGGTAGCCGACGGGGTCTTTGCTGGCGACGTCGGGGACTTCGGGAATCTCGAAGTGTTCGACGAGCTGCTGCAGGTTGTATTCGATGGGGGACGGTGCGCCTTCGTCCTGGATGGAGAGGCGGACGTTGGGGGCCCGCAGGCGCTCCTCCATGAAGAGTTGTTCCAATCCGTCCTCGTCCTTGATGTAGATGGCGAGTTCGCTGCCCTCCCATTGGACGTCATCCAATTCGCCGGTGAGGTTCATCTTGCGGCCGGTGCGCTTGACGCTGAGGGTTTCGGTGCGGATGGAATAGCGATGGCCGGCGAGGAAGCGTGGCTGAGCGCCTGGTGAGGGGCCGGACCCCGGCTTGGTAACCTGGCCTACAGGAGCGGGGATCGGATTATTCAGAGCCTCGTCACCTTGGCTGCCACCCAGATTTACGAGGCAGAGGATGTCGTCATTTTCGTCGAGGTAGCCGAGGCGCTGGATGTGGCTGAGGGGATAGAGCGGGGAGCGGACGGCGTTGTATTCGGCCAGGGCGTCGCGGACGGCGGCGGTGACGGTGGGGCAAACTCTCCACGGCGAGTCGCCGCTCCCATTAACGCCGAAGACGGCGCGTTCGAGTTCCTTGCGGTCGGCGGTTTGCAGGATGAGCTGCATGGGGTGGCGGCCTTGGAGGGCGTGGAGCCGAATGTATTGCTGTTTCTTGACGGGCTCGCATTCCTGGAAGGGGGTGAGGTTGGTGGCGATGGTGCCGTCGGCTGCCAGCCAGATGTTCCAGCGCAGATCACCGGGGCGGTTGCGGCCCTGGACGGTGCGCCATTCGAGGCCGATGGCGTTCCAGAGGTCCGCCGTGGTGCCGGTGTGGCCGCCCTCGAACTGGCGCACGACGCTGCCGGCGCGGTAGGAGACGCGGAGTCTGCCGAGGCGGGCCAGTTCGGCGCGCGCCCGGGCCATCATGGTGGAATAGCCGGCTGGATGGTTGGTGCTGAATTCCAATGTTTGGTTGACGCCGCTGGTGTGGGAGCGGGCGAAGTAGAGGATGGAGGTCTGGAAGTCCTGCCCGGACGGGGTGTCCTGCCCAGACGGGGCTTTGTGAACTGCGGGCGAGACGCCCGCGGCTGCGGCAGGCGGGACGCCTGCCCCACTCTGGGTGCAGATGTTGCCGGCGATGGTCACGCGGGCCCAGACGTGGGCGGCGAGGGCGGCGTGCGGGGCGTTGGGGGCGAAGATGAGGCGCTCGATGGTGCTCTCGTTGGCGATGATGAATCCTTCGCCCCAGGGGGAGCAGCGGTCCAAGGCAAGGCAGAGCGTCGCGATGGTGGAGTCTATGGTGTCCCGACCGGTCCGGCCATCGTGGCGGCTGAAGGCGGTGGCGACGGCGGCACACGCGGAGTCTTCCAAGAAGGCGAGCCGGTCGCGATACCAATGGAGATCGAACGGCGGGTTGAGGACGAAGCAATCGGCGGTCCAGTCGGCTTGGTCGAAGTAGGTGGCGAGTTGGGTGAGGTCGGCGTTAATAAAGGCGGAATCAGAGGCGGGACGCCTCTGCCACTCTTCGATGTCGCAACCGAGGAGGTGGCTGGTGCAGGCGGCGCGGGAGCCGCGCAGAAGCTGGCCGTCGCCGCAGGTGAGGTCCACGAGGACGGGGCGGTAGGCGGGGAGCGCCTGGGCCAGGGCTTCGCCCCACTGGACGGGGGTGTGATACTGGGCCTGGCCTTTGACGGCGGCGTTGGAGGCGGAGTCGAGCACGGCCTGGAGGTTGGCGTTGGCGATGGCCGAACGCCGGCCTCGCGATGGGGCTTCGCCCGGCGGGGCAATCGCCGGACGGGATCGGGGGGTGAGGGTGATGCGCATAATCAAAAATCAAAAATCATAAATCAGAAAACAGAAGGCGGGAAATTTAACCACAAAGATCGCAAAGATGGGGATTAAGGCCGGGCGCACAGGTAGGCTTTCGGGCGATTGCTACAATAGGCGTTGTTAATTGCCTCGACTTTGGCGACATAGTCCTGCCAACAGGGAACGGTGCCTTTGTTTGCCATGATCAGGTGCAGATAATATTTAACGGTTGCAATGAAGGACCAGCGCTCAAATTTATCCGGGATGCTGGCAATGGCGGCGCGAACTGCTTGGAAATCGCTATTTGGCCCCGGGTAACCGATGCCGATACGGATGAGCCGGCGGCGGATGATCTCGGAATGGATGGTTTCGGCAAAGGCGCGGCCAAGATTATGCGCCTGCATATGGGACAGTTGGATGTTCATGGTTTTAATGGGTGGTTTTACCGACTTCATGGGGAATTTATTCAGGGCGGAGCGGCAGTTCCGCCCTACCGGGTTGATTTTTCTTTTTCGTATTCCTGCCGGGTCTTGCCGAAGTGCTCGCCGGCGCACTTTTCACAGAAGTAAAAGCCGCAGTAAAGGCAACGGTACGCCTTCCAGAGGGGGAGTTTTAAAACGTGATTCTCATGGGCGCGCCAGTCGCACGACTCGGGGTGAGGTCCGATGCAGGTCACAAAGCCGGTCTTGATCGCCGACATCAACTGGTTGCCCAGCCGCACCCGGATTTGCACTTTGGATTCGGTTTCTGGCGGCCCGTAGGACTCGGGGATATGAACTTGGCGCGTGTGCATGGTTATTATGATTCCCGGTAGGCTTTGACGGCGCGGTGGAGCTGGATCAAGTTCCATTCTCCGTAGGCGGGGACTTGGGCGGCACGGATCGCCCAGTTGATGACGCGCCCGCCACGGCGGACGGCGGCGGCGGCTTTCTCCATGCGATGCAGCCGACGTTCCACCATGGTTTTCTGGCGGCGCAGGACGGCAATGGTTCCGGCCGGGGTGATGGCGCAATTGCTGCACACGCCGGTGGGGGTGTGCTTATGCAGTACAACCCAGGAGCAACCACCGGGACAGGCATGGCTGTCGGTGCAGCCGCAGTGGACGCAGGTCCTTTCGGGCGGGGTGTGATAGTGGCATTCAGGACAAAAGCCGCGCCAGAAGGTGTGTTTTTTACAGCCAGGGCAATCTGTCAAATCATCGGATTTGGCAGAAGGTAACAAATTGGGCACGGTGCGTTCCGCCCCACAGGTGACGCACCGGTCGCGCCAGCCATTGGTGAGTTTGGTAACAGCGTGCCATTCGTGGGTGTGGATCTCCAAGCTGGCGGTGTAAACACACAATAAACCATGACTGCCCAGGGGGCCGTCAGGGGCGTTGGTAATGATGCGTTTGAAGATGTCATGAAGTTCTTTCTGGGCTTGGGGTCCGAAGCCGAAGACTTCTTTTTTCAGGCGCGCGAGGGGCCAACAGTGCATGAATTCCACGAGGGTGATGGGGACATCCGTCTTGATGGGCGTGCTGGTGAGCAGGTTGTACAGACGGACGCTGGCGTTTTCGGCTTTGAGAAACGTGATGAATGGTTGGTTTAGGTTCATAAAAGTTTGAGGATGGTTTCGCCCCGGCAGAGTGCCCAGCAGGTGAGGGAACCCTTGGGTTGGCGGTGGGTGATGCCGACTTGGTATTTGCGGGCGAAGGCTTCCATCCATTGGTGGCCGGTTCTGGCCTCAACCAGCGGGGCGTCCCATTGCATGAGGGGAAAGCGTTCCAAAAGGAATTTGATGTCATCGCGGCGCCAGTCTTCAAACCCGCGCCCGGGGGCGCCGGCGGCTTGAAAGTAAACATGCCAGCCAAGCCCGACCTGCGCGCCGTAAAACTGGACGGTGATCCGCAGGGCGCGTTTCTCGGTGACGTCGCGGTGGATGGCAGCCAGACGCGCGCGCTGGCGGTGGCGGCGCTCGGCCATGACTTCATCCCAGGTGACGTCCTTGACCCAGCGGCGGACGTGAAAGGTCTCGCCGCTTTTGAGGGTTTGGGTGAATTCTTCAAGCCGGTAGCCTTCCTCTTCTCCTTTGGAGAAGACTCCGCGGCCAAAGCAGCCGGTGCTATTGACGAGGCGGTGGGCAACGTTCGGCGGCAAGGGGGCACAGCCGCCGTTGAATTCGTAAACGCATCCACCGGGCTCGAAACAAGAACGGGACATGGGGCCATCCATAGGTTTTTACCGCCCTACCGGATGGGCAGCGGGGTGACGCGGTTGGTTTCGAGGTTGATGAAGTAGCCGTGGATGTCCAAGCCGCCCTGGCGGATGAACTGCCAGAGGAGCTGCAACGCGGCGGTGGCCAGCCATTGGTTGATGAACAAATCCTGCCGGTCCAAGGCCTCGGCCAGCGAGCAGCTCGGGGCGGTGTCTTCCCTGACGTTCTTCTTTTGCAACTCGGGGAAGATGTCCAGAACGTGGGGCAAGCGAGATGGGGTCTCGGGCTTGCGGAGGTTCGCGATTCCGCGAGCCGGCCGCGCAAATTCTCCGAGGATGACCTGGCCTTTTTTGTCGGTGTTGCCAAGGTCGAGCCAGTAGTCGGCGTAAAACCGGCCATATTGACCGATCTGTTGCCGGGCACGGATGCTATCCACGCAACCAATGAGGATGTGTTTGCCCAATCCGTGGTGGCCTCTATGCTCGCAAACGCGGCCTTTGATGGCGGTCCAATCCAGACCGTAGAACAGATTGATCCGGTTGATGAGGACGGCGGCCTTGGGCTGGCCGACATCGGCGGGGCTGAACAGTTGGCGGCCGATGTTGGCCTCGGAAACGGTGTCCGGGTCCACGGCGGTCACTTCCAGTCCATGATGGCCCAGGGCCTGCAGGGCGCAGTGCAGGCGAGCCAGACCGTTGAGCATCTGGCTGCCGTTGCCACCACATCCGGCGACGATCAGGCGCAGGCGACCGTTAATAAAGTGTGAGGGTAACGCGTGTTTCATTCTTCCTCCAATTCGTTGGTGATGATGGTGCCGACGGTTGATTTGATCCGGTGAAGGTTGGCGGTCCAAAACGCGGTGTCGGGGGCGTGCTTGCGTTTGGCCAATTCCTCCCACAGGGCGGTGTGGCCGCCGGGGAAGCGGCAGAGTTTGGTGATGTTGGTGTGGCTGAAGGCGCTGTTGAAAAAAGCATCCTCGTATTCAGGAATGGCGGAGGGCGTGGCGGTGTCGGTGACATGCCGGTTGCCCTGGCACATGACGCCGCTCTTCCATAGGTTCCAGTACGGGGCGCGGTAGATGGGGGTGTTGGGGCCGGGCCGCTCGCTGGCAGCCAGGGCAAAGACGGCGATGGTGTTGCCTTTGGAGAGGAAGAGCAGCGCAGGGTGATGGACGAATTTGCCATTGAGGCGGGTGACGCGGGCTGTCTCGGAGTGGTTCTCCGTGCCGCCGCCGTTAAACCGGCCATCGGCTTTGAACCAGATGCGGCGCCGGGCGGCGGGACACCACCAGGCGAGCTGTCCGTAACCCATGCTCACAACGCTGGGCGGCAGGTAGCAGGCCGCCATGTTTTTGCCCACGGCGGCGGCGAGGGTCTGGATGGTGCCGATGGTGACGGGCTGGCCCGGGCCGATGGTGGGGCGTTTGCCGACCAGAATAATGGGATGGACGGAGACGGCCGTATTGATGGAGGGGTCTTTGCCGGTGAAGTGGTGACACTCGCGTTCGTAAATCAACAGGGCTTGCTGGAGATTGAAGGTGGCGGTTTGGCCGAGGTTGAGGACGGTTTTCATAAAGCAATTGGGATTTTGATTTGCTCCGGGGTTTGGCGCAGGAGGCGGATGAGGTCTTCGCAGGCGTGGACGAGGGCGAGGAAGTTTTGGACGCGCTGAAAGGCGCGGACAAAGCTGGGGGCATCGTGCCAGAGGAACATGCTGTTGACCTCCATGTTCGCTTCGCCGGCGTTGCTGATGTCCTGCCAAGTGTCGTCGGCGATCTGCACCAAGCAATCATGGTCATGCAGCCGCAGCATGAAGGGGCAGCATTCCCATGCGACGTTTTCGCAGAGTTCATTGTCGGAAGCAGAATCCAGCCGCCGCAGTTCGCGGATCCGCTGACAGGCGTTGTAAATTTCCGGCCACAGGCGGCGCGCATGGTCCGCAGGCCAGCTTTGCAGGGTATGGATGAGAGTCTGGTTGGCACTGTCGAGGGATAAGGTGGCCGCGGAATCCAAGGTCAAGGGCAGTTCGGGCAACGGTTTGCATTGCTGATGCCATTTGGGCGGGATGGAGGCGTCCAAATCTTTGCGGGTAAAATGACAGATTTGGTCCTTGATGATTTCCTCGTCGGTGGGCATGGTCACGGGCTTTTCTCCGGTTTTCAATGCGGCATTGTGGGCCTTGACTTTGCGTTCGATGTCGTCGCGAACATATTCCAATTCCTCTTCGACTCTGAGGGATTCGTCGTTCTCGCCCATCCAATACTGGGAGCCGGCCCAACTAAGGGAGGTGCCCGGGCTGATGCAGCGGGTGGTGTGCTGGAGGCCGTCTTCGAGGATGGCCAGGACGCTCTGGCCGACGCGCGGCCATTGGTCCAGGGCTTCGAGCGCGGGACCGATGGTTTCGCAGTGCATGCCGTCGGCCACGCCGAAGGCGATGACCAGGGCGCGCAGTTTGGATTTGTCCGGGGTGCGCTGCGCGTCCACCGCCTTCTCCTTCTGGGCCTTGGACAAGCCGGTCAGGCAGGGCATCCCACCCTCGAACAGATTGTCGGGATGAGTGGAATATTTTTTGGCATAGGAGTCCCAGTGGACGTTGAATTCATTGAGGACATCATCGGTGATGGACAGGCAGAGATCGGCCATCTCGGTGGGGCGGGCGGCATGGAGGGAATCGGTAAAATAGGTTTCAATGATGGACTGGAGCGAGGGGCGGCCGACGACGTGGGCCTCGGTGAGCAGGCCGGCGTCCACCAGCAGGTGGGCCACGGCCAAAGAGCAGTCCTGATCAGCGTTGAATTCCCAGGTGGCGGGAATGGACTTATCCAAGGCGGGAAGGACCAGAGACGACACAACGCCCGATGAGGGCACCGGGCCTACAATGGCGGGAGCATTGCGCCGGGCAGTGGCAGGGGACGGCCGGAGGCGACGGCGGCTTTGGCGATGACGTGTGAGCATTTGGTGAAGGCGTTGTCCTGCATGGGCAGGTAGGGTTTATGTTGGTTGGCGATGGCAGTGAGGCGGCTTTTCAGGGTCTCGCGTTCGGGGTCTGGAGGCTTGGAATGGGTGGTTTTGGGCATAGTTATATCAGGATGTGCAGTTTTGCCGCCTCGATGGGGGCGGCAAAAATGGACAGAGGCGAGACGCCTCTGCCACTCTCTGCCACTAAGCAATCAGCCTTTGGTGCCGACGCTCTTCACAAAGGTGTAGTGCTGGACGGCCCCTTTTTGCGTGGGACCGTCAATGGCGGCGTTGGCAATCTCCGGGTGCGTTTGCGCGAAAATATCGCGCACGGCGTCAACGGTCGCGGCCGGGTTGGGGTCGGGCAGATTCACGCCGTGGTAGGTGAATTGGCGGGTAATGGGTGATGCGGTCAGGGCCATAAGGTTGCGTTGGTTGATGGTTGAGGGGTTAAATCAGGGACGGGGTTGGGTCGGCGGGTTTTTCGGGTTTGGCTGCCGGGGTCTTGGGTCTGGGATCTGGCGTCTTGTTGTCAGTTTCGTCGCCGGTCTCATTTTCCTCGGTCTCAGCGCCCGGTGAGGGCACCGGGCCTACAGAAGCGCGAGGCTTGCCCGCCCTGCCCTTGCTTTCCTTCGCGGCTTTGTGCGCGGCCTCGACATCATCAATGGTGTGGCGCAAATCGGTGGTGGAAGCGCTATACCGGTGGAGCGTGGCCACGAACTCGGGCGAGTCAATTTCCGCCAGGCTGCCGGTGAGGCTAAGGGGTTGGTTTAAGGCCAGCCGGTCGGGGCCGGTCTCGCCGTCGAGGGTGAACAGTTTGGGCAGCACGTTCACGCGGTAGCGGGCGGGCGTGACGGTGTCGCCGATGGTGGTTTCCGGGGCCTCGCACGCGATGGTGAGGCCGAGGGTGTCGCCGGGACGGAGCAATGGGAGCAGTGTTTGCAGCATAGTTGTTTGGTGTCAGTGGTTCGGAAATTGTTTAGGCGGCCTTGGCGGGCCGAACCTCGGTTTGGCCATGGGCTGGATCGGAGCCGGAAGGGATGGCAGGCGGGACGCCTGCCCCACTCTGGGGGTTGGGTTTGGAGGCGGGGGCTTTCGCGGCGTCCTTGGCCGGCGGCACGGGACTCAGGATGGCGCGCCAGCCGCGGCCGGTGGTTTTGAACAGGGTCCGGCCGCCGGGGTTGAGGTGGACTTCCAAATCCTGATCAGGGACGGCGGTGAGGATGTCGAGGAGGTAGCGGGTGCTGAACAGGGCCTCGGCGGCGTGATTGGCCGGGGTCAGGAGGCTGTCGCTGGCTTCCCCCAGGTATTCGGCGCCGCGCTTGCCTTCGCTGGTGATGGCGAGGCTGCGGGTGCTGAAGGTGAGGCGGACCTGATCGGCGACGAGGGCAATGCGGCCAATGGAGCGCAGGAGTTCGGTGCGCGGCAGGCAGGCGGTGAGGTTTTCGGCCGGGAGGATTTTCCGCCAGTCGGGGTACTGGCCTTCGATGAGTTTGCTGACGATGGTGATTTCGCCAAAACTGAACTGGGCGAGGTTGACGCCGGCGGTGACGGTGAGGCGGTGGGGTTTCTCGGGATCGCCGCCGAGGAGCCGGAGGAGTTCGCGAACGGTCGCGGCCGGGATGATCATGGTTTGGTTTTCCCGGGCGGGGGTGTCGCAGGTGCTGAGGGCGAGTTGAAAGCCGTTGCAGCCGGCGACGGTGAGCCGGCCGGATTCGAGCTGCACGAGGCAGCCGTTCAGGACGAGCCGGGTTTCATCATCGCTGCAGGCGAAGACGGTTTCGGTGAGCATGGTGCGGAAAACGGCGTCTTCGAGGGCAAAGTCCTGCACGGGCGGGGTTTTCTGCCCTTTGGTGCTGACGCGCGGGAAGGGTGGAAATTCCTCGGGATCGAGAGTGGTCACTTCGTGCTTGGCGGCGCCGCACTCGATTTTGAGGTTGCGGCCCTTGGTGGAAAGGACGACGTCGGCGGCGTCGGCGGCCTTGATGATGTCGGCCAGCAGGGTGGCGCGGCAGGTGACCTTGCCTTCGCCAGAGACATCGGCGTCGGTGTTGACGCGGATGTAAAGATCGAGGTTGGTGGCGGTCAAGGTGACGGATTTCTCGTGGGCGACGATCAGGATTTGGTTCAGGATCGGGAGGGAGCCGGCGGCGGCGGGTTTGACGGCCGCAATGGCGGCCAGGAGGTCTTTGCGGGGAATGGTGAATTTCATATTTGGTTCTGGGGCCTGGGGTCTGGGGTCTGGCGACCGAACCCCGGCTTGGCCGGGGCTTGGGGCCGGTGCGGCTTTTGCGGCCGGGGTTTGGTCAGGGACTTTGTCGGATGGTTTTGGCATAGGTTCAGATTTGGGAGTTATGGGAGAAGTGGGGACGCCCGGTGGGGGCACCGGGCCTACAGTTGAGCCAGTATCTAGCAGGGCGGCGAGCCTGGCGGTGGGATCTCCGAGAAAGAGGTGGCCGCGGACTTTACGGTCCCAGGTGCCGCCGATTTGCATGAGGTGCCCGGTGACTTCAACGTAAAGGGTTTGCTCAAGCTGGTAGGTGGGCAGGAAAACGGCGTTTTCCTCGACGGTGGCTTGGGCCAGGATGTCGCGGGCGGGTGGGGAAAGGGGATGGCTGGCCATAAAATCAATTGCAGTGGATGTATTGGTAGCTGGCGCAACCGAAGTTGCGCAAAATCACCAGATGGCGCGGATAGGGGCGAGGTTGGGGAATTTGGGTGGCCTGCGATTGAACGAGGACGAACCGCCGGGCGATGGCGCCCAGCAGCGGTGCGGGAAATTGATTTAACTGCATGATGGCCTGGGCCATCCGGGCTTAATTAGGGGGAAAGATTAACGTGGGTGCCAAATGGCGTCAATGGGAAACTTTTGGTAAAAAGTGGAAAGCGGGAAGGCGGAAACGGGGAGATTTAACCGCGAAATACGAAATAGGGGAATTTTATTTTTAAGCCGCAAAATACGCGGACAAGACGAAGTCAGAGCCGCGTGACCTCGGCGGCCACGGGGATTTGATTAACCGCAACGCAAAAGGGGAAATTTACCGGCCTTTCGGCCGGTTTTTTATTTTGGGCGTTGCGGCAGCAACGCCCTACCGGGTGGGGACTTTTGGTCGAGACGGAAATTTACAGGGTCAATTGTTTTCGGACTGGCGGAGGGCGGTGTGGGCGGCTTCGGCGTCCTGGATCTCGGCTTCGGTGGGGACGGCGGCGGTGGAGCGCAGGAAGTCGGCGCGGGCCTGGGCGCTCTGGAGTTGCTGATAGTCTTTGATGAACAGTTGGCGTTCCTGCTCGGTGTGCAGATATTTGTCCATGAATTTTTGGACTTCAGCGGGCAGGCCGTTTTCGTTGTTCATGGGATGATTTAACCGCAAAGAACACAAAGAACGCAAAGAAATAATCACGGATTTTCGGCGGCGAACTGGCGGTCGGCGTCCTTGAGGGCGGCGCGGACGTTGCCGGCGGCCAGGCGGGCGATTTGGCGGATGGCTTCGGGATGCCGGAGCCAGCGGGCGAGCAGGGGTTCGATTTCTTCGGCGGTGGGGGGCTGGAGTTCGAAGACGTTGAATCGGCTGCTGAACCGGGGCTCGAAATCGGCGAGTTTGCAGTTGCTGGTGCAGAGGAAGACGGTGCCGGTGCTTTCGTTGAGGTCGTCCAGGTAGGTGAGGGAGCGGCCCTGGGCGGGGAGGCTCATGAGGTCGCACTCTTCAATCCAGATGGCTTTGTACTCGGAATAGAGGTCGCGGTAGCCGAGCTGGCCGGCGAGTTGGGTGATGAATTCCTTGTCCACTTCGGATCCATTTTTGCGGATGATGCTGAATTTGCCGCAGCCGAGGAGGTCGTGGATGAACCAGCGGCAGAGGGCGGACTTGCCGATGCCGGGGCGGCCGTTGATGAGGACGGCCAGGGAGGAGTTGTGATTGGCCCGGGCCTGGTTGACGAGGCCGACGAGTTCATGGGCGGCGGTGTGGGCGCCGTAGTCGCCGGTCCCGACGAAGTCTTCGGGCCGGGCGGGGATGAATTTGCTGGGTTGGATCATGGTTTTTAGTTAAATGTAAAATGGGTGACGATGGGGGACAATGGAAAAATAAAAGTAGAAAGCAGAAAACGGAAGAGCGGAAACAGGGAGATTTAACCGCGAAATACGCTAAATATGCGAACAAGACGGGACAATTCTTAACCACGGAGGCACAGAGGTCACTGAGGAAGGCTGAAGATGGGGACGGGGGATTTAACCACAAGCTGGATGCAGATGGGCGCGGATAAGGCGGGAGATTTCTACCACAGAGAACACAAAGATCACAGAGAGATTTAATTTTTAAACCGCAAATTACGCGAACAAAGACGAAGTCAGAGCCTCGTGACCTCGTCTGCTACGGGGATTTGATTTGACCGCAAAGAACGCAGAGAGCGCAAAGGCACAAGCAGAAATTGGGAAAGCAGAAAGGTCGAACCTCGGCTTGGCAAGGGGGGACGCCCGGTGAGGCCACCGGGCCTACAGTTGCGGAGACTGGATTAGTCAGAGCCTCGTGACCTCGTCTGCTACGGATGGGGAGTTAAAAGCGCCAGCGGTGTTTCATCCAGAAGGGGAATTCCTGGTCGGGGGTTCGGAGTTGAAGCGGGTAGCGGCTGTCGGTGCGCTTGGCGACGAGGCCTTCAAAGAGTTCCACGCCGAGTCGCCGGTTGGCGTCCTGCAGCAGTCGCCAGCCGGTGTGGATGCCGTCAAAATCCTCGCCCCGGTACCGCAGTTCGTTGGGGAGCCAGTCGGCGTCCGTGGGGGCGGCGATGCCGTAATCGTTGAAGGTGTAGGCGAAGTAGAGCAGCGAGTTCTCCGGCGGTGGTTCGTGCAGGAAACGCCAGGGGACGGCCAGGCCGTTGGTGGCTTCTTCCATAAAGATCTGTCGTTGCTCCAGGGTCAGGTCCAGCGGCAGGGTGTAGCCGCCGGGATACACGCCGGGGGCGAAATCGAGCAGGACGAGGGAGCCGCGGCCGAGCGGGTGCCGGCGTTCAAAGGCTTCGGTGTCGAGCCAGATGATGGGCAGGTTGGCGGCTTTGAGCCTGGCCAAGATGGGCGCAAACTCGCGCTCGATGGACAAGGGTTCGTTTTTCCGATTGTACGCCTGCCCGGCGTGGGTGTTGATCCAGGCGCGCCAGCCGTTGACTTTGGGTTCCCAAATCCAGCGGCCGCGTTTGGGCCGGGCTTGGGGCAGCGGGCCGCCGTTGACGGGCCGAAGCGGAAATGAGGGAGGGCTGATAAGCATAAGGATAAAGGATTATGAATGAGGAAGGGCGCAGGTTTCCGGTTGGACGCCCATGATTTCGGCCATGAGGCCGGAGGTTTGATAGAGGCCAACGAGGGTTTGGGTGGGTTGGCGGGTGATGGCGCGGTATTGGGCGCAGAGTTGGTCGTAACAGCCGGTTTCCGGGCGTCCAGGCTCGCCCATGATGATCCGCAAATCGGTGGGCAGGTCGTAGGTGAGCTGGAGGTGGCCATTCAAGATGGCGTATTCGACGGCTTCCTGGCCGAAGTTTTCATCGGAACAAAGTTCCAATAATTTGAGGAGGTATTCTTTCATCTGGATAAAAGCTGAAATTTGGAAAACAGAAAGCAGAAATTAAAAACTGCCGCCACGCATTGCCCGGCACTTCCCGGAGGATCTTCAGAGGCCAGCGTGGATTAGGGTTTATGTCAGCGCCGGCCGCAGTAAGGGCGCGGCGGCGCACGGCAGGGTCCTACCCGGACGGGGGTTTTTACCCGGACGGGGAAGTTATTTGCGGCCCTTGGTTTTGACCATGGGGATGATGGGGCAGACCTGGTCCAGTTGGAAGTTCTGGTCCGGGGTGAGCAGCAGGTGGCGGGCGGCGTGAAACTCGGTGGTGGGTTTGATGCAGGTTTTGACTTCGAGGGCGTCGGGACAGTTGAACCGGGTGAACAGTTCGTTGAGGGCATCGAGGATTTCCTGGGCGCGGTCGGCAGGCAGTTTGTCGCCGCTGACTTTCAACTCGAAGGCCTGCCGGAAGTATTCGCCGGTGCGGTCGCCCAAAAACGGCACGATGGGGGATTCGTCCGGCATGGTCTTGTAACGGTTCTGGAAGGTGACGAGCACCTCGCCTTCGGTGGATTTGACGCTGACGCTGGAGGGGACTTCGTGCCGGCCCTGGTTGACGCGGAAATATTCCGGCGCGACCATGAACTTGAGCTCTTCTTTGTTGGTTTTCAGCGATCCCTCAAGGGCGTCGAATTCCTCGACCTGGCGGATGATGGTGGCGGCCAGGGCGGCGGCGGCGCCGTTGGGGTCGGGGAAGACGGGGTAGGCGGTCTTGGTGTTCTCCTTTTTGGTGGCGATTTTGCCGAAGGAGAGCTTTTTGACGGCCGATGTTCGGCTTCCAGTTGGCGGTGGAGTGGCCGGAGGGGTGGGAATGGCGGGTGGCGGGAGTGGGATGGGGGCGAGCGGGACATCGGCCTCGCCAAGGGGCAGGCAGCCGGGATGGAAGCGGTGGTGGGTGCTGTTCATAGGGGTTTTGTTGGGTTTTTTGGCGGAAAGTGGAGGTGGAAAAATTTATCAGTCGTCCAAGGCTCATTAGAAGCAAATTACGGAAACGAAAGCAAACAAAGGCATCGGCGCGAAAGGGCGGGAATGAGTTTTGGAATAAAACTTGTGACGCAAACCAAAAAGCGTTAAGAGTGGGCAAACGCGCTACACAAAAAGGAATCAGAGACGAGAGGTGAGTGCATATTATTATGAGCGATGAGCAACCGCAAAATGGGTACTGTCTGTTAAAACTACAGATCGGGCCGGTGCAAGATTTCATCGCCCAGGCCCGCAGCACGCGTGACTTGTGGAGCGGCAGTTATCTGATTAGCTGGCTCATTGCCGCCGGGGTTCGCCGACTCCAGGCAGACGGGGGGAAACTTGTGCTTCCCGATCCAGAAAATCAACCACTGCTTGATGCTCCTCAGTTGTGGCGAAAAATGCCTGAACAATCGGCCCTGCTCACCCCCAACCTGCCAAATCTTTTTGTTGCCACCATTCCCTCGGCGGGAGCCGGAAAATTTGCCGGGAACGTTCAGCAAGCCATCGAAGCCGAATGGGGGGAAATCTGCGAGGCTGTTTGGAATGGCCAGGACTTCATTGCTGCGGCTCAAAAGCAACGCTTTGACCATCAGGTGAAGAATTTTCTCTCCATATCCTGGCAAGTTACGCCGCTTGCCGGGAACAGCTACGCCGACGCCTATAAGCAAATCGGCCTGCAATTGGATGCGGTTCGCCAAACTCGTGCTTTTAAGGCATGGAGCACCGGAGCGGTCAAGACCGGAGCGGCTTCCAACAAGGACAGCCTTTCCGGCAAAGAGGAAGCCCTTGAAGGTGGTCCGGGATTTATCCACCGGCTCGAATCCAACCCCAAATATGCCTTTCTATTCAAGCATGATGACTGGATCGGTGCCATTACTCTGGTTAAACGCCTGTGGCACCTGGCTTATCTCAAAGACGAATTGGGATTGAAAACCGGCTCGGATGAATTTCGCATTCCCAGCACGCTCGCCATCGCTTCAAAAACTGACCAACTTGATGACGCAAACCTTGGCAAACCGACTTCGGATGAAAAATACCTTGCGGTGGTTGCGCTCGACGGCGACCGCATTGGCCGGTGGCTGGATGGCGAAGCTCTTCCCAAGGAGAGGGAACTTTCCTCCCACCACGTCAGTTTCAGTGCGGCCCTCAGCACTTTCGCCCGTGACCGAGTCCGGCCCATCGTTGCGAAACATAAAGGATTCCTCATTTACGCGGGAGGCGATGATGTGTTGGCGCTGCTGCCCGCAGATCAAGCCGTGGAATGCGCGCAAGCCCTCCGAACGGCCTTCCGAGCCGCGACCAACCAAATTCAAATTCAAAATCGTGACGAACCTCTGGATGCCTCCGCCGGCATCGCCATGGCACATTTCACATTTTCGTTGCAGGACCTTGTCCGTGCCGCTCAGATTGCGGAGCAGCGCGCCAAAAATAAATTAAACCGCCGCGCTGTCGCCATCACGCTCTTCAAACGTTCCGGCGAGACCATCGAATGGGGATGCAAATGGGAAGGCGGGGGATTGGAATTGTTTACAGCCATCGCTGATGCGCTCATCCGCGAGGTATTGAGCGCCGAATTCACCTTTGCCCTAGTTGAATTGCTCCAGGCCTATCTTACGGTCGGCACCCCGCTGATGGCGGAGCCAAAAAAGCGAGACGGGGAAAAGGCACTGGAACCGGTGGAGCGTTTCGACGTTTCCGAGGTAATCCGGCGGGAGTTTGCCCATGTCTTGGGCCGCCAGCATGGGCCGAAATTCCCACCCAAGGATGAGCATGAACACTTCTGCCAGCCATTGCGGGAGGCTTTGGATCAATATCTCAAACACCTTGCCGAGCGGTATCCGCATTCAGCCGAAGAGCAACTGCAGGATGTTATTGGTCTCTTTCGCACGGTTGCCTTTGCTCCGGCTCAAAATTCCCCAAACAAAGGCGAGCCGAAAGTCACTCCATGAAAACCATTCTTCTTCGTCCCACCGACGTGCTTTTCTTTCGCGATGGCCGCCCCATGGATGGCTCGCTTGCCGGGCATGGCGCTGCGTGGCCACTGCCGACCGTGGTCAGCGCTGCGTTTCATGCCGCCTTGCATCAGGCGGACTTGGAGCAAGCCACCGGGCAAAAAATTCACCACCATCTGCGCGGACGCAACGGCATCTACGATACCAACAGACAGCCCGACCGTAAGTTTGGTTCCTTGAAAACGGCCGGACCTTTTCCCGTCTATAAGGACGGGGACACCGAAAACTGGCACTTTTCACGACCTGCCGATGCTCAACTTGCCGGTTCGACCAAGCCCACTTTGCTTCCCCGGCAGGTGGATCGGTCCACCACGCCTTCCAGCTTGGCCCCGGAGTTGAATTATCCCGTGACGAACACCGGGAAAGCCACCAAGGATAAACTGGAAGCTTGGTGGAGTGAGGGGGCGTGGAATGCTTACCTTGGCACTCTTCCCCGTAACCGATTGGCGGCCCAATGCTCTTTCAAAAACGACTCTGACTTCGCCGACACTGAACATTTCATTGGCATAGGGATTGATCCGAATACCGGTGTTCAGGATGGGGAAAGGCTTTATTCCGCCAGTTACCTGCGCCTGCGCGAGGGGTGGGGCTTAGGCACCCTGGCCACCGCACCGGAACAGGATTTCAACGATTCAGCCGGTGACCATGACCTTATTTGTTCTTTACTCAAAGGGGATGGCGGCAGAATCGTTATTGGCGGACAACAACGGGCCTGTTCGGCGAAGTTTGTTGGAAAAACAGGCAGTCGTCTCCCCCTGCCGTTGGGCAAAGCCGATGATTTCACCGTGGCGGACGGAAGGTACTTGGTTAAATGGATTCTGCTTTCACCGGCTATTTGGCCGGAAATTTTAGAAAACCAGCAGAAAGGCGTTAAATTGCATTCCGGGGGTTGGTTGCCAAACTGGATTGAGCCGGGCAGTGGTCGGGTACTCCTGAAGGCAGACGATACTGAACGAGGTGAACGGGAAAATCGGAACGCCTGGCGTGTTCGCGTTGGCAAATTGTTGCCATTCTCCGCCCGCCTGGTGGCGGCCATTGTTCCCAAGCCCCTTATTGTTACAGGATGGGCTTTGCCGAATGGAACTGACCGACCCGATGGCGGGGCCAAATCAACCCATCTGGCCGTGCCGGCCGGAGCGGTTTATTACTTTGAAGCCACTACGGCGGCGGAAGCGCAAAAACTGGCGAACGCCCTGAACTGGCACGGCACTACCCATGGTCTGGAAATCAAAAACCGGCGCAGCACCCTGCTGGGTGAAAAAGGCTTTGGCTTGGGCGTCTGCGGCACCTGGCATTTTTTTAGCGGCGGGGGAATGAAAAACCAGAGAATTTAAAATCGAACCAAACAACCGACCATTCACCACATGAAACAGAAATTGCTCTATATCTTCACCCGAACACCCCTCCATGTCGGGGCCGGTTCCAGCGTGGGGGCCATTGACCAACCCGTCCAGCGCGAACGTCATACCGGCTTCCCCATCATCCCCGGCAGTTCGGTAAAAGGCGTTCTCCGTGACCACCTACGTTCACTGGGCAAAGAAGTCCTGAACGATCTCTTTGGCAAAGGGGATGAAGGCGAAGACTTCACCGCCGGTAAAATCAGCTTTGGCGAGGCTCGCCTGCTGGCCTTTCCGGTGCGCTCCGCCAAAGGCTCCTTCGCACTGGCCACGTCGGCTCTCACCCTCCAGCGTTTTGCCCGGGATGCCGGGATAAATATTCCCGTGCCGCCCGCCCCTGCCGACATGACCTGCCTTGCCGGGGATAAACTCGTGCTTGGAAAAAAAGGCGTGGTGCTGGAGGAATACCGCTTCAATCTTGAAAAGCCATTCCCGACCGAATGGGAGGAAGTGCTAACCAAGCTGCTTGGCGATGCGGTTTTGTCAGGTGCCAAAGGCCGTTTCGTGCTGCTTTCGGACGGCGATCTATCCCATTTCTCCGTGAACGCCTGTCAGGTGAGCCAGCATGTGCGGATCCTTGACGAGACCGGAACCGCAGACACGGAAGGTGGCGGACTATTCAACGAGGAGACAGTTCCGTCCGAGTGTCTATTATATGCCCCACTCACCTTGTTGTCACGCGGCGTGCAGGATAACGCCGTGTTTAAATCTCTGGAAAATGAACAACTCGTGCAATTCGGCGGCGGTGGCACCACCGGCTTGGGTTTCTGCACCGTCAAACTCAGCCAATAAGGAATTTAACCATGCAAAACCTCGACCAGATTCGCGCCCGCAACGCCCTCTTGCTTGGCACTGTGTCCGGCGATAAGGGGGGCGAAGTAATCAAGAAAGTCGCACCGCTTATCCTCAACCATGGCTTACTCGCCACCGCCGCCTACTCGTTTTCTGAAAAAGAAGGCTGGCAAAAAGTGTTTGATGCCATTGCCCGTCATCTTGCGGACACGGATATTGCGATAATTCCAAGCCACTGCACCGACCGGGAAAAGCTGATGACCTTCCTCACAGATAAAACCACCACCAGCGAAACCTTGAAGTTGGCGACAGCCGAAACCATGGCCTGGTTGACTTACGCCAGCCGCTTCGTAAAGAAAGGCTGACCATGGCCCGCATACCCATGGCTGGTGATGTGGCTGAACTAATCGGCCAAGCCGCCCAAAAAGTCGAAAATCGCAGCCTGTTGCTGGACAAGTATGTCTTTCATAAACGATGGCCACTGGAGCGGGATTCGCACGGTGGTGAAATCAAATGGGATGACGCCTCGCGCTGGAGCTTTATGCGAATCGCGGAAGGCGCCGGCGAATTGTTGAATCGCGAAGCGGGGGTAAAACGCTACCGGGCGGGCGGGCAAAATGTCGGACTCGACAACCGCGAGCGTCTGCTGGCGGAGGCACAACTTGCCGAATCACTCGCCAAAATTTCCTGGGACACCAAGGAACTGGCGACCCTTCGCGCCCGTCACACCCGGCGATTTCTCAGCCTGTTCCAAAGACATTTTTCCCAGAAAAATTCGGTGGTCATCGCCCAATTGGAAGGCCGGTTGGCCATCAACCTGGCTGACAGTCTGATTCAAAACGCCGGCATTTGTCTCGACCGGTTGTTTGGGCTTCCCTACATTCCCGGTTCGGCTGTCAAAGGTGTCTGTCGGCACGCGGCTTTGGAGGAATTAAAATCCACCAGCGGGCATGGCCGGAATGAACTTTTCGATTTGTTCTATTCCATTTTCGGCACGTCGGACAATGATTTCACCAATGGCGAATTGCGTCCATTTAAGCACCTGCTTGCGCAGCGGTCGGAAAATCAAAAAGGAGCGATTGCCTTCCTTCCCGCCTATCCGGTGAATGAAGCGAAAGTTGTGGTGGACCTCACCAACGTTCATTATCCCGAATATTATCGGACTGGCCGAATGGAGGAATTGTCAAATGAACAGCTCCGGCCAAATCCTTTTCCCGCCGTTGAAACGGGCGCGCAGTTTGCATTCTGCCTGGTGTTAAATGGTGTGGACCAAAAACCCGAACTGCTGAAACAAGCGGGGCACTGGCTCGAAACTGCCATTACCATACGCGGTCTTGGTGCCAAGACCGGTGCCGGATACGGATGGTTTTCATTGCAACCCGAAGTTTTGCAGCAACTGCTGGAAGAGGAACGCCGTGAGGCTGAAACTCTGGCGGCCAAGGTCAAAGCCGAGTCCGAGGCCAAGACCAGGGCGGACGCCGAAGAAAAACGCCGGGCCTCCCTTTCTCCTGAAGAACTTGCTTTTGAAACCCTGCCCCAACTTGCCGATGAAGCCTTCGCCGCCTTTGCCAGGAATCTCGCTGACAAACCCGAACCCGATCAACGCGCCTTTCTCCGGCTCTTGCGGGAGCACAAAGACAAACGCGACCGCTGGAAAACGTGGAAGAAGAAAAAGCCCGATCTCGCCACCGTCATCGAGGCGGTGCGCCAAAAGCTCAACGCACCCGCTTTGCCATGAATATTGCCTTTCGTCTTGAATTCATCACCCCGCTCTTTAGTCGTGGGGCTTACGAAGATCGCCCTGAAATCCGCGCCGCATCCATTCGCGGGCAACTCCACTGGTGGTTTCGGGCCTTGGGCGGACGACCTGCCGATGAGAATGCCATTTTTGGCAGTGTTCACGGAGGCGCGACCGCCAGCAAAATTGTCGTGCGCGTTTCCTCGGTGGTTGGAACCACCCAACGAGCGAATACACTTCCGCATAAAAATGGCGACCAGGCCGGACCAAAAGCCGCCTTTTCCCCAGGGACACATTTTGAGCTGCGTGTCCTTACGCGGTTGGGGGGCCTGAGTGTTCCACACCAGTCAGCCTTCGACCGCACACTGGAAGGCTGGTTGTTGCTTGGTTCCCTGGGACTGCGCAGCACCCGTGCCGCCGGAAATTTTCGTTGGGAACCGCTCGGCAACCATCTCATGCCACCTGCCGACTTTGCAACCTATGAGACGCGGTGTGCAAAACTTCTAGAAAAGGCCCCCTTGCGTTTTGCCTTGCTCGGCCAAGATTACGCCACCGCAGAAGCCGCCCGCCGAGTTGTCTCCGACACATTGGGCGGACGAGATGATAATATTGGGCAGGACGACCTTTTCCAATTGCGTGATCCGCTTGGAAAAATTGGACGAGGCGTGCGCAAGACCTCACCCCTCCGGTTTCGCATCGTGGGTATCGGCAACGACTTTCGCATCATAGCCATGTGGGACGACCGAACTCTGGTTACTGGAAATCAGCCTGGCGACTTGGCCGGCATCATCAAACTGCTCAAGGAACGCAAACCGGCCTTGGGCAACCAACTCGCCGCTTCCGACCTGGCTCGCTAACCAGATTGTTGGTTGAGTCCAATACCACCCTGTGCCAAAACCAAAACAAAACTTATGTACATTTGAACGGTTGCTGAATCAAATGCGAATCTTGTTGGTCGAGCGGATGGATCTCCTGATCGGCTTTGGTTTGGTGATTTTGGCCGGTCTTGCCTTTGAACTCTTTGTCGCGGGCCTTAATCATATCGTCGAAAAGCATTTTGAAGGGGAAACCGTTAAATCCTGGCAATGGTGGTACACCGGTGGATGTTTCGTTCTGACCGTGGTTTTAAGCTGCGTTATCTGGTCGGCCCGGCAGGCTTTCCGCAAACTACATGTCCGTTATCAAATTCGCAGCGAGGAGATGCCCAAACCGTATCTGGTCATTTTTGTTTCGCGCCAAAATCTCATCAAAACCATTTCAGATTTGCCAGAAAACGGCTCATTGACGATTTCCGGGGCAACTCTGGGCCGAACCGACCTTTTGAGCGATGCCGAATTGATGTCTGACACCCAAAAAACACCATGGTCCTGGGAAATGGTTTTACGGGCGATTGCCCCGCACCTCTCAAAATTAAAGCGCATTTACCTCGTTGGTTCCAGGGATTTACCGGGCAAAGAGTCATCCGGCACTTTCGCTCATTGCGAGATGCTGCACCGTTTTTTATTACCCTATCTCGTGGCCGCTGGAAAAGCCGCCACAGCAAGCGGGGCGGAACATCTGATTGTTTCGTGGCCGAAACCGGTGGATTTTGAAAGTTTTACGGACGTGCATGAAACGCTGGTAGGCATCCGCGACAAATTGGCCGAGGAAGGGAGTGCGGAGGTTGAAATGTGTGTGGACATCACCGGCGGACAGAAAACCACCAGCGCGGCGGCAGGGCTTTTTACGGTGAATTCCAACGTGGTCATCCAATATGTCCAGACCAACCCGCCGAAGCAGTCCAAAATGTATGATGTACGGTGGTTGGATTGGCTCAAAAAACCGGAATAAAAGAAATCCATAATCCGAACCTTGGTTGCAGATGCTCGAAAGCCCAAAGGCATTGAAGACTGGAAGATGAATGTCTTCGGCTGAGCAATCCGCGTTGCAGACACAGGTGAGTCGAAAAGCAAAGGTTCTCTGCGAGTGCCGCAATGCTGGGTCAACCCTGCACCCGCACTCGCACGTTGAGCCTCAAGCACTTACGAAGATTTTGGTGAAAAAACGATCTTCAAAAATCGAAAAACGTCAGGCGCTCGCAAAATGCCGCTTTACACCCGGCACCACAATCAGTTACGAAAGGTGAGTTGCAGATGCTCGAAAGCCGAAAGGCATTGGCGACGCGTCAACACGCGCCCGCTTGGCCTCGGGGTCCGCAGTTGCAGATGCTCGAAAGCCGAAAGGCATTGGCGACCGGAATCTGCTGGGCATGTGGATTGCCGATATTCGGTTGCAGATGCTCGAAAGCCGAAAGGCATTGGCGACAGCGTTTCCCCGTCGGTCGCATGTTGGAGATCTTCGTTGCAGATGCTCGAAAGCCGAAAGGCATTGGCGACACATTGCCGAGGTGGAAAAACCGATATACGCATTTGTTGCAGATGCTCGAAAGCCGAAAGGCATTGGCGACTTGAACAGGGGGGCGGCCCATCGGCCTACAATGCGTTGCAGATGCTCGAAAGCCGAAAGGCATTGGCGACAAATTTCCCGGCATCACGGCCGACGCGGCCGAATGTTGCAGATGCTCGAAAGCCGAAAGGCATTGGCGACTTTCCCACCCCGCGCGAAAGTCCGGGCAAATACAAGTTGCAGATGCTCGAAAGCCGAAAGGCATTGGCGACAGCGCGCACCACACGGGCAAGCCCCAGAGACAAGAGTTGCAGATGCTCGAAAGCCGAAAGGCATTGGCGACAGCGGGGGCACCGGCTCAAAATCCGGCGTGCGCTCGTTGCAGATGCTCGAAAGCCGAAAGGCATTGGCGACAGCGTTTCCCTGTCGGTCGTATGCTCGAGATTTTGTTGCAGATGCTCGAAAGCCGAAAGGCATTGGCGACCTTTTGGCAGAAGGACGCTCTTGGTCCTTACATTGGTTGCAGATGCTCGAAAGCCGAAAGGCATTGGCGACAAGGTTACATTCCCAGAACTTTGCAATTACTCTGGTGTTGCAGATGCTCGAAAGCCGAAAGGCATTGGCGACTTAATGGTTAGCATTGTATATCTCGGCTTAGTCACGTTGCAGATGCTCGAAAGCCGAAAGGCATTGGCGACAATCCACGCCGCGCGGTCCAGACTGGGGATAATCAGGTTGCAGATGCTCGAAAGCCGAAAGGCATTGGCGACTCCAAAGCTCCGAACGATATACACCTGGTGCCCCAGGTTGCAGATGCTCGAAAGCCGAAAGGCATTGGCGACAATGTTTTTTTCATAAAGTTTACACCAGTAATGTAGTTGCAGATGCTCGAAAGCCGAAAGGCATTGGCGACTCACCGCCAATGACTATCAAGGTCCGGCGGGTGGCGTTGCAGATGCTCGAAAGCCGAAAGGCATTGGCGACCAATCCACGCTATACACTTGGAGACGTTGTAGCGGTGTTGCAGATGCTCGAAAGCCGAAAGGCATTGGCGACTGGTCAGTATCTGTTTCACCCGGATCTCCTTCAAGCATGTTGCAGATGCTCGAAAGCCGAAAGGCATTGGCGACCGGGCGTCCACGGGGCGGACGTGCAGGCGGCAATCGCCGTTGCAGATGCTCGAAAGCCGAAAGGCATTGGCGACTCCACCGCGCCGAGGATGTCGCCCCAGCCATAGGAGTTGCAGATGCTCGAAAGCCGAAAGGCATTGGCGACTCAAGCCAGCGCGGCTGCAACTCATGGCGATAATAGTTGCAGATGCTCGAAAGCCGAAAGGCATTGGCGACTTATCACCTGGCCGGAACATGGGGGCAGTCCATCGGTTGCAGATGCTCGAAAGCCGAAAGGCATTGGCGACACGGCACAATTTACGGCGCGTTAAAGTTCGCGGCGGCCGTTGCAGATGCTCGAAAGCCGAAAGGCATTGGCGACGCCCGTTTGTTTCCGATGAAGAACGGATGCTTGATGTTGCAGATGCTCGAAAGCCGAAAGGCATTGGCGACACCTTCCCCCAATCGGCCCGCGCCACGTCGGCGACGTTGCAGATGCTCGAAAGCCGAAAGGCATTGGCGACTTTGCAGGTTCGGCATACGTCAACTTTTGTCGCGGTTGCAGATGCTCGAAAGCCGAAAGGCATTGGCGACCATTGCCGGCAGTGGCCCACAAAGCGCCACCCAAGGTTGCAGATGCTCGAAAGCCGAAAGGCATTGGCGACAAACTCAGTTGGTACTTTAAGGATTATGTACGTGCTGTTGCAGATGCTCGAAAGCCGAAAGGCATTGGCGACCCCGGTGGGGGTCGTGTACGACAATAACTGCGGCGGGTTGCAGATGCTCGAAAGCCGAAAGGCATTGGCGACGTTTTTCCACTGGCGAAAGCGATGATTACATCTAAGGTTGCAGATGCTCGAAAGCCGAAAGGCATTGGCGACTGCCAAGTTCACCTGGCAATCCTCAAAATCCACACGTTGCAGATGCTCGAAAGCCGAAAGGCATTGGCGACCTTTTGATGAATCAAATTATTGTTGGAATCATATTGTTGCAGATGCTCGAAAGCCGAAAGGCATTGGCGACCAGAATTCGCTGCATGACTTGCGCTGATGTTTCCAGTTGCAGATGCTCGAAAGCCGAAAGGCATTGGCGACACCGTTACCCCCAGCATACAGTATCAGGCCGCCGGTTGCAGATGCTCGAAAGCCGAAAGGCATTGGCGACATCAGGGCTGCTTGGTTTGAGGTCACCAACGAATTGGGCAGATGCTCGAAAGCCGAAAGGCATTGGCGACGTTGATTCGGCCGGCGACCCAGATTTCCCTTTCTGGTTGCAGATGCTCGAAAGCCGAAAGGCATTGGCGACTTTAGCAGAACGGCCTGGTTGGCCGTGTGCGTGGGTTGCAGATGCTCGAAAGCCGAAAGGCATTGGTGACTCGTGATAGTTCATACATAATATTGTGTTACGCAGGTTGCAGATGCTCGAAAGCCGAAAGGCATTGGCGACGTCGATTATTGCCCAGGAAGTCGTGGAAACAGAAGTGAGTAAACTGTTGACGGGAATGGAAGGCAGACGCACGCCGACAAGCGATTTTCTTTTTGAATGTTTGCGGTTGCCTCTGCGTGATTTGATTCCAGGGGATGAAGAATGGCAATCTGTATTTGACCGGTTTGAATATCTTCTAGCGTTGGTTTACGCAGATCAAACCCGCTGGTCTTACAAGGACGGTTGGCGTGGTCCCATAGGGCGATTTCTGTGGCGAGGGCGTCGTGACCCGAATGCAAGTATAATTGAGGTTGTTGGTAAGGAAATTGAGACCGAAGGTCAAGACTGGCCGCCAATTAAGGCTGGCTTGTTCGGTGGAAATGTAGAACAAGCAATGAAGGCAAAAACTAAATTCGATGCATTTTTGGAAAAACTCCCTATTTTTTAGGTGGGAAACACTTTTTTGACCCATGTTAACCCGTACCTGCACCCTCAAATTTCCCAACGGTAAAACCATCACCGCAACTGTGGTGGCACCAAGCCCGGTTTATCGCGGTTCAATTCGTTATGCGGGTGATTTGAACTTGCTTCCCCTTCCCAGAAAGGAAATGGCATCGCCATCCGTTTTGGATGCCCATTTCGCAAATTTGGCAGAGGACCTCGGCGCTGTTTTTTCAACAACTCAAAGTGGTCACTATGACACATGGCCGGAATAGCATACCTGCTAGTGAGCCGCTTCTTACGCATGATGGGCACGGATGGGAAAAACCATAGCGGCAATGTCAGAGCCAGACGAGCTGCCAGCGATAGCAATTGAGGGTGACGTACCGGTGGCGGCGGGTGGGGCAGTTGGAAGAATACCAGGGAAAGCGGGCAAAGGGTTGGCGGGCGTCGGGATCGCGGTAGATTTGCACGTCGCAAAGACGAGAGGCGACCGGTCGGCCTGGGGTGCGATACAGATCCTGGGTGGCGCGGTCGGTGGTGATTTCGCGCCGGGCGTAAACGGGGATGAGTTTCATAAATGGATGGGGGCAGGAGAAAATACTCGGGAATTCGGTTTGCCTCACAACCCGCATTTCCATACTTCTTTGACATGCAGTTTAATACGCATTCCCTGATGGCGGTGGTCCTGTGCCTGATACCGCCAGCACTTGTTTTGTTTCGGATTGTAAGGAAACGCAAAGAGCAGCAGCTATCCGGACAGCACCCGTTCAAGGAATTGCGGCGACGTCCGGCCGGGGAAGCCCTCCGCATCAAATTAAACGAGTTGTACGACCAGGGCCTCACTGGAATCGCTGGTCTGCTGTTGTTTCCAGGGATTTTGGCGCTCCAATTATTATACAGCCGTCCCGATGACGTCGCCGGCCCGATTGTGTTTTTCGTGGCTTCACTGGTGGCGTCGGTGGCTTTTGGAATTTATATCGCCAAGATCGAGAAATTGATCGCGGCTCACCGGCTCGGGTTTGATGGGGAACGATTTGTGGGGGAAGAGCTTTCCCGGGTCATCGCCCTGGGGTTTCAGGTTTACCATGATGTTCCCTTCGAGGGATACAACGTGGATCACATTTTGGTCGGCCCGCGCGGGGTGTTGGTCGTGGAAACCAAAGCCCGGCGCAAACCGGTGAGACAAAATGGGGCAAAGGAGTTCCGGGTGGCGTTTGATGGGAAATTGTTGCACTGGCCGTGGGGAGCCGACAGCCATGGGGTTGATCAGGCCAAAAACAATGCCAAATCCGTGGCCAAATGGTTGAGTGCGGCGACTGGGGAAAATATCCGGGTGGCTCCCATTTTGACGCTGCCTGGGTGGATGGTGGACCGCAAAGCGCCCAGCAATGACATTTATGTCCTGAACCCAAAGGAGATTTATGGGGTCTGCGCGTCGTTTCCGGAAAAGCTCACAGAAAAGCAAATCACCGGCCTTTGCTATCAATTGGACCAGAAATGCAAGATCGTGGTCGCGGATTAATTCGAGTGGGCGTCTGGTTCTGCGCGGATGTCACCGAGGGAGGTGGGGCGAAAGTGCATGTCTATTTCAATGCCGATGCCCAGGCGGCCTTGCGCATTGGCGAGTTCGGCCAGATCAATGTAGCCGAGTTCGGCTTCGTGGCCGTTCACCAGTCCAAAGGCGAGGTTGAGGGTGCCATCGGGGGCGCGTTCGCTGAATTCGGTCAGATACCAGGTCCAGGAGCCGGAGGGGTCAAACAATTTGACGTAGGCGATGGGGCTGCGGTCGTTCAGCCGGGTGTTTTCGCCCCCTTCTTCCTGTCCGTACAACGCCGGGATGCCGCTGAGGCGCAAGACTTCCACAAATTGGGCGAGTTTGGCCGCGCCGGGGCGGACGTTGTTCTGGTAGGTGTCGCCGTAGGGTTCGGCGCAATTGTTCCCGGCGACGGCGTGGCCGGATTTGTTGTGGTATTTGGCGTTGATGAGTTCGGCCGGGGTGTCCTGCCCGGAGTTCTGCCCGGACGGGGCTGTGGGGGACTGGAGTCTCGGGGCTCGGGGCTCGGGTCCGGGAGCTGGGGCGGACTGCTCGTCTGATGGCTCGTCAGCGCCCGGTGAGGGCACCGGGCCTACAACTGGCGCGCCCATGGCTTGTGCGAAAAGGTCCGGCGGGAGCTGGCGCTGGTATTTGCGGATGAGTTTGGCTCCGGCGGCGGCTTGCTTGGGGGTGAGGGTTCGGGCTTCGGCCAGGGAGCGGCCGAAGTCGGCATCCAACTTGTTGAAGCCGTGGCCGTCCAGGGTGCGGGCGCCGTCGCACTGGCCGGCGAGGATCCGGAGGCATTGGTGGATTGGGTCTGCGGACTTGGGTCTGGCGTTTGGGAGCTCGGGTCTGTGGTCTGGGATGGACGCATGGCCTGATGGCTCGTCAGCGCCCGGTGAGGGCACCGGGCCTACAAGAGGCGCGCACACACCGTCAAGGACGATGAGATCGGGGAGGGCCTCGGGAGTGAGCTGGTCGGATTCCTTGCGGGTGACGTATTCGCCGGCGGCGGTGAGGGCGGCTTGGGTGTCGTCCACGTCTTGCCGGGCACGTTCGTCTCGGTTGGCGAAGATGACCATCAGTTCAGCGTGGGGTTGTCCGGTGTAGAGGGCGAAGAATTTTGGGGTCATAAAAGCGAAAGCAGAAAGCGGTAATGCGTGAAAGCGGAAACAGACAAATGCGCCGCCTCATTCACCGCCAACGGCGCCGGGCGAGCGCAATTCAATGACGCCCGGAGCGACACACCGGACGTGAACGTGAGTGTCCGGCTTGAAACCCGCCCGCGCAAGCCAATGCCCCATGAGACGAATTTTCGGCTTGAGGCCACCCTTCCAGAAGTCGCCATGAGCCTCAATTTTTAACTTCCGAATGGGCAAAGATGGCTCCGTTGGTTGGAGGGCATCGAATAGGGATGGGATGGTGTTCATTATAAAAGCAGAAAGCAGAAATACGGAAATCAGGCACGCAGAAAGGGGAAAGCAGAAAGTGGAAAATTTAACCGTCGGATTTTAACCGCGAAATACGAACTTGGAAAAGGCAGAGTTTGAGCCTCGTTACCTCGGCTGCTACGATGGGTTAATTGGCTTCGTGGGTGGCGAGCCAGGCTTGGACGGTTTTGTTGGTGAGGACGCCGGTGATGGTGCCGGGATTCCAGAGGCCGATGGCTTGGTGGACGGCACAGCCGCCGCCGGCCTGGCGCAGGTTCAGCTTTTCGCCGCGCCGTTTGGTGGGGACGCCGCGCCGGTTGAGATCGGCGGCAATGCTGCTCCAGCTCGCGCCGGCGGCCCGCGCCCGGGCCATGTGGAGAATCCATGTTTGTTCGTGCGGATTGGGCACGAGTTCGCGGATGGGTTTGCCAGCCTTGTTGACGGCCCCGGTTTCCCGGGCGTCCCAGCCGTAGGGGACGCTGCCGATGACGAGGTTCTGGCTGCGTTTCAGATCGAGGGTGGTCTGGATGCGTTCGCGGATGCGGGCGCGTTCGAGTTCGGCGAAGACGGCGGCGATTTGCATGAAGGCGCGGCCCATGGCGGTGCGGGTGTCCACATTGATGTCCAGGAGGATGAGGCGGACGCCGATTTGATCAAAGAGGGTGGCGGTCTGGCTGACGTCCACGGTGTCGCGGCCGAGCCGGTCCACCTTGGTGACGATGACGGTGGGGGGCCGAAGCTCGGCCTGGCCTTGGCCTTCGGCGAGGGACTGTCGCAGGGCGGCGAGCAGGGCCTGGGCACCGGCGCGCTCGATGAAGGGGGTGCTGCCGGAGGTGTCGGGGTCGGAAAAGATTTCCTCGGCGGCGTGGCCGGTGTGGTAAACGGCGGCGCGTTCGACGGCCTCGGTCTGGGCTTCGACGCTGAGATCCTGGCGGGCGGTGCTGACGCGGACGTAGCCGTAGGCGGCCGAACCTTGGCCTGGGGTTTGGGGGGCCGAAGGTTGGCCTGGGTTTTGAGGGGGGGTGGTTTGCATAAAAAGCGAAAGGGGAAAGACCTGCATTGACAACGAAGGTGCAAAAAAGCATGTTCCTGTCATTCAGAATGAAAAAAAGCGCAGTCTTTTTTGGTTGCCTGCTCCTGGCGCTCCAAGCCGTAGCGCAACCCTATAATTTCATTTCTGCGGAAACCAATGGCACGCTCACTATCACGGGTTACGACGGGCCAAGTGGAACGAGCGTCGCCATTCCATCCACCCTCAATGGGTTGCCTGTCACCGGCATCGGCAACGGTGCCTTTGAAAATAAAAGCCTCACCAGCGTCACGATTCCTGGCAGTGTCACCAACATCGGAGCGACGGCCTTCGAGGAGTGCTATAGCCTGACCAACATCGTGATTGGCGGTAGCGTCATCAGTATCGGGATCGCTGCTTTCGATGGCTGCGGCAACCTGGCAAGCCTGAGCATCCCCAACAGCGTCAACAGCATTGGGGACGGTGCTTTCTATAATTGCTCGGGCCTGACCAACATTTCACTTGGCACCAATGTGCTCAATATTGGAGATGAAGCGTTCTTTGAATGCACCCACCTAGCCGGCATCACGATTCCCAATAGCGTTACCAACATCGGATACGATGCGTTCTATATGTGCCAAAAGCTGACCACCATCAGCATCCCCGCCAGCGTATCCAGCATTGGGAATGGCGCTTTTTCAGATTGCCCAAGCCTCGCGTCCATTGCGGTGGATGGTCAAAATTCGAATTATAGCAGCGTAGATGGGGTTTTATTCGACAAAACGCAAACCGTTCTCATCGAAGCGCCTGGTGGCCTGGTTGGAAGCTATGCCATCCCCGACAGTGTCGGCAGCATCGGGGAAGAGGGATTCTCGTATTGTGCAAAACTGAATGGCGTCACGATTCCCGAGGGCGTTACCAATGTCGGAAGCGGTGCGTTCTATTCCTGCACCAGCTTGACAGCAATTACGGTGGATACAAACAACCTCATCTATGCAAGTGCGGACGGCGTCCTGTTTGACAAGAGCCAGATGACACTCATCGCATGTCCGGGCGGTTTGGCTGGATGCTACACAATCCCCAACAGCGTTACCAGCATCGGAAGTTTGGCGTTTTTTGACTGCATATACCTGACGGGCGTGACGATTCCAAGCAGTATCACCAGCATTGGAAGTTCCACGTTCCAATCCTGCACAAAATTGGCCGGTGTGATGATTCCCAATAGTGTCACCAATATTGGAAGCAGTGCGTTCTATTCCTGCAGCAGCCTGACCAATTTCACGATTGGCAACAACGTCCTGATTCTAATTTGCTTTCAAGATGAGTGTAATTATCCAAGGCCATGCAGTGATG
>CAZUBG010000036.1:0-32815 GCA_964618545.1 uncultured Bifidobacteriaceae bacterium | reverse complement strand
TGCCACTGATGTCAAGTGGAATCCGGGCCCAATCACGTTACTAGGTAACGAAAATGACCGTTTTATTTTTTTTCCCGCCAGGGTTGCCCGGCCGGTTACACCATCAGGGACATTTGTTTGGGGGAGAGCAGCCAGGCCAGCATGGCGCAGCGTCCGCAGCGCAGGGTCTCGATCTCAAGTTTGCAGAGCGCGCCTTTTTTCAGGTCAATGAGGGCGTTGGTGTTGCCGGCCACCAGCAGGCCGATCAACTGGCTGAGATACGGTTCGTGGCCGACCATCAACACGTCCTTGGGCTGTGGCTGGAGCAGACTGATTTGTTCGAGCAGGAGTTTGGGGTTGCCGTTGGGGGTCAAATGCTCCGAAAGGGCGAGTTTTTTCCGCAGTTCAAAGGCTTCGGCGATGATTTCCGCCGTTTGGGAGGCGCGCAAAAAAGGGCTGGAGAGGATGGCGTCAAATTCCAGGTCCATTTCATCCATGGCCTCGGCGACCCGCCAGAGGCGCTGTTTGCCCTTGGGGGTGAGGGGCCGGTCGGCGTCCTTTTTAAAACCGGGCTTGCTGCGGTCAACGGCCAATCCGTGTCGGAGTAAAAAGAGGTTCATGGCTTTTTCGCTGTTTGGCGTTCACGAAAGGGCGAGGGCGCGAGTTTGACCCGGGGATGTTTGTTGCGGCCCTGGCCGGAACCGCCGGGGCGCGGTTCATCCGTGGTGGCCAGCGTGATGAACTCAAACTGGCTGCGCCGCGGCGAATCACTGTTCAGCGGCTGGGCGCGTTGATAGGTGCCCTCGGGTCCCAGGAAGCTGGCGCGCGCGTTGTCGGCCAGGGAGACGGTGAGAATTTCACGCGTGATCCGCTCCCGCAAATTGCCGTCCTCGATGGGGAAGACGGTTTCGATGCGACGGAAGAGATTGCGCGGCATCCAGTCGGCGCTGCCGAGATAGACTTCGGCCTGGCAGGCGTTTTCAAAGAAGTAAATGCGGCTGTGTTCGAGGAAGCGGTCAATGATGCTGCGCACGGTGATGTTGTCGCTCAGGCCGGAAACGCCCGGGCGGAGGCAGCAGATGCCACGGATGATGAGGTCAATTTTCACCCCGGCCTGCGAGGCTTGATACAGCGCCTCGATGAGTTCGGGTTCGACGAGGGAATTGAATTTGGCGATGATCCGCGCGGGCAGCCCGCGGCGGGCGTTGGCGATCTCGCGGTTGATGAGGGCGAGCAGGCGGTCGTGCAGGTCAAAGGGCGCGACGAGGAACTTGCGCAGACCCTGGAACTGGCAGATGCCGGTGAGCAGGTTGAACAGGTTGGTGGCGTCCTCGCCGAAATCAGGCTGGCAGGTGAGCAGGCCCAGGTCGCTATACAGGCGCGCTGTGGTGGGGTTGTAATTGCCGGTGGAGAGGTGGACGTACCGGCGGATCTGGGTGCGCTCGCGGCGCACCACCAGGGCCACCTTGGCGTGGATTTTGTAGCCGACGAGACCATAAACGACATGCACGCCGTTTTCCTCGAGCTGGCGGGCCCATTCAATGTTGTTGGCCTCGTCGAAGCGGGCCCGCAGTTCCACCACGGCCGTAACCTGCTTGCCCTGGTTCACGGCGTTCATCAGGGCGCCGATGATGCGCTCATCGCCGCCGGTGCGGTAGAGCGTCATTTTGATGGCAAGAACATCCGCATCCTCGGCGGCCTGTTCCAAGAATTCGACGATGCTGTTGAAATTCTCGTAAGGGTGGTGCAGGAGAACGTCGTGCTCGCGGATGACCGCGAACAAATCCTTCTGGCCGCGCAGGGCGCGGGCGGAAGGCCCGACAAAGGGCGGGTCGCGCAGCTCGGGGGAATGGTCGCCCTGATAGAGAGTCATCAGCCGGGTCGGATTGAGCGGCCCGTCAATCAGATACAAATCGTCCCCGGTCAGCCGGAAGGTTTTCAGGAGGGCGTCCCGGAGCTCCTCCGGGCAGCAATGGTCAATCTCCAGGCGCACGGCATCCCCCCGGCGGCGGTTGTGGAGTTCCATTTCCACGGCCTTGAGCAGATTGCCGGTTTCCTCCTCATCAATGTACAATTCACTGTTGCGGGTGACCCGGAAGGGCCAGTAGCCGAGAATTTTGGTGCCGGGAAAGAGGTCGGCGAGGAAATGCCCGACCAACTGCCCGAGAAAGACGTAATTGCGGCGCCTGTCGGTCTGCGGCAGCGCAATCAGGCGCGGCAGGATGGCCGGACATTGGACGACCGCGGTGTGCTTGAGGGATTGGCGGCCCTTCTTGATTTCCAGCCGGACCATGAGGTTCAGGGACTTGTTCAGCAACTGGGGAAAGGGATGCGCGGGATCAATGGCCAGCGGGGTCAGCACAGGGCGGATTTTGGAATGGTAATACTCCTCGATCCAGTCAAAATCAGCGCGCCCCAGACTGGCGACGTCAAACAGGTTGATGCCGTGTTCGGCCAGGTTGGGCCGCAAATCGTCGCGCCAGCAGGCGTACTGGTCGGCCACCATTTTGCGGACGCGGCGGGTCACGGCCTGCAAAGTCTCGGTGGCGGTGAGGCCGTCCACGCTGCGCTCGACGGCTTCGGCTTCAATCTGCTGTTTCAGGCCGGCCACGCGGACCTCAAAAAACTCGTCAAGATTGGAACTGACGATGGTGAAGAACTTGAGGCGTTCCAGCAGCGGGTTGGCCGGATCAAGGGCCTGATCCAGCACGCGCTGGTTAAACTCCAGCCAGCTTAACTCGCGATTTAAAAAATGTGACGGTTCAAACTGAATGGTCATAAACGCCGGCAACAAACAATTTGTCTTTCCCCCAGCTTGTCACAATGGCGGGTGAAAGACAATCTTTGCATATCAGTGGTTTTGAGCGCCGATGAGCAGGTCGGCCGCGGGCAGCACAATTTCCCGGCCGGCGGCCGCCACCGGCGGGCGAACCTGGGTGCCGGCCACCAACTGGTTGTTTTCCCGATAGAGGGTGATGGAGACGTGTTCGTTGCGGCGGACGCATTCCTTGATGGATTCGGCGTCCTTTTCACAGTACAGGAGGGTCTTCCAGGAATAGATGTGCTTGGGCTTGTGAAAATCGCTGTTGCCCAGGAACGGAAGGCGTTTCATGCCCACGCAGTCAAAGATGTTGTGACGGTTGGCAATCTCCCAGGCGTCAATCAAGGGCGCAAATTGCTCGTGGTTCTCCCACAGGTACAGGGTGTTTTTGCCCCATTCGCTTTTCATGATGTGGGGGTGCGAGGCGACGGCCAGGCCGCCCTGGGCGTGGATGTGCGCGATGGTCTCCGGCAGGTCCAGCGAAGACAGAATGGGGGCTTTCAGATCAATCCCCAGCAGGTGCGCCGAGGTTTTGCGCGTGTACCCGTCCTTGTTGAACTCGATGCCGGTCATCACAATCATCTGGTATTTGCGCCAGGCCCGCTCCCGCTCCCGGGCGATGACTTCAAAGTATTCCTCGAGCTGATCCTCGCTGACCGTCATGTTGGAAAGCCTCGCCAGCTTGCCGATCAGCCGGCGCGGATCGGCCAGGTGGTCGGTGATGCAAATGCAATCGAAGCCCAGCCGGCCGTAGAAATCCACCACCTCGGGCACTGACAGCTTGCCGTCCGAGTAACTGGTGTGGATGTGGAAATCACAGAGCAACCGGCGCGGCCCCGGGCTGCCGGGGGCCACGGGTTTCGGGCCCGCCGACGCCGGTTTGAACAACTGGATGCTTTTGCGGGTGGGATCGGCGTGTTCGCATTGGGTCAGCACCAGTTCGGCGAGGGTCAGGGCGGCATCGGGCCGGCTGATTCCCGTGAGGTTTTTGCGCCATTCCTGCCAGAGCTTCGCCTTGCCGGCAAAGGCGTCCTCGACCAACTCGGGGACTTCGCGGTTGCGTTCCACGACGGCGCCGAGTTTGTATTCGGAAATGAGCTGGGCGTTGCCCTCCTCCTGGCCGGGAATGACCTGGTTGACGATCATCGGACAGCGCGCCGCGATGGCCTCCTCCGTGATCGCCCCGCCGGCCTTGCTGATCACGAGGTGATGGGTGAGCAGGAGCTTGGGCATCTGGTTGGTCCAGCCCAGCACATGCACGCGGTCCTCGAACTCGGCCGTGCGTTCCAACAGTTTGCTCTTGAGCTCGGCATCGCGTCCGCAGGTGATGGTCAATTGCGTGCCGGGGATGGCGAGCAGCCGCTCAATGACTTTGCCGGCCTTTTTCTTGCCCGTGCCGATGACATAAAGAATCTTGCGCGGTTCATCGCCCAGCGGCAGCCGCAGCGGCAGCGCCGGTTCCTCGGTGAACAGCAGGCTGACGGGAAAGCCCAGCGCCCGGATTTTTTCGGCGGGCACGCCGGCCTTTTTCAGGACTTCCGCGGTCGGCTCGTTGGCGACGATGAAAAAATCGCTGGGGGCGCTGTACCAGGCGGAATTGACGGTGATGGCGTCCGTGACCACGGTGATGAACGGGAACGGGCGTTCGGCGTAATCGCGGTAGAGGTCCTGGATGACATGGGCGTAGACCGGATAAGTGGAAACCACGCAGTCGGGCTGGGTTTCGTGGAGGATGTCGGCCAGCGCGTTTTTGAGCTTGGTGAAGCCGCCGAGGCGGTTTTCCACGAACTTCGAGTTGTCCAGCAGAGAATAGACGCCGCCCCAGAGTTTCGGGGCATACTGCACCATGTTGAGGTAAGCGCTTTTGGCCAGGGTGTTCATGGAGCCATAGCTGGTCTCGAACAGGTCCAGCACCTCCACCTGCACCTCATCAGAAACGAACTCCAGGGCATCCCGCAGATTGCGGGCGGCCGCGTTGTGTCCTTCCCCGAACCCGGCCGTCAAGATAAGCACTTTTTTCATGGCTCGTTTAGCGACAGTGTGCGGCTGGCACGTTACGATTGGGTGTCGAACAGGTTAAATACGGGCGAATTCTTGCGGCGGCGCAGAGCGGAGAAAGCGCAGTTGCGCTAAAAGACCCTGGGACGTATCATTTTTTCAGATGAAATCCCCCGCCAGACTTCCCCCGCCCAATCCGCCCGGGGCCCGGTTGTTCCAAGCGGCGATGGTCCATTACTCGAAGGGGGAACTGGCGGCGGCGATCCCGCTGTTCCAGCAGGTGTTGCAAGGCGCGCCCAACGCCGCCGCCGCCCTCCATTTCCTCGGGATGGCGCACCACCAACTAAAGGATGGCCAGCCGGTGCTGCCGCTGTTGCGGCGGGCGGCGGAACTCGATCCCCGCCAGGCGGCGTTTGCCCTCAACCTGGGTCTGGTGTTGTGCGAGTTGGGCCAGCCGGCGGAGGCGTTGACCGTGCTCGAACGGGCCCGGCCGCACGCGCCGGCCATGCCCGAATTATTCAACATTCTGGGTCAGGTGCACCAGCAGTTGGGCAACCTCCCGGCGGCGATTGAACATTATGAAAAGGCGGTCCGGCTGCAACCGGCCTTCCCCTTTGCGCTCAACAACCTCGGCGGCGCCTGGTCGCTGACCGGCCGGCACGCCGAAGCCATTCGCACCCTGGAAAAGGCGCGGCAATTGGAGCCGCGCTCGCCGGAAATTTTAATCAATCTCGGCCGTGCCTGCCGGCTGGCGGGACGGAACCCGGAGGCCGTCGAAAGTTTCCGGGCGGCTCTGGCGCTCGATCCGGGCAACGCAGAGGCGACCCTCGGCTGGGCGCAACTGCTCGAGGAATCGTCCCAGGCCGCCGAAGCGCTGGCCCTGTGCCAGCAGGCCCTGCTGCGCCAGCCCGCCCGGGTGCCGCTGTTGATGCAGGCCGGCTCGCTCCAGCGGAGTCTCGGACAGTTCGAGGCCGCGCAGGCTTCGTGGGCCAAGGCGCTGGCGGCGGCCCCCGCCCATTTCCCCGCCTGGTGGCAGGCCGGCCTTTCGTTGCCCATTATATATCTTTCCGAAGCGGAAATGGCGGACCGGCGCGCCGCCTGGCTCAAGGGAATCCAGCAGACGGAGGCGGCCCTGGCCGGCCGGCGTTTTAACCCCGCCGGCCTCGCATTGCCGCAAACCAATTTCAATTTGCATTATCAGTGCTGCAACGACCGCGAAGCCCAGGTGATCTACGGTCGCGTGGTCACCCGCATCGCCGAAGTCTGCGCTGCCGGCCTGGCGCTGCCGGGGCGGCCGCCCCGGACCGTTCCGCGCAAAATCCGCGTCGGCTTTGTCTCCGCCTTCTTCAACCTGCACACCGTGTTCAAACTCTTTCACGGCTGGATCACCCGCCTGGACCCCAGCTTGTTTGAAACGCACGTCTTCCATTTCAACCCGCACCGCGACAAGGCGACCGATTTCCTGCAACAGCACGCCACCACCCTCACCGCCGGGGCGCTGCCGCTGAACGCCGCCGCCCGGGCGGTCGCCGCCGCCGGCCTGGACATCCTCATCTACCCGGACATCGGCATGGACGCCATGACCCAGATGCTGGCCGCGCTGCGCCTGGCCCCGGTGCAATGCCAGGCTTGGGGACATCCCGTGACCTCCGGCCTGCCTGCCATGGATTACTTTCTGTCCAGCGACCTGATGGAGCCCGCGGACGCCCAGGCCCATTACTGCGAAAAGTTGGTCCGCCTGCCCGGCCTCTCGATTCGCTACCCGGAACCCGACGCCTCCCGGGCGGTCCGCCCCCCGGGATTGCCCGATGACGACGGCCCCTGTCTGTTCGTCTGCCTGCAATCCCTGTTCAAGCTGTTGCCGCTGCAGGACCGGTTAATGGCCCGCATCGCCGCCCAGGTGGAGGGCGGCCGGTTTGTGTTTATCAGTCATCCGTCACCGCCCTTGACCGCCCAGTACCAGCACCGGTTGGAACAAGCCTTCCGCGAGGCCGGAGTCAACCCCCAGGGACGGCTCATCTTCCTGCCACAACTGAATTATGGCGAGTTTCTCGGCCTCGCCCGGGCGGCGGGAGTGATCCTGGACAGTGTCGGCTGGTCGGGCGGCAACACCACGCTGGAGGCGCTCAGCTTCGCCCGGCCGCTGGTCACCCTCCCCGGCGAATTCATGCGCGGACGCCACACGGCGGCCATCCTCCGGCAGATCGGCGTCACCGCCACCGTGGCCGCCACCCCCGACGACTACGTCGCTCTGGCCGTGCGCCTGGCCACGGATCCAGCCTGGCGCAACGAAATCGCAGAGCAGATCCGCCTCCAACGGCAGCGGGCCTACAACGACCCCCTCCCAATCCGCGCCCTGGAACAATTCCTGATCAACTGCTCGGAAAAAACCCCTTAAACGGGTCGCCCGCGCGGGTATAAGCAAACACCGCCAGCGTGCTTCAAAAACCTACTTTGGATTGATAACCGCATCCGGCTCAACAGGTTGCCTCCGTCCAAGAAACCGGGGCCGGCGGCCCGTGGGGAGTCCGGGCGCCGGTGTGAACTTTTTTTGCTAAAGTATGCCGTTCAACCTCCGATGGGGAGATGGCATTATTGGAATTCCAAAAATTTACAGATCGAGAGATTTGCAACCTTAAGCGAAAAATATTATGGCAATTGAATCAGAAGGCGAAAGCCGGCGGCCCCGCCGCCAGTCGAGACCGGCAAGAATGGCGGCCAGCACCCCGCTCCCCAGCCCCGGCTGGCCGGCCAGCCTGCCGATGGACCGGAGCCGCCCCCCCCTTCCGGCGGACCTTCCCCCGGCCACACTGGCGGGCACCTATCTGATTTTTGAAATCGGCGGCCAACGCTGCGGCTTGCGCGTGGAACACATCGCCGGTCTGGCCCTGTTTCCCCCCCGCCACCCCCTCACCCCCCTCCCTGGCACCCCCCAGGACGTCCTCGGCACCGTGTCCTCCGGCGGCGAAATCATCCCCGTCATTGATCTGCGCGAGCTGGCCCGGCTGCCTCTCCCGCTCCAAACCGGCCCGGAATATTTGGTCTACCTCTATGCCCGGCGGCTGGATGGCGGCCGGCAGCGAATTGGCGCCCTGGTGGGACAGGTGCATGAATTAACCCACTTGGCTGACGGCGAAATTCTGGCGGACTTCCCGCCGGCCACCCGCCTGGCGCCCGCCGCCGTCCTGGGCCGGGCCCGCCGGAAAAAGCAGACCATCGTCTTACTGGCCCTGGACCACCTCATCCCGGCGGATCTCGCCACCCTGCTGGCCGAACGGCTTTCGGAAGCCAGGCCGTCCATGAAAATTCCCTGCGCCTTCGTTCGCGCCACCATCTCCGCCCGCCAGCCCGTCACCCTGAAAGGCCGTAAAGCCTGACGCCCGGACCCGGCCCAAAACTCCACCATCCCGGCGGCACTCAACCGCGCCGGCCCCACCACCCCACTCCCACTCCCGTGGAAACCGCCGTCCCGGCGTGTTGTCCAACGCTTTGGAGTGCCCCCGTCCCCGCAGCCCCTTGCACGGATCTGCCTCAAATAAATCAATCAAGTTCCAACCGGGAAAGTTCCCTCCCGAATCCCAACGGGATTCCGTCTCAAAGCCCAGGGTTGCGCCTGCGGCGCTACCCTGGGTGACTTTCCCCTTGGGCCGCAACCCCAACGGGGTAGCGGCCAATTGGGTGACGGTTGTTGTCCGGGCCACCATCCCAGCGGGATTGCCAAACCGGTTGCCTTTCAAACCCATGAAATGCCCATTAGGTGCAGCATCCACGAACGCACCACATGGAAAACGTGAATCCTTTCCCGGCCCTCCGCTGGGGCGGAAAGCCGGGATTCTTTAAATATTCTATTGACCATACTGTGCATGTCGTGTATAAACAGTTGCAGCAATGTCACCGGACCGCAAACAACTCATGCTGGGCCCCATCTCACCGGCCGCCCCGGGCGCGCTTTACCAGCAGATTGTGGATGGCTTTAAGCGCGAGATCAGCGAGGGCCGGCTCGCCCCCGGCGCGCCGCTCCCCTCCTTTCGCCTGCTGGCCGAAGACCTCCTCGTCAGCGTCATCACCGTCAAACGCGCCTACGAGGAATTGGAACGCGAAGGCATCATTTACCGGCGGCAGGGGCTCGGCACCTTCGTGGCCGATCACGGTCTGGACCGCAGCCGCACCGCCAAGCTGAACACCGCCCGCGACTTGATTCGCCAAGCCTCCCGCGAGGCCGCGGAAGCCGGTCTGAAACCGTCGGAAATTCTCCACCTCGCCCGTCAAATCATCCAAGGAACCTAATATGAACGAACACGCCATCGAACTTCGCGGCCTGAAAAAATCCTACTTCCCCTTCCAACTCGGCCCGCTGGACCTCACCGTGCCGCGCGGCGCAATTTACGCGCTCATCGGCCCCAACGGCGCCGGCAAGACCACCGCGCTTGACCTGATCATGGGCATGGGTCGGCGCGATGCCGGTGATATCCGCGTGTTCGGTCTGGATCACCAGCGTGACAGCGTGGAAATCAAACGCCGCGCCGGCTACGTCGGCCCGGAATTAAACTTTCAAGTCTGGGGCAAAGTGGGCCGCGCCGTCCGGTTTGTGCGGGGATTCTATCCGGATTGGGACGACGCCTATTGCGCGGAATTGATGAAGGTGTTTCATCTGACGGCGGGCGACCGCATCGCCTCGCTCTCCTTTGGCGCCAAGACCAAATTAAGCCTGCTCCTGGCCCTGTCGCATCGGCCCGAACTGTTGCTGCTGGACGAACCCACCACCGGCTTGGACGCCATCTCCAAGCAGCAGGTCTTCGCCGAACTGCTCAAAGCCGTCGAGCCGGGCGAGCGCACCGTATTAATCTCGTCCCACGGTCTGGCCGACATCGAGCGCTTTGCCGATCACGTGGCCCTGATCAAAGAAGGCCGGTTGCTGTTGCACGGCCGCATGGACGAAGTGGTGGACCGCTTCCGGTTGGCGGAGTTTTTCACGGCCGACGGCCGGGGCATTCCTTTTCGGGACGGCTTCATTGTGTTGAAGCAGGAAGGCAACCGCTGGCAGGCCGTGCTGGATCAACAGCAGGGCATTCCCGGCTGGCTGCAAAGCCAGGGCGCGCAACAACTCTCGCTCACGCCCATGACCCTGGAGGATTTGTTCATCGCGCTCGTCCGGGAAAAGGAGGCGGCATGAAAAACATCGTGTGGGATCATGTGCGGCGGTGGTGGTGGCTGTGGCTGCCCAGTTGCCTTGTTTATGGGTTCATCGTGTGGTCCGGCGTGCCGGACCGGTCCGACTGGACCGTGTCGTTCGTCCCCATTGCCATGTATTTGGGCATCGTCCAGTTGTCGTGTGATCTGCGGCGCGGGGAGGTTCCTCGGGTGCTGCGAACCCTGCCGGTGACGGCCAAACAAATCGGGTGGGCCTGGTGGTGGGCCTCAGTCGGTTTGCCGGTGGTGGCACTGGCCGGGATTACCACCTTGGTGTGGTGTCTGGCCCCCCATTTCAATCACGGACCGGCTGCGGCCGGACGACCTCCTTACATCATGCTGTTTGGCTTTTTCAGCGCCTATTGCAGCCACTCCCCGGTGACCGGAACTGGCTGCTTCATTTTTTGGCTGACCAATGCCCTGTTGTTCGGCCCCTTGTTTTTCTTCTTCACCGGCACACCCGTGCCCGGCATCAGAAGTGGGAAGGGCCGGCTGCGCGGCTTCGTCTGTTCCGTCCTCTTTATCGTTTCGTTTTTCAGCATGATGTGGCTTTACCGGCTGTTTCCACCGCATACGACCCGATGGGAAGTCTTTGTCGCCGTTGCCGCTCTGTTGACCATCGCGAGTGGGTTTCGCTTGGAAACCTGCGTTCAGGGATGTCTGGGCTCCCTCCCGACCCGCACCGATCAGGTTCATGCGGAAGCCTTGGTCGGGAAGATGGTCCAAGGGCGTGTGGAATCGTTGTTTCAATGGTTTCCCGGTGCGCGCCATGAGCTTTCGAACCCTCTGAAGGGATCGGGTGGTTTGCGCCTGCTGTTTCAAACCATCTTTTTGCCCTTGTCCGGGCTGGGACTGTCCATGTTGGTTCTCTCCGGCCTGCTGCTTTACTACCCCATGACCGCGAAGGACACGTCGGGTTTTGCCAATATCTTTTGGTCGGTGTTTTCCATGTTTCTGTGGTATGCCAGTCTCTTGGTGCTTCCCCGCGTTCTGCTGCAAATCCGCTGGCTGCGGACGCTGCCCGTTGCCACCGTGACACTGGCGTGGGTGCTCACCTTCGCCCCCGTGGCGGCCATGCTGGCGTTCATGGGCTTGGGCAAACTGATTTTTGGGATCGTTTATCCCATCCCGCAAATGTCCTTTCTCTCCATGGTTCACCAAGGCTGCCTCCTGCAAATCGCGCTGGCCACGCTGCTGGTCCCCCTGATTATATGGCGCGGCCTGGATGCCCTCGTGCTGGCGCTGGTGATGGGGATGCTGCTGGGCTGCAGCATCGGCACCTTCTATCTCCAAAAGCATCTGCCCCTCTCCGCAAATGCGGGCGTCTCGCTGGTGCTCATTCTGGTCAGCTTTCTTCTGACCAGGCTGTTGCTGGACCGGAGCAGCCGGGTTTATCGCCCGCGCACCTCCCCTACCGGCAGCCCCTTTGGCTTGTTCCAAGGCGGGAGCAAAATTTGAATAATTTTTGACGAAGGCTGTCCAAAGGACTATAATTGCATTTCTAGAGATGGGTTTTTGTTTAAAACATCTGGTTCGGGAATTTTGTGCCGTCGCGGTGGGGGGGGCGGTGTGGTGGAGCGTGGGTTCTGCTCCGGCGCAAAGCACGGTGCCGTCGGGCGGCGCGCCCGCCGCCTTGTCCGGTGCGGACGCGCTGGGTCAGCAATCCCCTTGGAACGCGCCCGAAACCAGTAAAAATCCGCTCACTTCGGCGAATCAGATCCGGGCTCCCCGCAGCCTGTTCGGAGGGGACGATGACGGGGATGACGTTCCGGCGCAAATGCCGCAGGTCAATGCCCTGCAGCAGATGTTGCAGGATCAGCGGCAAAAAAATTGGACCGAAATGACGCCGGAAGAAATCTTTGGCCTCCCCGCCCCCGACAAGTCCGCCGATCCCAAAATCTCCCTCAAGCCCAACGCCAGTTCGACTGATGTCACCGCCTTGGAAAAGTACTTGTTGCAGAAACGGCTCGTGCAGAACGGCAGCACCAACCTGGGCGCCCCCAGCGAAGGCTGGAATTTTCTGGACGACAAGACCGGTCTCCCTGATCAAAAGCGTGCGGAAGAGCTGCGCAACGGATCCCTCGCCCATTCCCAAATTTTCGACCGGCTGCTCGGCAACGCCCAGGATTACCGGAGAAATTCCTTGCAGGGTGACGATGACGCTTGGAACCGGGTGTTTGTTTCCGCCCGCCAATCGCAGCCGCCCCAGCAACAGGTGGCCGATGACGACGCCTTCACTCAGTTGATTCACCCCACCGAACCAACCACGGAAATGAGAAACGCCGCCTTGGGGGGGAAATATTTCGCCCCCGTCGTGCCCCCGCTGGATCCTAATCTTGAACCGCGTCCGGTCGGGTACAACCCGCTGGGGGCGTCGTTCACGCCGTTGACCAGCGGCATTGGCCGGCCCAAACGGCTGGATCCGTTGCCCGGTCTGACCTCCGGGCTGTCCACCCCGTCTCTCACTCCGTCCTGGGCCCCCCGTCCGCCCCCGTGGACGCAGGACACCCCCCAGTTGTTTGTCAATCCCGTTCGCCGCTGGTGAGTGGCGGGCAATCAGCCGTCGGTGATCAAAAAATCTTTGAGTCGGCGCGGCTTCGTGGTAAAACCTCTGCGCGTGGAGCGCCCCTTTCCATTGATGAGTCCGGCCCCGGACGAACGCTTGGTGCGATTCGTGGGGGACACCCTTCTTTTCACCCTGCAGGACGGATCCCAACCCGGGGCCGGTGCCGGCTGGCAGGCCCGCCTGCGCACAAATCTGGGCCGCGCCGTGGTGGGTCGCAAGGAAATCATCGCCGCCCATGCCGGCGGAGCGGTGGCGGCGGGAGAATCCTGGCAGGATTTGCCCATGCACAAAACCGATTCCGGCTGGCAGATTGAACTGCCGCTCACGGAAACCGGTTTCTTCAAGGCCAAGGCCTACCTGCTCGACCCCCGCGGCTGGCAGCATTGGTCCCCGGGCGGTGATGCCGGAATCAGCGTCCACCCGGATTTCACCCGCACCGGCAACACCATTTACTGCGCGTTCACCCGGCTGATGGGCGCCGAAAAAAAACTCGCCAGCACCCGGGATGAAGCGCTGGAAAGCCAGCTTAAGGCCCTGGAAGCCCGGGGGTACGCCACCCTGCCCCCCTCCGGGAAATTGCGCGACCTCACCCGGCAGTTGCCGCACATCGTCAATACCCTCGGCTGCCGCATTCTTCACCTCTTGCCCATTCATCCCACGCCCGCCACTTATGCGCGCTTCGGCCGGTTCGGCAGCCCTTATGCCGCGCTCGACCTGACGGCAATTGATCCCGCCCTCGTGGAGTTTGACAAACGCACCACCGGGGTGGACCAGTTCGTGGAACTGACCCGCGCCGCCCATTCGCTGGGAGCGCGCGTCTTCATTGACATTGTCATCAATCACACCGGCTGGGGTTCCTTCCTCCAGGAGAACCACCCGGAATTTTTTCTGCGGCAGCCCAACGGCGACTTTGCCAGTCCCGGCGCCTGGGGCACGGTCTGGGAGGACCTGGTCGAATTGGAGCAGCACAGCGTGGAATTGTGGGATCTCGTCGCCGATGCCCTGCTGGTCTGCTGTCGCCGCGGCGTGGATGGTTTCCGCTGCGACGCCGGCTACAAAATCCCCGTGCCCGCCTGGCAGTATATCATTGCCCGCGTGCAGGACGAATATCCCGACACCGTCTTTTTGTTGGAGGGGCTCGGCGGCGCCTGGTCCGCCACCGAAGCCCTGCTCAACGAGGGCGGCATGCAATGGGCCTACTCCGAACTTTTCCAGAATTATTCCGGCCCGGACGTGGCGAACTACCTGGATTACGCCAACCGCCAGTCCGAACGCGTGGGCCTCTACGTCCATTACAGCGAAACGCACGATAACAGCCGGCTGGCCGAACGCGGACGCGCCTGGTCGCTCCTGCGCAACCGCCTGTGCGCGCTCACCAGTGCCAGCGGCGGTTTCGGTTTCACCTGTGGCGTGGAATGGCTCGCCGCCGAAAAAATCCGCGTTCACGGCGTCACCGGTCTGAATTGGGACGCCCCGGACAACATCGTTCCCGACCTGGCCCGCCTTAACCGGCTCATCACGGATCATCCGTGTTTTTTTGACGGCGCCAAACTCACCCGCTTGAGCCCGGTCAGCTCGCCGGTCTATGCCTTGCTGCGGAAATCCGCCACCAGCCCCGACCAGGTGCTGGTGCTGGTGAACACGGATGCCGGCAAGGCGCAGGCGCTCAGCCTCAGCCCGGCGGAGGCGGGTCTGGAAATTGAAAAATTCACCGTGGATTTGCTCGGGCAGCCGGTTCCCCCGTTTCGCCTGGAGAAAGCGCAGGTCTTGTTCACCCTGGCCCCCGCCGCCTGTTATTGTCTGGCCGCCGCCACGCAGCCCGTGGGGCTGGGCGGGGAGAAATACCGTTGCCTGCGCGCCCAGGCGGCCTGGGCCATGACCGCTCTCCACCAGGTCGTGCCGCTGGAAACGATGGGCCGCCTCGACTGGCAGTGGCTGGCCGCACAGGTGGAGCGTTCGCCGGAAAACCTTCTGGCCGCCGCCAGTCGGCTGGCCGCTTCCGCTCCGGAAACCTCGCTGCCGCAACTGTTGTCGGCGGCCGGGGCAAAACAATTCTTTCCGCCGGTCGTCACCTGGACCCGGCTCGACATCCACCGGGTCACCCTCGTCCCCCCCGGTCACTGGCTGTTGATTGAAGAGGACGCCTGTTTTCGCGCCACTTTGGAGGATCAGGACCGCCGGCAACCGGTGCAATCCATCGCCTCCGGCGGCCGGCACATTGCCTGTTTTGCGCCCGGAAATAGTCCGGGCGATGGGGGGTTGACGGTGGAACGTTACGCGGCTGGCGCGCAGATTTTCCGGGCGGCCATTCGCTTTCTCGCCCCAGCCGCCGGACCCCGGACCCTGGACCCCAAAACCCTGGGCGAAGATTTGGTGCTGCTCACCAACGGCATCGGCGGCATGGCGCGATTGTGCGTGGACCTCGGGCACATCCGTTCCAAATATGATTGTCTGCTCGCGGCGAATCTGAATCCGACCGTGCCGGTGGACCGTCATGTGTTTGTCAAACGCGTCCGGGTCTGGGTGACCGCCGATGGCTTTCAGTCCCCGCTGCATTTGCAGAATCTGGCTGCTTTCGAGGCCGGCCCTCCCGCGATCTGGCATTTTGTCGCCCAGGCGGGCAACGGCCGGACCGTGGAAATTGAATTGTCGGCGGAGATGCTGGCGGGCCGGAACACGACCGTCCTGCACTTCCGCCGCCCCGATGCCCTCAAGGCTTGCGGCAAACAACTGCCGGTCAGTGCGGACGTTCGGCTGACCGTGCGTTTTGATATTGAGGACCGCAATTTTCATTCGGAGACCAAGCGCAACGGCGGGGCGGATTTTCATTTCTCCACCCACCTCAAACCGCTGGAACCGCAACCCGGATTTGTCTTCACCCCGGCGGCGGACCGCCGGTTGCAGGTTTCCGCCAGCAGCGGCCTCTGGCATCCCCAACCGGAATGGTGCGAGAACATTCCCCATCCCGTCGAGCAATCCCGCGGCCAGACCGCCAGCGGCGACGCCTACAGCCCGGGCTGGTTTGAACTGCCGCTGCCCAAGGGGGCCGACGTCATCCTGGTGGCCACCGCTGAATCGAACGAACCCGCTGCGGAAGCCAAAGGACCGGACCAGACCGTCCGCAATCAACCGGTCGCCCGAGATTGGGGCGACCGCCTCAAGCGGGCCGCCCAGGCCTATGTCGTCCGCCGGGGCACCGGCAAAACCGTCATCGCCGGCTATCCCTGGTTTTTGGATTGGGGCCGCGACTCCTTGATTTGCGCCCGCGGCCTGCTGGCTGCCGGTCTGGTCGCCGAAGTCAAACAATTGCTCCTGACGTTTGCGCGCTTTGAGGACCGGGGAACCCTGCCCAATACCATCCACGGCAATGATGTTTCCAACCGCGACACCTCCGACGCCCCGCTGTGGTTCGGCATCGTCTGCGAATCCCTGGCGGAAACCGAACCGGATTTCTACCAGACCCCCGTGGACACCACCCTCCGAACGGTTGCCGACGTGCTCCTGAGCATCGCCACGCATTATCTCAAGGGCACTCCCAATGGCATCCATGCCGATCCCGACTCGGCCCTCATCTGGAGTCCCGCCCATTTCACCTGGATGGACACCAACTACCCCGCCGGCACGCCGCGCGAGGGGTATCCCGTGGAAATCCAGGCCCTGTGGTTGCGCCTGCTGCGGCAGGTGGAAAAGCTCGCCCCCCCGTCGGAACAGGAAAAATGGCGCGCGCTGGCCGGACGCGCGGCGTCGTCTTTTGACAAACTTTTTTGGCTGGAGAAACCGGGGTGGTATGCCGATGTCCTGCTCGGCGGACCCCGCGTCATTGCGCGCGACGCCACCGTCAGCGACGCTTTGCGCAGCAACAGCCTGCTGGCCGTCAGTCTCGGACTCGTGACCGGGGACCAGGCCAAACGTTGTGTGGCCGCCGCTCAAAAATATCTGGTCGTGCCCGGCGCGTTGCGCACCCTGGCCCCGCTGCCCGTGACCACGCCCCTTCCCATCTACGGTAACGATGGCCACCGGCTGAACGATCCCGACCATCCCTATTGGCCCCGCTATGAAGGCGACGAGGACACCCGCCGCAAACCCGCCTACCACAATGGCGCCGCTTGGACGTGGACCTTCCCCGTCTTTTGCGAAGCCCTGGTCCGCGCCTGGGATTTTGCCCCCGAGGCCGTGGCGGCGGCCCGGGCGTATCTGGGCAGCGCGGATAACATCCTCGACCACGGCTGCCTCGGCCAGCTCCCGGAAATCCTGGATGGCGACGCCCCGCACCTCCAGCGCGGCTGCGACGCCCAGGCCTGGGGCGTCACCGAATCCCTCCGCGTGTGGGAATTGTTGAAGGGCAAGTGATGAACTTGCTGAATGCGCGGGGCGCATCCGCGCACCGCCCCCGGCGGCCAGCCAGTCGGAGCGCCGGCTTGCCGCCGGCTTTGGTCGTGAGTGGACGTGAGGCCGCCAAAACGGTTGGAAAAATAAATCACGCACGAGCGAACACCGTAAAATCATGGGCGCTGACAGTGACCCGCCTGCGTTTGTTGCCATGGAATCCTGAATGGTCGGCGCATCGGCTCGGACTTTGACGGTTTTCTCGCACAGGAGAATCGGCTCACGGAATGCAAAGCGGGCGCACTCCAACGGGTCGTGACCTGGCAGATCGCCCACGAGATGAAGCGCGGTCGGATTTCCCGCGCCACGCCCGCCGGGTGTGTTCGCCCCGCCTTTCCCCAGCCCGGCGGGCTGGCCGACAATAGCCCGGCAATTCATTGCCGCGTCTCGAACCAACCAATAAAACGTCCCGTCAGGGACGGCTGAAATTCATTCCCATCAGGACCTTTCGGAAGTCACACCAGCGGCTCGGAGGCCCTTTTTATCCGGTGCTTTTTTGGCTTCATGAATTTTAATTTGTGGTAATCTCGCCTGCCATGAGCGTACAGGAACCAGCGTCGGAACCGGGCCTCACGAGGGAAGCAATCCTCGCGGCACTGGACAGCTTGTCCGACGAACTTGGCAAGCAAGGTGTCATGGGAGAAATTTGTCTTTTTGGCGGCACCGTGATGGTGCTGGCCTTCACTGCACGGCTGGCAACCAAATATGTGGACGCGCTCTTCCAACCAGCCCAAACTATCCGCGCGATTGCCCGCCGCATCGCGGATGAGCAGCGGTTGCCGTCTGACTGGCTCAACGATGGTGTTAAAGGTTTCGTCTCCGCCCGCCACGAGACGACTGTGGGCAATCTCCCGCAGTTTCCCCACCTGCGCCTGACCATGCCCGTCCCGGAATATCTGCTGGCCATGAAGTGCATGGCCGCCCGCATCGGCGGCACCTCCGGCGAACCATCAGACGTGGCGGACATCATTTTTCTGATCCGCCATCTTCAATTGAAATCACCGAAAGTGGTTTTGGATTTGATTGGTCAATACTACCCGGCCAGTCAGATTCCTGTGAAAACGCAGTATCTGATTGAAGGTTTGTTTGAGGAAGGCAAAACATGAGACCGCAAACTCTGGCGGAAGTGGCGCAGCTTATCCTCCAGGGTGAGTCCTTCGACTTTTGTTTGGCCAACTTCCTGGATCGCTTTTATGCCGCGCCCACGGCGGATGCCTTGTCTGCCCCGCCGGTTCTGCTGGCCCCCGCCACCGGCGGACTGGGCGGCGTGCAGGATGCCTATTTGGCGGCGACCGCCGAACATCTGTCTTATACGCACGGATTCCCGGCTCCCGATTGGGTGGCTGGCACTGCACGCAAGCTGCATCGTCCGTGGTTTGCCTCGCCACTGGCGGCCCCGCGCACCGTGCTGCTGTTGGAAAGCCCGGCGGCCTTTCGTTCGCGCAACCTGTTCGTCAGTGAAAACGCCTTGTCTCGCGTTTGAGAGGGCAACCTCCGGCGGCGGTCTGCAACCCGCCGGGTTGGCGGAAACCGGGAAATACGGGATTTTGGGGGGGCGAACCCCTCCACCCGCATTCGCGCCCGGTCGGCGTTGGGCGGCACGCCCTTGGCGTCATCCCGGCAATTATTTTCACCCGTCCGGGCCGGTTTTCTTCCCAACCCGTTGGCTGCCAACGAGTTAACCCATTTGATATTTTTTAAACTATTTTGAGGGATACCCTGCGGATGTCCCACCCACCCCGTGCTATCCTTGCAGGTATGAAGATGATGATATCTTTGAGGGTGGGCGGTGCGGCGCTGGCCGGGGCGGCCGTCGGAGTTCCTTTTCGGCTGCCTCCGCGTTTATCGGCGTTCCCCGGCGGTCCCGGTCAGACCGGCAACACGCTAAAACACGGAAAGACACGCAAAAACACGATTAATTTATCCTTCCTTACTGACGGGATTTTGCAAACTTTTGCCGGTCGGACGTTTCCTGGTAATGGGAAGGCCCGGTTTTCTATTCCTTTGCCGGACGTTGCCTGGTCCGGCCTCCCCCCCGTTCGGAATCCGTCGCCCGGACGACGCCAGCGGTTCGACAAACGCCCGGTTCCCCATTAAGCTAAACCCGTGGTAAACATGGAAACTACGCCCGCCCTGCCCGTGGTTGCACCGCTGACCCGCTTGCGGGTTGATGGCATGACCTGCAACAACTGCGCCCGGCACGTCACCGAGGCCAGCCAGAGCGTCCCGGGCGTGCGCAGCGCCACCGTCTCCTTGACCGCCAAAAACGCCGCCATCCGCTGGAACTCAGCCTCGGCGGTGAATGTGGCCGCAGTCGTCGCGGCCATCACCCGGGCCGGTTATACCGCCCGCGAAATCCCGGCCACCGGGGTTGGCCCGGCCGAATCCGCAGTCGGGCGCTGGCAGTTCAACCTGTGGCTCGGTGTGGGTGTGACCGCCCTGCTCATGCTGGGGGAATGGTTTTTTCAGCTCATGGGCGCCCCCTGGTTTCGCTGGCTGTCCTTCGGTCTGGCCGGAGTCGTGCAGGTCTGGTGCGGCGCGGCGTTTTATCGCGGTGCCTGGCGGCAACTCAAGGTGCGCGGTTCCAACATGGACACGCTGGTCTCGCTGGGGTCCACCACGGCCTTCGGTTTCAGTTGTTGGGTGCTGTTTTCCGGGGATGCCACCGGGCATTTGTTCTTTATGGAAGCGGCCGCCATCATTTCCCTCATCAGTCTGGGCCATTGGTTTGAGGCGCGCGTGGGCGAACGCGCTTCCGGGGCGTTGAAAACCCTGCTCACCCTGGCCCCGGCCACCGCCCGCCGCCTGTCAACCCCCCGGCCGGCCGGCGTGCCCCAGAAGTTTTCTCCGCGCGACCTGCTCAGTTTCAAACCGGCCGACGCCGCCCCGGCCACCGAGGTGGAAACCCCGGTTTCGGAGCTGCAGGCCGGCGATTTGATCGTCCTCAAACCCGGCGACCAAGTGCCGACGGATGGCGTGGTGACCACCGGGGAATCCTCCGTGGATGAAGCCATGCTCACGGGCGAATCCGTGCCGGTGGATAAAAAGCCGGGCGCAGAACTCTATGCCGGCACGGTGAATTTGAACGGCCGGCTGGTGTCGCGCGTGACCGCCACCGGCGAAGGCACGGCCCTGGCCCGGGTGATCGCCGCCGTGCAGCGCGCCCAATCCAGCCGGGCGCAGATTCAGCGCCTGGGGGATCAGGTGAGCAATGTCTTCGTTCCGGTGGTGGTGCTGGTGGCCATCGGAGCCGCGTGCTGGTGGGGGCTGGACTTTGACTCCGCCCGGCATTTCCACAGCCTTCTCGCGCCCTTCCTCTGGCATGTGCATCTGCCGGGCACGTCTGCGGCGGCGGCGTTTATTGTGGCGGCGGCGGTGTTGATCGTGGCCTGTCCCTGCGCCATGGGGCTGGCCACCCCTGCGGCGATCATGGCTGCCGCCAATGCCGCGGCGCGGCGCGGAATTTTGATCCGCGACGGAATCGCCCTGGAAAAAGCCGGCCAGGTGACGGCCGTGATCTTTGACAAAACCGGGACGCTGACACAGGGCAAACCTTCGGTGGCGAAGTTCGCCGCGTTTCCCAGTTCCTCGGAAACGAAGCCCTTGGTCAACCTGGCCGCTGCGCTGGCCCGCAATTCAACGCATCCCATCAGTCAGGCCATTGCCCGGGGGGCGGAAAGCACACTCCCCGGTTCGGAATTGGCCGAATGGCGGGAAATTCGCGGTTCCGGCGTGCAGGCCGTTTGGAAGCAGGGTCCGGAGGGTGCGGCCACGGTCCGGCTCGGATCAGTGCAGTGGCTGCGCGAGTGCGGCGTCAACCTGTCGGCGGGCGAATCCTTCCTGACCGAATGGTCCGCCCAGGGAGCAACGTTGGTCGGCCTGGCCGGGGATGGACAATTGCGCGGCCTGTTCGCCATTCAGGACACCCTGAAAGCCGGGGCGGCCGGCGTCGTCGCCCAACTTCAGCGTCAGGGGTTGAAAACGTATTTGGTCACGGGCGATAATCCGCTGACCGCCGCCAGCATTGCCGGACAAACCGGCATTCCCGCCGGCCATGTCTTCGCCGGCGTGCGCCCGGAACAGAAGGCGGAGTTGGTGAAGCGCCTGCAGGTCGAAGGCGAACGGGTGGCGTTCGTGGGCGACGGTATTAATGACGCCCCGGCGCTGACGCAGGCGGATCTGGGGATTGCTGTGAGCCGCGCGAGTGATGTGGCCCGGGAGGCGGCCGACATCATCCTGCTGAAATCAGAAATGGAAGCCGTGCCGGAGGCGCTGGGGCTGGCCCGGGCGACGTTGCGGATCATTAGGCAAAACCTGTTCTGGGCGTTCTTCTACAACGCGCTGGGCGTGCCGCTGGCCGCGACCGGCTTTGCGAGTCCGGTGGTCTGCGCCGCCGCGATGGGCTTTTCCGATCTGATCATCATGGGCAACGCCCTCCGTCTGCTGCGGCGATGAGCGGTTTCCCGTCGCCCGGGAGTTTCAACGATCGGATGGGGGTGGGGTGTTATTTTAAAGCGTGCTGTTTTGCAATTGCCTAATTCTCTGAATCGCTTAGGATACCTCATAATAACATGGCTAATGTAAGCAGTGAATCTTTAAAAGTTGTTCGTGATGGCAAAGCCGGTGGAATCTTCATTCCCGCAGTGGTTCGCGACCGTCCGATTCTGTCGTTCAAACTCTCCACCCGGCTGCGGCATGTGCTGGAGCCCAACATCCGCGTGATCGGCGAATTGCACGGGCGGCGCTATGCCGACCTGTTGAAATGGCGAAGCTGTGGAAAAAGGACCATGGCGGAATTGCAAAATTTGGTGAAGCGGTTGCAGATTGACAGTGGTGAAATCCACCTGCCGCCGGAACCGGACAACAACTCCCTGCTGGCCGTGCCGGCCCAGGCGCGCGACTTGAATCTGGAGGATTTGCCGCTGCCCACCCGCCTGAGTGGCGTGTTGCGAAAGTGCGGTTATCAGACGCTGGGCGATTTGGACAAAGTGGATGCCCGGGAGTTGCGGGCTCAAAAGAATTGCGGGCCGGGCACGATTTCCAAATTGAAGGAGATCATCCGCCGTGCCGGAACGGGCGAATTTGCGGCCCCCAAGAAAAAAGATCTGCTTTCCAACATCCGGGAAATGGCGGCGGCGATCGACATGGGTTTTGACCTGCTTTCGGCGCGGGATCGGAAAATTTACAAGGCGCGTTTGTTCGGTGGTTCCGGCGGACCGCGGACGCTGCATGACATCGGCCTGGAATATGACATGACTCGCGAGCGGGTGCGGCAGATCGCCAATGAAGCCACGGAAAAAATCCGCCGCGGGGCCGGGCCGAGGCTGGGGCAGACCTTGGATAACATTTTGACCGAGTGCCAGAAGCGGAACGATCAGCTCACTCCGGAGCGGTTGGAACAATGGCTCGGAAAATGCACCCTGACCCACGCCGCGAAGTTTTATGTGGGGGTGCTTTACGAAATGGGTTGTTTCGTGACGGCCGGGGACGAACCCGCCGAATAGACCATCCCGCCTCAAGCGGCGGGAGCTTCCCGCAGTTTTTGCAGAGCCGCCAGAGCCGCATCGCTCTCGGCGGCTTTTTTGCTGCGGCCGGAGCCGCGGGCCAGTTCAATGCCCCCATGATGCACGGTGCATTCAAACAGCCGGTCATGGTCCGGACCGGTGGCGGAGACAATGACATATTCCGGCGCGGTCGACGAGCGGGCTTGGAGCAGCTCCTGCAATTCGCCCTTGGGATTTTCAATTTCCGGCAGCGCGTCCAACTCGCTGATGGCGGGGTCAAATTCGCGCAGGATGAAGTCGCGGGCCGCCGTCAGGCCGGCATCCAGAAAAATGGCCCCCACCACGGCTTCAAAGGCATCCGCCAGCGTCGAGGACCGGTCGCGGCCGCCGTTCAGATCCTCCCCCCGGCTCAAAACCAAATACTGTCCGAGTTCCAAGGCGCGCCCAAATTCGGCCAGCGCCTCGCCATTCACCAGCTTCGCCCGGCTCTTGGAGAGCTGCCCTTCGTCGAAGGCCGGAAACAGCGCAAACAGTTTTTCTGTCAAAATCAATTGCAGAACAGCGTCGCCCAGAAATTCCAGGCGCTGGTTGTGTGGGGTGGGTTCACCATTTTCATGTGCGATGGAGGGATGGGTCAGCGCCAGCAGCAACAGTTGCTCGTCGCGGAACTGGCAGCCCAGCCGGTTTTGAAGTTGAAGGAGATTGGGCACGGCTAAGCGGTCGTCACGGGCGTTTCCACCGGGGCGGTGGCTGGGGTTTCGACCAGGGGTTCCGGGGTTGCCGACGCACTGTCCGGAGAGTGGTTTTGATCATCGGAATCCGCCAGGGTTTGAGTCGGGGGTTCCGGGAGCTTTTCCGGTGCCGGTATCGGCGGGGAGTCAGCGGCGGTTTGATTCAGTCCGTGTTCCAAAAGCCGGGCAACATCCTGTTGGACTTCCTGGAGTTGATCCAGGTGCAAATCCGGGTCGGCAATGGTGAAAATATCGCCGGACTTGGGATGTTCATAAATGAAGACACGCTGGCCGCCGCGTGTGAATTGTTCCTTCACCTTGAGGAGTCGTTTGCGCTCGAGCATGACGGCGAGGATGTAGGCGGCGGGCGCGTAACGCGGGTCGTTTTGTTCGACCAGTTTGCGCAGGAGAGTCTCGGCGGTGTCCTTCTGGATGGGGTCCGCCGCTTGGGCGGGCGGGGCTTCGTAAACCCCCTGCCAGTGGGAGATGTACCCGGTCTGACCGCGCTGGTCCTTCGCTTTTTTGGCGCACGGCTCACAGATGTCGGAGCGGCGCAATAACGGGGGCTCGTCAAACAACCGGGTGTAATAGGTTTGCTTGTCGGCAAACGGATGGCCGCACGCCTCGCAGGCGTGAGCGCGGGACTGAATATTCCAATCGTTCATTAAATCATCAACTCAACCTCCTTAATTATCACGCCAGCGGGGAAACACGCAATCTTCAATTTGGAATCCGTTGGGAAGCCGTGACTCTCTCTATCGAAAAAGCCTCTAAAAAATGGCGGGAGTGGCGGGGCTCGAACCCGTAACCTCTGCCGTGACAGGGCAGCGCTCTAACCAATTGAGCTACACCCCCGCTATGGGGGACAAGCAGATTATAAAATGAAGGCTCCAGCGTCAAGTTTTGGTTCGGAATTTTATTGGGCTCGCCCCGTTTTGCTGGTTTTTGGCATTATTTCCCGAAAATCAAGCCGATGTCCTCTTGACACCCCAAAACTTTGTGTGTTAGATAAGGGCAACCACAATTACGAGTGGTTGTATGCGATGTCCTAATTGCGGCTGTCAGGAAGATAAAGTGGTGGATTCACGCGCCTCCCGGGAAGGCGCGACCATTCGTCGCCGTCGCGAATGCATGGCCTGCCAGCAACGGTTTACCACCTACGAGGAAATTGAGCGCGATGGTTTGATGGTGCTCAAGCGGGATGGCCGGCACGAGGAGTTTTCGCGGGATAAATTATTGTCCGGCATCAGGAAAGCGTGTCAAAAGCGTCCGGTTTCCCCCAAGGTCATGGAAGATTTGGTCGACCATATTGTGGCAACGGTTTCCGGGAAATTTGAAAATGAGGTGCCGGGGGATTTTATCGGCACCATGGTGATGGAAGGGTTGCGGATGATTGATGATGTTGCGTACGTGCGCTTTGCCAGTGTTTACCGTCGGTTCCAAGAAGCCACCGACTTCGTGCATGAGGTCAAAAAACTAGAGGCCAAACAATGATTGCCTTATTAAACGACTGCTTATTGTTCCAGCTTGCTTCCGGCGAAAGTGTGCCGTGTTCAGCGGAAATGATTTCCGTTGAAATCGCAGGTGGGCAGCGACGGTTGCTGGATCCTGAGGTGCTGCAGCATGCGGCCGCATCCGTCTTCCACTACTTTAAAAAAGAGTTGATGCGGGAATCCGTCACGGTGGGCGAGTTCTCGATTGCCTTGGAAAAGGTGTTGCGCCGGCTCGGCTTCACTCTGGATGACGACACGCTGACGTCGGCGGACCGCGAAACCATGGAATCCGATCTGCGGGTCATCGCCTGCCAATCCGCCGGGAGTCTGGAACTTTTCTTCTTCACGGCCCTGCGCGCCGAACTCCGCAGCCAGTTGCGCCAGTCACCCAAGCTGCTGTGCTTCCGGGGTTTGCGGGGCTGTGTCAAGCAACTGGCGGGGGCGAGGCGCTGGAGCGACCGGTGTGAGCGGTTGCAGGAGCAAATCGTCAGCTACCTGCGTGATTGTCTCTCCGCCGACCGTGAACAAGCCCAATGTGCGCTGGTGGTGAAGTGAGATTGCGTGGCAAAAAACCAGTTCATGAGCAAAACGCTGTTTGAAAAAATCATCGCGCGGGAAATTCCGGCGGCCATCGTTTATGAAGATGACGAGGTGCTGGCGTTCCGTGACATCAATCCCCAGGCCCCGACGCATGTGTTGATTGTCCCCAAAAAAGTGATTCCGCGCATCGCCGAGGCCGGTGCAGAAGAACAGTCACTGCTCGGCAGCCTGCTCCTGAAGGCGGCCGGAGTGGCGCAAAAACTGGGTTTGGCCAACTCCGGCTACCGGTTGGTGATCAACAATGGCCGCGATGGCGGCGAGACTGTCCCGCACCTGCATTGTCATATTTTGGGTGGTCGTCCTCTGGCGTGGCCGCCGGGGTGAGGCTCGCCCAACAGGAAAAGCGGTGAGCAGAAAATACCTTTTCCCCCCGGCGGATATCCTCCCCGTCGCGCGGTTCAATGGGAATGTCCCGACCCTTTGATGCTTGCAAATCGAAGGTGGAGACTGGCCCGGCAACTCAAAACGGGACATGATGATGACGCGCTGCGACCCCCAAACCGTAAGTGCCGATCTTGTTGGTGGTGGAACCATCGGCGGCAACGCGATCCGCGCCCACCACGACCAGGTCAACCCGGCCTTGTCAAGCTGCGACGGAGCCAGGCGAAACCCATTCAGAAAAACAATTTCCAAACGGTTCGTTCCTACAGTGGTGCCGGGGAGGGCCGCCTTCAGGAGGCTTTGGCGGTGCCGGGAGCAGACGGGTTCTGGGCCGGCGGATTCTGTCCGGGCGGCGGGGTGACCACCAGCGGGAGGGGGTAGCGAATCTTCATGACTTCGTCAACGAGCACTTCGACGAAGTAGGTTCCGGCGGTTTTGAATTCGACCTGGCCGAACACCATCACCCCGGTGGCGGAGAGCGCGGGGTCACGCAACTCAAACTTGGTTTCCCCCCGGCTCACAACGGTGGTTTGATCCGGCGCGATGAGGCGGACGGATTCGGTGAACTGACCCACGCCGGCGGTCCAACGGTTAAAGATGCAGACGCGCCCGGCGGTGATGGGCAACTGGGGGACGCGGATGAAGTTGATGACTCCAATGAGGAAGAGGTTGCCATTGGCTTCCTGGCGGACTTCTTCACACAGGAGCGAGCATTGGAGATCAGGGAGAATTCGGGTGGCTTGCATAATTTTATGGGAAAATCAGGAACCGGTTGGTGTTTGGGGTTGGAGAGTGAGTGAGATCGGGATGGCTTGGAATTTCAACCGCCCGCCATTTCAGCGGCGCGAACGGTGTTCTGCATCAACATCGCAATGGTCATGGGGCCGACGCCGCCGGGATTTGGGGTGATCCTGCCGGCCAGGGGTTGCACGGCGGCAAAATCCACATCCCCCACCAGGCGGGTGCCGGATTTGGCCGCAGGATCGGCCACGCGGTTGACGCCGACATCTATGACCACGGCCCCGGGCTTGACCATGCCGGCTTTGACGAATTCCGGCACGCCCATGGCGGCAATCAAAATATCGGCCCGGCGACAGTGGGCGGCCACGTCGCGGGTGGCGGAATGGCAAAGGGTGACGGTGGCGTTGGCTCCCGGTCCCTTCTGACAAAGCATGGCCATCATGGGTTTGCCCACGATGTTGCCGCGCCCGAGGACCACGACTTCCGCCCCGCGGGTGACAATGTTGGAACGCGCCAGCAATTCCATGATGCCCGCCGGGGTGCAGGGACGGAAGCCGGAGGGATCGCCGAGCATCAGTTTGCCGACGTTCACGGGATGAAAACCGTCCACGTCCTTGGCGGGCAGGACGGTGGAAAAAACGACGGATTCGCGAATGTGTCTGGGCAGGGGGGCCTGCACCAGAATGCCGTGCAGGTGCGGCGCGGCGTTGAGTTTGGCCAGCAGGGCGAGGAGTTCGGCCTGCGTCGTGCCTTCGGGCAGGACGTGGGTTTCGGAAACCATGCCCAGTTCGTGGCTGCATTTTTCCTTGCGGCCAACATAAACCTTGGAGGCGGGGTCCTCGCCCACGCGCACAAACGCCAGCCCGGGAATTACTCCCCGCTGTTTCAGTCCGGCCACGCGACCCAGCAGTTCCCGCTGGATTTGGGCCGCGATGGCACGACCGTCAATGAGATTGTCCCCCGTCATTACTTGACCACTTGGATGCGCGTGACGGTCAGCACCGGGGTGTGATGCCAGCGTTGCGAAAGCTTCTCCTCGCCGGTGACCACGATGCGCAGGCCCTTGTACAGGCTGAAATCGAGGTTGGTCGTGGTGGTGTAAAGATAGTCAACGTTGAAATCCGTCTTGGGATCATAGATTTCATATTCCGTCGGTTCAATGATGCTGACGACATGCCGGACAACGCCCTCGTGGGTGACGATGCGGGGCGGCAGGTTGGTCTCGTCCACGGCGGCGGCATTGGTGTCGGCATTAAGCGCGGCGACCGGATTGGTTTCGGTCAAGGCCGGGGTGTTGGTGGGAGCAGCGGCAACCACGGGAACAGCCGGGACCGGCACGGGCGCGGGGACGACCGGCGGATTGGTGGGTTCGGTCACAATGGCCTGGGCTTCAGGGACCGGGGTGGCCGACGGGGGCGGCACGGGCTGGGCTTCGGGCACCGGCACCGGCACGGGCGCGGGGGCCGGCTGGGTTTCGGTGGAGGCCGGGGGATTGGCCGCGAGGGAGCCGGAGGCTTCCTGTTTCAAATACATGGCGGCGATGAACGCATAGGCGGAGGCGGGCGGCTCAATCTGCGTCCAGGCCCCGCGCACGGTGAGCGTGTTCAACGGGGTGCCGCGTTCGACAACGCCCAGGACGCTGTAGTTTTCACCGGGTCCGGCGCGCAGGTTTAATTTTTTGGGCAGAACGGTTTTATTGGTGGCGTCAATGAAAGTGGAGTTGACCCAGACGTGGGCGTTGGTGGGGAAGGCGATCTTGGCCCATTGCGCGGGTTCGTCCACCTGGTGCTTGTCGAGGTTGATCTGGCTGAGGACCACGACGGCGTCGCCCTTGTCGAGATGGGTGATGAACTCGCCCTTCAGACCCGCCTGGCCGCGCACATTGACGTTGTCCGCGGCGACTTCGGCGGGGCCGGGCACGAGGGTGACGGTGGGCTCAGTGAGGGCGGCCTTTTTGGGGGCTTCGGCCACGACGGCCTTCTTGTGTTTGACGGCGGCTTTCTTCTTTTTAACCGGAGCGTTGGTGGCGCCGGCGGCGGGAGGCGCGGGGACAACGGACGCCACAGTGAGTCCCGTGGGCGCCGGGATGACCGGGGCCGGGGTGTTTGTATTGCCCTGAGCCACCGCGCTGGTGGCAACCATCAGGCCGATCAATAACCAACAATTCTTATTCATGATTCCGCAAGTAAAGTTTTTATCTCAGTCGCTGTCAATGCCCGCCATTTGCCGGGTTTCAATTCGCCCAGCTTGATTTTTCCGATTTGCATCCGCTGCAACCGCCGGACCACCAGGTTTTGCGATTCAAAGAGGCGCCGGACCTCGCGATTTTTACCCTCGCTCAATTCCAGCTCGACAATGCTCTTGGACCGGCTGCTGCCCATGAGGCGGGCTTTCTCCGCCTTCAGTTTTTCGCCGCCTTGAAACACCCCGCGCGTAAACGACGCCAGCGTCTCATGCGTCACCGGACCCTCCACGGTCACAACATACTTTTTGCGGATGCCGTAACGCGGATGAGTCAGGCGCAAGGCGAATTGTCCATCATTCGTCAGGAAAATCAATCCTTCCGTGTTGAAATCCAACCGGCCCACGGTATTGACCGTTTGCCATTCCTTGGGCAACAGCGCATAAACGGTGGGACGGCCGAGTTCGTCATCGTGGGAACAGATGCAACCGGGCGGTTTGTGGAGGGCGACGTAGATTTTGCGGCGCTCCTTGACGGGCTTCCCATCCACGGTCACCCGGTCATGGTCAGGGTCCACCTTGCTGCCGAGCAGGCGGATTTGATGGCCGTTGACGGCCACGCGCCCGTCCAAAATGTACTGTTCGCCGACGCGGCGGGAAGCCACGCCCGCATCGGCCAGAAATTTTTGGAGTCGAACCACGGGAATGTCGGCGGCCGGATTGCCGGTGGCGAAGGGGATTTCCACCGGCCTTCGCAGCGGGCAAGCCGACGATGACTTACGCCTCGGGTTTGGTTTTGCGGAGGCCGGTGATCCGGTCGCCGTCCTTGCGCTGGCCGCGTTTTTTGAGGAGTTCCGTGCGTTCAAAACGCTTGAGAACGTTGCGTTTGCCGCCCAAGGTGGCCGTGGCGCGCAGGCTGCGATGCTGTGACATAATGATTTTTAGTTAAAATTAACATCCGCCCCAATATAAAGCGGGGAGGCTTTATAGCAGAGGCGGCGGCCAAATGCCAATCTTATTTGAGGAAGGACGAAGGACTCGGGGGAAATTTCAAACTTCAAAAATCAAAATTCAGCCACTTTCGAGGTTCAACCGACAGGCACCGAACCGGGCAGCCGGGGGGCGTTTCGGGAAATGACGACCGGGGCATGGGGAATTTTTCGGAAAAATTATCCCGTCTCTTGCGTTCTTCTGCGTTCTTTTGTGTTTTGGCCCCCGGTTTTTCTGAAGCCGCTGATCAACCCAGTGGAGGAAATCCCACATTTCAAAATCCGAAGATCAAGGAAACTTCAAATCCCAAACTCCAAGTGAGCGCCCCTCCCCCGACGCCGGGTCAGGGGACCCGGCCTACAAATCGGAAAACCATCCTAATTTGTCCAGCGAGTCTTACCGGACTTGCCAGACGCCGGTTAAAGGGGGGCGGCGCAATGTGTTTGCAATGGTTTTGCAAGCCAACGGCACCGCCTAAAAAATAAACTGCTGGAAATGCCTGGGCTGAATGCGGATCCGGCAGGACGGCAGGGCGACGATGTGGGGACGGGCCCCACCCCGGTCAAGCCGGACACCGCCGCCGGGCGGTGAATGTGTCAAAGAACACGGAGGGCATCACGCCGTCCGCGGCTTTCGGCAGGAGCCGCAAGCCTTTCCGTTCATGGGCCCTCCCATGAGACACTACGAAGATGGCACAGGTGGTCAGACATGTATAGTCCCACATTGAAAAATATTTTTTGGGGCCGACCGGCGACGGAAAGGGATTCGGAGGCGGGGTCATTTGCCTTCCATGATCAGGAGCCGCCAGGCGTTCCAACTGGCCCGCATCATCAACGTGGCCGGCACGGGCACGTTGACATAATAAACCGCCGGAATATTTTCGTGAAAGATCTCAAAACCCGCGATCACGAGGCCCAGGACGGCCAACCCCGGCAGCAAATGCTCATACACGAACGCCACCGCCGACGTTTTTTGACGGTCGCGCGCCGAAACTTCCCGCCGGGCGGGGTGTTTAATGCGTCACCATGAAATCAAGAATGCCGCTCCTGATTGGATGGGTGATGCTGCCGCTGCTCGCCATCACCGCCCAAGCACAAATCAACGTGTCTGGCTCCGCCGAAATCAAGGTGGCGCCGGATGAAGTGGATGTCAGTGTCAGCGTGGAAACCCGCGATGAAAACCTGGACACCGCCCGGCGGCAAAATGACGAACGCACCGCCCGGGTGCTGGATTTTCTCAAACGCAGCGGCGTGAAGGACAAGGACGTGCAGACGGATTTCCTCTCCATTGAGCCGGTGTACGACCCCAACCGCCCGGTTCCGAGCATTCCGGTTGTGACCCAAACGAAACCGGAGTTTTACCGGGTGAGCAAGGGGCTGGGCATCCGGCTGACTGCGGTCGGAAATTTTGACGGGCTCCTGGCGGGCCTGATCACCAACGGGGTGAACAATGTCCAGGGAATAGATTTTCGCACCACCGAATTGCGCAAGTACAAGGACCAGGCGCGGGCGATGGCCATTCGCGCCGCCAAAGAGAAGGCCGAGGCGATGGCGGCGGAACTGGGCGTAAAAGTGGGCAAACCCAGCAACATCACGGTCAACGATTCGGGCGGTTGGACCCGTTGGCCGGGGGAACGCGGGGTCTATGGCGGCGGTGGTTTTGGGGGCTTTAATGCCGCTCAAAATGTCGCCGAAAATAATGGGGCCGTGGCCGGGGAAAACGGCCCGTCTTTTGCGGCGGGACAAATCAGCATTTCGGCCAGCGTGACCGTATCGTTTTTGATTCAATAAGAGGCGGTTCACTGCAATTTAGTTCCTGCGGAAAAATCCAGGCCCGCCCTCACCCCGGCCTTCTCCCCGAGGAGAAGGGGAATGGTTCGACCGATGGTTGGCGAGATGGATGACCGGGGTGGTCGGACGATTGCCCGCAAGCGCGGCGACTCGTACTGCACTTTATCGGCACCGGCCTCAAACCAATCAATCAAATGCCAACCGGGGCATTTCCCTCCCGAATCCCGACGGGATTCCGTCTCAAAGCCCAGGGTTGCGCCTGCGGCGCTACCCTGGGTGGCCGGCCCCCTTGGACGACAACCCCAACGGGGTTGCGGCCAATTAGGTGGCGGGTCGCGTCCGGGCCACAACCCCTTTGGGGTTGATGATGCCATCAACCCCCTTCCCAGCGCAGGCGCGGTGCGCCAACCCTGGGCTTTGGGCCACAATCCCATTGGGATTGCCAAGCCGACTACCTGTTAAATCCATGAAATGTCTGTCAGGTGCCGGGCTTGTCCCCGCACTCGAAAAACGGCCTTCGCCCGTCCCCCGCCACCCCTTCGGGAAATAACGCAACCGCCGTGGCAGACGGGTTTTACTTGCGGCGGCCGGGTGAAATCGCGCATCCTTTTGAGTGTCCCGCGCAGCCGGTGAGCGTCCTTTGCCGGGGCCGTTTAAAACCGTGCGAGGGGTGACTTCCGGCGGGAGCATTCATTGCCAGAGGCGGTGGACTGCCTGACCTGTATTTTATTCATGAGCCGATTTCAAATGTGCGCCCGGCGCTGGTGGTCCCGCTGCCTGTTTTGGTGTTTGACAGTGCGGATGGCGGCGCTCTGCGCGGGCCAGGCGGTGGGGCCCTTTCCCTTGTATGGGGATGATTTCGCCCATGATCCGTCCACCCTGATCAAGGACGGCGCGAGCTATTTCATTTATGCCGACGGTCAGGGGATCACCGCCCTGACCAGCACGGACCGGCGCAATTGGAGCGGCGCCAGTCCGGTTTTCACGACCAACATCCCGGCGTGGACGACCAACAACATCAGCGGCTTCACGGGCTATTTTTGGGCGCCGGATGTGGCCTGCTTCAACGGCCAGTACAACCTCTATTATGTGTGCTCGGAGTGGGGCACGATCAATTCGGCCATCGGGCTGGTGACGTCGCCCTCGCTGATTTCGCCGGTGTGGACGGACCAGGGCAAGGTCATCCAATCCAACCCGGACAATGAGACGACGACGAACACGGATTTGACGGCGTACAACTGCATTGACCCGAGCATTATGCAGGACACGAACGGGACGATCTGGATGTCGTTCGGCTCGTATTCCGACGGCATTCTGATCATGCAACTGAATCCGGCCACCGGCAAACGGTTTTCTTCCACTTCCCCGATCTACCGGGTCTCCAACAACGGCCCGGTTTTTTTCAGCAACACGGAGGAGGGTTCCTGTTTGTACCAGCATGACGGCTGGTATTATTTGTTTGTG
>CAZUBG010000035.1:0-32885 GCA_964618545.1 uncultured Bifidobacteriaceae bacterium | reverse complement strand
GACCTAATCCGACCTAATCCGACCTAATCCGACCTAATCCGACCTAATCCGACCTTTCCGGCAGGCTTCTCAATATCGAAGGTGACGATTCTGATTGAACCCCCCCGTCCCGATTGCATAGCGTCAGCGGGTGCCGATGTCATCGTCCAAGCTCGTGATCGCGTTTCTGACGCATGAACCGTTTTATCCGCCTTCGGGCGGTGGTTCGGCGGAGGCCGTCTATTTGGTGGAGGAAATGGTCCGGCGCGGCCATGAGGTGCATGTCTTTTGCCCGCAGATCGCCGATCCTGACGCTATCGCGAAACAGTTCGGCGTCCGGCTGCATTTGTTCACCGCCTGGCGGATGGGGCGTTACGCAAAATTCCGTAATTTCAAGTATCTGGCCTATCCTTTTTTTCTGGAGCGGATGGTGGCGCAGGCCGCCCGCCAGGTGAAATTTGACCTCGTGTTTTCGCAGCACGCCATTTCGGCGGTGGCGGCGGGCAAATTGAAACGCCGGCTCGGATTGCCGGTGCTGATGAATTTTCCCGACCTGCTGACGGGGTTCATGGAGACGTGGCCAGGTTATGTGATGCCGCGTCCGGTGGTCCGGGCACTGGTGCGGTATGAGGCCGGCCTGCCGGTGCGGTACGCGGTGGACGGGGTGCTGGCGATTTCCGACCGGCTCGCGGACTTGTTCGTGGAGCGCGGGTTTGACCGGCAAAAGATCCGGCCGGTTTATTACGGGTATGCCGCGGAACATTTCCCCTTTCGAACGCGGCGACCGGGCGGGAGCGGTCCGGCGGTGATCGTGATGCACGGGTCGCTGGATGTTCATCATCTGGGCCCCACGGCGTTCGGGGCGATCCGTCTGGTGACGCGGGAGCGTCCGGGAACGGTCTTCCGGTTTGTGGGGCAAAAAACGGCGGTGCTGGAGAAATTCCTGGCCCGGGCGCAACATGAAATCCCCGGATTCACCTTTGAAGCCCCCGGTTTTGTGCCCTATGCGCAAGTGGCGGAACAGCTCGCCGATGCGCGGGTGGGAATGATTCCCTACGAGGAATCGGCGGGAACGCATTGTGCGTTTGTGGCGAAAGTGGTGGAGTATGTGGCGGTGGGGCTGCCGGCCGTCTGCACCCCGCTTAAAAGCATTCAGGGTTATTTTGGCCGCGACCCCATGGTGCGGTTTGCGACCTTTGACGGTGAAGATTTTGGCCGGGCCCTCCTGAGCCGGTTGGACGAAACCATTGATGACGCACAGGCCCGGGCTTCGGCGGCGCGCGTGCAGGCGGAACTGGACTGGCAGCCGTTGTGCCGCAAGGCGGTGGCGTTCGCCGAACAGGTGGCGATGCCGTAAACTCCAAATTTCCACCGTCCCATTCAGGAAAATATCGCCCCTGACCGGTGGGTGGCGTATATTCTGGGAGCCCCATGAGTGAAATCACCCTGGTATTGGAAGCCATGTCGCAGGGCGACAGCCATTCCGCCGAGGAATTGCTGCCGTTGGTTTATGGTGAATTGCGCCGGCTGGCGGCCGCCCGGATGGTTCAGGAAGCGTCCGGCCACACCCTGCAACCCACGGCGCTGGTGCATGAAGCCTGGCTGCGGCTGATTGACAATGGCAAACGGACCTGGCAGAACCGCGCGCATTTTTTCGGCGCGGCCGCCGAGGCCATGCGGCGCATTCTCATTGAACGCGCCCGGCGGAAATCCCGGCTCAAACGCGGAGGCGGCCGGTCCGTTTTGGATATCGCGGAACTGGAGATTGCCGAAATCCTGCCGGACGACAAGGTGCTGCTGGTGGATGAGGCCCTGGAACGGTTGACGCAGGAGAATCCGGAAATCGCCCGGGTCGTGATGCTTAAATTTTTTGGCGGTTTAACCAATGAGGAGGCGGCTGAAATCATGGGGGTGACGGAACGCACGATCCGGCGGCAGTGGACCTTTGCCAAGGCGTGGCTGTTTCAGGATATTGTTGAACAGTCGTGAGGGGGCCGAATTCATTTCCGGTTTTCCACAGAATTGGCGCATGATTGTATGATTGGGAAACATGGGTGCCACCAATAAACAGGAAGAAGCCATTTTCGCCACCGCGCTGGAGCTGGCGGATGGCGGGGAGCGGCAGGCCTATCTTGACCAGGCCTGCGGTCAGGATGGCCGGCTGCGGACCCGGGTGGAAAAGCTGATCGCCATCCATGAAAAGGCCGAGAGATTTTTTAAGAATTGCCTGCCTGCGCCGGGGGCGGTGACGGCGCCGCCGCCGGATTCCCCGGCCGCCACTTCCAACTCCGTCGCGGCGGATTCCGCCCGCCCGCCCGAGGAGCAGCCGGGCGGGTGGATTGGACGCTACAAGCTGTTGGAGAAGATCGGGGAGGGCGGTTGCGGGGTGGTTTACATGGTGGAGCAGGAGCAGCCCGTGCGGCGGCGGGTGGCCCTGAAGGTCATCAAGCTGGGCATGGACACCAAAAGCGTGATTGCCCGGTTTGAAGCGGAACGGCAGGCGCTGGCCATGATGGATCATCCCAACATCGCCCGTGTTTTGGATGCCGGGGCGACGGACACAGGCCGTCCATATTTCGTCATGGAACTGGTGCGCGGGTTCAAGATCACGGAGTATTGCGACCAAAACAACCTGGACACCCGGCAGCGTCTGGATCTGTTTGTGCAAGTCTGCCACGCCCTGCAGCACGCCCATCAAAAGGGCATTATCCACCGCGACATCAAGCCGTCAAACATTTTGGTGACCCTGCACGATGGGGTGCCGGTGCCCAAGGTGATTGATTTCGGCATTGCCAAGGCGATTGAAGGGCGGCTCACCGACAAAACCCTGTTCACTTCCTTTTCCCAATTCATCGGCACGCCGGCCTACATGAGTCCGGAACAGGCGGAAATGAGCGGTCTGGACATTGACACGCGCAGCGACCTTTACAGCCTGGGGGTCCTGCTGTATGAACTGCTGACGGACCGGACGCCGTTCGCGCCGAGCGCATTGTTGGAATCAGGGCTGGACGAGATGCGGCGCACCCTGCGGGAGACGGAGCCGCCACGCCCCTCGGCGAAGCTGAACACCCTGCACCAGACGGAGCTGACGCTGACCGCGCAGCATCGGCGCATGGAAGCGCCGAGATTGGTCTCGCAATTGCGCGGGGATTTGGACTGGATCGTGATGAAGGCGCTGGAGAAGGACCGGCGGCGGCGTTACGCGACGGCCAACGGGCTGGCCATGGACATTCAGCGCTATTTAAGCAATGAACCGGTGCTGGCGCGTCCGCCGGGCCGTTTATACCGGCTGCAGAAACTCGTGCGGCGCAACCGGGGGGTGTTTATTGCCTCGGGGGCCGTGTTGCTGACGCTGCTCATCGGGCTGGGAACCTCCACCCGGCTGTTTCTGCGCGAACGGGAGGCCGAACAACAACAGGCGCGTCTGCGCCGCGAAGCGGAGAGCCGGGAGAGCATCACCCATGCCGCCCTGCTGGTCAGCCAGGGCCGGTTTGACGAGGCGGAAAAACTGGCGGCTCTGATTCCCTTCGACCAACCCTCGTTGGAGGGCGCGTTGGTGTTGCGTTCTTTGGGTCAGTGGCATGCGCTGCAGGGCCGCTGGCTTCGCGCGGCCGATTATTTCCGCCGGCTGCAGCCCATCAACCAGCTTGATGGCTGGGATATCCTGACCCTGGATCATCTCCGCTACGCGGCGGTGCTGGCGCAGCTTGGTGATGCCGAAGGTTATGAAAACTTCCGCCGGAATGAGCTCGCATGGTTTTTGAACACCACGAATCCACTGGTGGCGGAGCGGATCATCAAAGCCAGCTTATTGTTGCCCGCCGGTCAAAACGAACTTGGACGATTGGTGGTGCTGGCTCGGGTTACGCTGCCGGGATCTCCCGGCGGCATCCGCAACCAGTTTCCGCCGGGCGGTGGCGGGCAGGGCATCGTGACCGGTGGTGGCAATGCCGGGATCATCGAGCCGATCGTTGGCGGTGTCACCGACCCCCACCCCGACGGTCCGCCGCCCAGCGGACCGGTCGGGCAGGCGCTTGCCAGCGCCTGTAGTTTCGATGGCCGGAGCCTGGGAGTCGAATTTACCGAACCTGTCGGGGCCGCCAGCGCTACCAACCCGGATAATTACACGGTGTCCGGTTCGACCGTGTCCCGGGTGACCCTTGGGGAGGATGAAAAATCGGTGGTTTTGTGGCTGTCCGCACCGCTGGCGGGTGACTTTTCAATCAAAGTCCAAAACCTCAGGAATGCGGGCGGCTTCCCGCTGGACGCGGGCAGCATCAGCGGCACGGCGTTGAACCTGGAGTTGCACGATTTTGCCACTGGCCAGCCATGTTCAGTTCAGTACGAAGGCGGGGCCGCCTGGATTAAGGCGGGGGGTGAGAATATCTGGGAGACCAACGACCATTTTGTTTATGTTTGTACAAAAATCACGGGTGACTTTGATTACCGGATTCGAATTCATTCGATTGAGCCGGAGGCTGAAAAGTATGCGCGGGTTGGCCTGATGGCGCGGGACAGGCTCGGCACCAACGCATCGCGCATGGTCATGGTGGGGGTGAATGCCGAGAATACGTTCCAAGTCCTGATGCGCATGGTGACGGGGGGAGAAGCATCGAGCCAGCCGCCCAATCCCCTGCCGCCGGCCAATGGTGTCAATTCCTGGGTGCGCTTGCAGCGCCTGGGTTCGGTTTTTCACTGTTACAGCGGCACCAATGGTGTTGACTGGGTGGAGCTCGCCCTCTTTGACAGCGCCGCCGGACCCGGCGGGCCGTTTGCCGATCCCATTTATTTTGGCATCGCCACCTCCTCTCACAACCCGGCCGCCACGGTCACGGCGGTGATCAGTGATTGGGGGGTCAATCCCGATGTGAATGTGATGCTGCCCTCGGCCCTGCTGGAATACCGTCTGGGCAACTACCACAAAGCCGGCGAATGGAGCCGGCGCTGCCTGTCCTGTCCGGAATACGACCCCACCAGAATTGCGGCGGCGCATGTCCTGCTGGCCATGTCCTGCTGGCATTTGCATCAGGATGACCAAGCGCTCTCCAATCTGCTCCAAGGAAGGGAAATGGTGGAACAGCATTTTCAGGCCGGCCTGGATCTTGGCGGCGGAAACCAGGGATTCTGGTTTGATTGGATCGCCGCCCGCATTCTGTTGCAGGAGGCGACGGTTTTGATGGATCAACCGCGCCCCGGGCAATCCAATCCCAAATGACCCTCCCTCAACGGGTTAAAGGCTGCGTTGAATGTCATGGTCCCGCCCGGTCAGACTGCCGCCAAAAATGCGGCTCCAGAATGTCCGGTTTTGCCTTCCCCCCGGCGCATTATAGCATGAAACCTGAAGTAGTGTCCTGAACCTTCCGGGCGGATGGTTTGTTTGACGAAGTCTGCCGGCCCCACGGTGGTTGGGGATGCTGTTTTCGGAAAAAACCAAACGATCGTTTCAGTAAGCTGTAAATTGGGTGGTTTTTTTTACCCCAAAATCGCCCGGTGAAAATCAAACATGAAAGGCGCATTCGTTATGAAAATTCGTTCCAAGAATTATGTTTTACTCACCCTGACGTTTATCGCGTTGGTGTTCAATCCAGCCCTCATCCGGCCGGCCCGGGCCGATGTTTTTTTAAACAGCGGCAACATGCTCTCCCCGCGGGAGTCCCACACAACGACGTTGCTGCCCAATGGGCTGGTGCTGGCCGTGGGGGGATGGACGATGAAAACGGCAACATTCTGGCCAGTGCAGAGTTATATAATCCGGCCACCGGAACCTGGACCAACCCCGGTTCCTTGAACACCGCCCGTTATGCCCACACCGCGACCCTGCTGCCCGATGGCGAGGTGCTCGTGGCGGGGGGCGAGGACAGCAGCAACTTCGACACCATTCTTTCCAACGCAGAGGTGGATTTCTGGGGGCTGATGGGTGGGGACTGATTTGGGAATTCGCCCCAGCCGTTTGACGCCTCTGTCCATGAGGCGTATGCCTGCCGTCACCGGCATTTGCAAATGCCGGTGACGGACGGGTGTTTTGGGCAGCACGCCCTGAAAATGCGTCCCGGTCCTGTCGGTGAATCCCGAAGTTGTCGGTGGTTATCAGGCCGCAGGCAATTTGGCTCTGACATCACCAACGACTTCGGGATGCACCTTCCCTGAATAATATGGCGCCCGCATGTCCGGTTTTCCCCTGCCATGGCGCATTAGTCCTTGAAGGCTGAATTGTATCAAGAATCTTCCGGGCGGATGGCCTGTCTGGCAAAAGACAGGAAACCTTCTGCCGGAATGGTTTTGGGTGCTGCTTTCGAGAAGAATAAACATGAATTAAACACAGCACATGAAAAACATGATCAAACTAAACACTTTGGGGGCATCCGTCGCCGTTGGCTTTGGCTTTTTTGTCGTCTCGGCCCAAGCCCAGGTCATCAGTTGGAATTTTGACGGCTATGGCACCATCAATGGCGGCAGCGACTACGCCGGCGTTGTCTCGGCCGACTATTGGAACGACACCTACCAGATTGACGGCAACAGCGGGGCGCCGGAAAGCAACCTCATTAACAATACTGGAACCGCCACCACGCTCAGTGCGAGTTTTACGGATAACAGTCAGTATGGTTACGCCATTCAATTCAGCGGGCAGAGCGCGGACTCCGACGGCCTTTACAACAAGGCTCTGCTCAACGGCTACCTCAATAATGGTAACGGAGCCAGCGTGGACATCGCCCTGACCGGCATCCCCTACAGTGCCTATAGCATTTATGTTTACCTGTCTTCCGATACGGCCGGGCGCGACGGCACCGTCAACGTTGGCAGCACGACTTTCGACTTCTCCACCATCGGGCCGGCGGAAATTTCCGGGTCCAACGCCCTCTTCACGCAAACCACCGACACCACCGGCGCTGATCCCGCAGCGGATTATGCCGTATTCACCGGTTTGAGCGGCGCTTCGCAGACCATCATCTCCACCATTCCGAGCTACGGCGGCATCGCGGGCTTTCAAATTGTTGACACCGCCCCGGTGCCCGAAGCCGGCACGCTGGCGCTGACGGCGTTCGGTGGCGTCAGTCTCCTGCTGCTCGGTCGTAAAAAATCATAACCAGTGGTTCATTGGTCCCAGGTAAAGTTCCAGCGGGTTGGCGTGGCCTCATTCCGATTATGAATATGAAGTCAGGCTTGTGCCGGGGGTTTACCTTGATTGAATTGCTGGTGGTCATCGCCATCATCGCCATTCTGGCGGCCTTGTTGTTGCCAGCGCTGGCCAGTGCCAAGCGCAAGTCGCAGCAGGCCGCCTGTTTGAGCAATCTCAAGCAAATGGGCTTGGTCAACGTCATGTACGCCAATGACAATGGCGGCAGTTTGATGCAGCCCTCCGTCAACTCGGCCTATGGCGTCAAAGCGGAATGGGTCGGCGGTTTGATTGATTATTTCTCCAAAGCAACCAACATGATTCTTTGTCCCACAGCCAGGGACGCTGTTCCGGTTCAAAATCTGGCGGGCGACGGGCTGTCCGCCTACAGCACCCCCGGCAATTCGGAAGGCGGGGGGCAACCGGGTTCCGCCGCGAATGCTTATGTGCTTTATCTGACCGTGGATTCCCCCATCGGCTGGACCTTGAATTGCAGTTACACCTATAACGCCTGGTTATATTCGCCCGCCGCCCCGGGGGTCAATCGGGATGCCACAGCCATTGAATCAGACCATGACGTCACCGATCCGGAGTGGGTTTATCTCAAGGACTCCCAAATGCAAAATCCGGCCCAGACACCCGTGTTTGCCGATGGGATCTGGCAGGACGCCTGTCCGTACGAGCGTGATTCGCCCTGTGTAAACCTTTGGTCGGGCACGGATTGGTTGGAGCAGCGCGACGGCTATGAAATGGGGCGCGTCGCCATCCCGCGGCATGGCGGACCCAATCCCGCCGGAGCTTCCCGCAATTACACTGCGGCCTGGACCGGCTCGACGCCGAAAGGCGGGGTCAATGTCGGGCTGGCTGACGGTCACGGCGAACTTTCAAAACTCCCCAATCTCTGGACTTACTACTGGCATCGGTTCTGGGGGCAGGCCACCGCCCCCGCCATTGGAACTCCGCAGCCGTATTGACCATACGAACAGGTCTTCCCACCCATGCCGGGCTTCTGATTTACTTGCTCGAAGCGTGTGTCCCGGAGGTGAATTAATGCCCCGTCATTTTACCCGGGGAAAAATGCGGCTGCAATGTCCGGTTTTGCCCTCCTCTGGCGCATGATGAATTGAAAGCCAATTTATAAATCAATAATATGAAATTCAAACAATGTTGGAGGCTGGCGGTCGGTTGTCTTGCCGTTTCGGCCCTGACCCGCACCGCGCCAGCGCAGGTCAACACCAATCCCGTGCCCAACCTGGTCATCAGTTGGTGCATCGATCAATATGGATTTGACAACGCGGTTGGGGGCAGCGGGGTTCCGGTCCCCAACACCTCGGCGGGTCTGGCCCTGGCGACCAATTGGAACGACGGGTGGAGTGAGAATTACTCGGCGGCTCCGGAAGAGAATCCCGTGACCGTAAAGAACTTGTTTGACCTCACGGGTGCGGCCACCACCCTGAACATCGCCTATAATTGCTGGTCGCCATACCCCATGATCAGCCAGCATCTGGGGCAGGATGCGGACGGCTCGTATAACCGGGAGATGCTCGATGGCTATTTGAATAACGGGCTGGCGGCTTGGAATTCTTCCTTCACCAATTCCAGCGTCGTCATCACCACCATTCCCTATGCCAATTATGATGTGGTGGTCTATTTGGCCACGGATACCAGCGGTCGGAATGCCAGCATCTCGGATGGGGCCACGACTAATTATTTAACCACCCTGGGGGCGGCTGCCGAAGTGGGAAACGCCGACGATCTGGCCTTGTTTTTACCCACGACACAAACCAATAGCAGCGAGTTTCCCAGTGCGGACTTCGCCTTTTTCCCGGCGCAGACCAACGGAAGCATCACCCTGACCTGCGAGCCCAAGTCCGGCCTGGACCAGTGGCTCGGCATTTCGGGTTTTCAAGTCATTCAATCGTCCAATGTGTATGTGTTATACGGCCCCACCCCTCCCGCGCCGATCATTTCCGTGGGGCGGCCGGCCGGCTTCAGCGTCCTGGCGGGTGGTTTGCATCCGCAATATCAGTGGCGGCATGCCGGCACGAATATTCTCAACGCCACGAATGCGACCTATGCCATCGCCTCGACCAGGACCGGCCAGGATGGCAGCTACTCGGTGGTGGTCACCAACAGTTTCAGCTCCGTCACCAGCGCCGTGGCCACCCTGACCTTCTATGCGCCCAAAACCGTTGAGTGGGTGGGCGGCCTCAGTTCTACTTGGGACACCAGCACTTTCAACTGGACCGTCAATGGCGGCGTGACCACGACCAATTATGCGGATACCGATAACGCCCGTTTTGACTTGCTGGGGGCGGCCCAGTCCACCGTTTCCCTGAGCGGCAATGTCACGCCGACTTCCCTGACGGTTTCCAACGCCAGTTACATCATTACTTCCGGTGGTCTGGTCGGGAGTGGTTCGCTGCATGTGACCAGGAATGGCACGTTGATTCTGGACACACTGGACACCTGCACCGGGCCGACGTTGATTGACAGTGGCAGCACGCTGCAAGTGGACAACGGCGACAACGTCGGCGGACTGAGTTCCGGCGCACTGACCAACAACGGCACGCTCCTCTTTAACAGCGGTGGAGATTATGGCTATGGTTTTCCCATCTATGGGACCGGCATTATCACCAACGAAAGCTCCTCCGGGACTGTCACGCTGGGCAGCAGTGTCAACGCCAGTGATCTGGTCCAGGTGGGCGGTGGCACGCTGTTGCTCCAAGGGGCGAACAATTTGACCGGCGGGTTGGTGGTGGATGCCGGCATCGTGACCGCACGGGTCAGCACCTCGCTGGGGGGCGGCACGGCGCAGCTCAACGGGGGGGATCTTCAGCTCACCTATGGCAATGACTTTGCGGGCACGGCCATGACGCTGGCGGGCGGAACGCTGTATGGCGGCCAATTCGGCAACAACAGCTACGATGGCACGGTTTCACTGACGGCGGATTCAGACATTGAAGTGGGAGCCTCAGACACCTTCACGTTAAACAGTGCCGCCGGACTCAATGCTCACACCAACAACTTTAGTGTGAATTCCAGCGGTGGATCCGGCACCCTGATCCTGGCCGGAACCAACAACACTTGGAAGAGCCTGGCTGTTTATGGTGGCACCCTGCAAATCGGCACGGGTGGAACCGGCACTTTTGGGGCTGGCACCATTTCCGGGTCGGGTTCAATTACTTTTGACCTGGCCGGAAATCTCACCGTCACCAACCCCATCACCCTGACCGGCAACATCAGCCAGAACGGTGCCGGCATCCTGAATCTGGCGGGCGACCTTACCCAGTATTATGGCGAGACCATGGTGGCGGCAGGGGAACTGGACGGCACCAACACCTACAATGGGGAAGTGAGTATTCTCGCGGGTGGCACTTTGGCCGTCGGCACTCCGTTGCAAATTGGCACCCTGACCATTGACAACAATTTGACGCTGGGGGGAAACCTGGTGGTTAAAGTCAACAAATCGCTCGCGCCATCGAACGACCTCGTCACCGTCACCGGCTCGTTGAGCAATACCAATAATGGCATTGTTACCGTCATCAACCCTGGCCCGGCTCTGAAAGTGGGGGATACGTTCACGCTGTTCAGCCAGCCGGTTTCGGGTGGCAACACCCTGTTTGTCTCCGGGGGCGGGGTGGTTTGGACCAACAATCTGGCGGTGAACGGTGCCATCTCGGTGGTGTCCACCACCGTTCCGCGTCCGTTCATCACGGGTGTGACGCCCTCCTTCGCCGCCGGGACCATTGTCTTCAGCGGCACCAATGGGATTGTGGGCGGCCCCTATTATGTGCTATCCTCCACCAACCTGACCCAGACAAACTGGACGCTGTCCGCCTCCGGCATTTTTGATGGCAGTGGAAACTTTGTGGTTACCAATGTCGTCACTGCCGGCACCCCGCAAATGTTTTACCGTTTGCAGGTGCCTTGAACGGCGTTCAGGGACTGTTTTCTGAAAGTGGCTTGTACCGGACCGGAGCCGCAGGCGGCTCCGGTCGTTTTCTTAAAATCATGTGTTATAAAATGCGAAATTCCAAAAGTGGAGCGGGGCTCGTTGGTTCAAATGATAAACCAGTGGCAAGGTTATTGTTGACGACGATGTCCTGGTGGCTGGGAATCCTGGCTTGTGCCGCCCTGCCGGCGGGCTGGGGTGATGAGGACATTGGTTCCCCGGCGCTGGCTGGTTCCGCCGCTTATTCCACCAATGCGCTCTGGACGGTGGTGGGCGGCGGGGCGGACCTTTGGAATGCAGGCGATCAATTCAACTTTTGCACCAATGAATTGACCGGTGACAGCATGATCATTGCCGAGGTTCTTTCACAAAGCGGCTCTGATTCTTGGTCCCAGACCGGCGTGATGATCCGCAACGACAGCACCGCCGCCGCCCCGGAAGCCTCGGTGCTGATCACCCCCGGCAATGGGGTCGCCTTTCGTTATCGTCTGACGGCTGGCGGAGCCACCGCCCAAACCTTCACCACCGGCATTACCGCGCCCGTCTGGCTCAGGCTGTCCCGGGCCGCCACCAACTTCATCGCCGCTTACAGCACCGACGGCATCAATTGGACGAACCTGGGCACGCAAACCATTTCCATGGGCAACCCCGTTCTGGCCGGACTGGCCGTAACCGCCCACAATAACACGCTCATTAACACCGGCCAGGTCACCAGTGTCCTGATCGTGCCGGGACCGCAAATCGGCGTTCCCGCAAACCTGATCAACCCGTATACAGGCAATTTGCCGTTCGTCGGGGAAACCACCTGGCCGCTTCCGCAGAACAATGTCGCCACCAACGCCATGACACCCAGAATGGGCTGGAATTCCTGGTTTGTCGTCGGCGATTCCCCCGGTCCGTCCGAAGCCTTCATTAAGAGCACGACCGATGCGCTGGTCACCAACGGCCTGGCCGCCGCCGGTTACAAATATGTGGTGACGGACTGCACTTGGATCGCCGCCGGCCGCGGTTCCCGCAATACGAACGGGGATTTGGCGGTGAGTCCGACACTCTGGCCGGATGGGATGAAAGCTGTGGCGGATTATATTCATTCCAAGGGGTTGCTCGCCGGAGGTTACACCGACATTGGTGACTCCGGATACGGCAGCCCGGCGCAAATCGGCTCGTTCGGTTACTATCAGCAAGACGCGGATCAATTTGCGGATTGGGGGTGGGACTTTGTCAAGATAGACGACCATGGGCCGGGCGATTTTTACGCCGCGACCCGCGCCATGGCCAATAATGATCCCGGTCGGCCGATTGTCATCAGTCTTTCGACGCCTCAGGTGGACCGCCTTTATTTTGGATCGCGCCTGGCCAATTCCTGGCGGGTGGCCAATGACATCAGTGGTTTGAGCGGCACGGTGGCGTGGAGTTCCATCCTCACCGAATTCAACGCCGCGCAGGCCGATTGGTATGCCCAAGCCCCGGGATGTTGGAATGACCCCGACATGCTGTGCACCGGGATGGGCGGCATCAGTGACCTGGAAGGGCGCACCCACTTCAACCTCTGGTGCATCCTGGGTGCGCCTTTGATGATCGGCACGGATGTTCGTTTCAGTGGCACCCGCTACCTGCCGCCGTTGTTGACCGCCACCACCCTGAACACCCTTACCAACACGGAGGCCATCGCGGTGGACCAGGATTCGTTCGGGGCGGTTGGACGACCGGTGGGGTCCGGATCCTCCATTTATGTCAAGCCATTGGGGGGGGGCACCTCCGGTCAGTATGCCGTGCTGCTGGTGAACTGGGCCGCCGTGTCCAATGCCATTTCTGTCAATTGGGGCGATGTCGGCCTGTCCTACGGAAGCACCGCGTCCGTGCGCGATCTGTGGGCGCATCAAAACTTGGGGAACTTTACCGGCGGCTATACCGCCCCCGTCCTGCCGTCGCATGGTTCCATGATGCTGCTGGTCACTGGAGCTTTCGATTGGAACCGCCCGCGCACCTATGAAGCGGAATCCAGTTACAACAGTTTTTCCGGCACCGCTTATTATGTGCCGGAAAACGCAAACTTCTCCTCCGGCGCTTATGTGACCGGGGTGGGGATGGGGGCGGCCAATGCGCTCCAATTTAATCAAGTCAGCGCGCCCTCGAACGGTCTTTATGAAGTGGACGTCTATTACGCCTGCGTCACCAACCGCATGGCGGTGGTGAGCGTCAACGGCGGGATTGCCACCAATCTTCCCTTTGCCGCCACCGGCGGCGACACCAATCATGTCAGGGCGCTGGCGGTGTACCTGCCCCTGGCGCTTGGCGAAAATACTCTCACCTTTGGCAACTTCACCAATCTGGCGCCGAATTTTGATAAAATCACCGTGTCCCTCGGCACTCCGACGGGTTTGCAGGCGGTGGGCGGCAATGGCATCGTGAATCTCTCCTGGGTTCCGCCCGCCAGTGGCGTGGCCTCGTTCAACCTCTACCGTGGTGTCAGTAGCGGCGGGGAAGGGGCCATCCCCATTATCACCGGTCTGACCACCACCAATTTCACGGACACCTCCGTGACCAATGAGACGACATATTATTATACTGTCTCCGCAGTCAATCCCCTGTTGGGTGGCGAAAGCCCCCCTTCCGTTGAGGTCAGTGCCCGACCACGCTATGCGACAACCAGTTTTGCCTGGGTGTCGGCGATTTTATCCAATGATCCGGTCGCCTACTGGCGGTTCAGCGAAACCAATGGCACCACCGCCGCCGATGCCATGGGCGCGTATAACGCCACTTATGGCGGTGCCGTCACTTTGGACGTCGCCGGGCCGCGCCCGCCCGACTTCATCGGTTTTGAACTCACAAATACGGCCGCACAATTCGCCAACGGCGTGAACAATTCCTGGGTCACGACGCCCGCGCTGAACCTGAATACCAACGCTGTGACCATCACCGCCTGGATTTATCCGGTTGGCAGCCAGGCGGCTTACACCGGTCTGGTTTTTTGCCGCAGCGGCAGCACCGTGGCGGGCATGAATTTGGACAGTACCGGTGAGAATTTGGGTTACACTTGGAACAATAATTCCAGCACCTGGGGCTGGAGTTCCGGGGTGCAACCGCCGGCGGGTCAATGGTCGTTTGTCGCCCTGGTCGTCCAGTCCTCGGCTGCGACAGTGTATCTCATCAATACGAACGGGGTGCAGTCGGCCACCAATTTCGTGGCCAACGTCAGTCAGGCATTTGGCGGCACCGGCACGATCGGCACGGATAGTTACGCTTCCCCCGCGCGCGCTTTCAACGGCCTGATGGACGAAGTGGCGGTGTTCAATCAGGCCCTGCCTCCGGCCCAAATCCAGCATCTGTACGCCAACGGACATCAGTTGTCGCCGTTGGCGGTCGGATTGCAACGAAATGCGGGCAATTTAAATTTGAGTTGGCCGCAGGGAACCCTCCTGCAAGCGCCCGCCCTTAGTGGCCCGTGGACGGCTGTTTCCACCCCATCCCCGTTCAGCTTGTCGCCGACCAACCCCTCCATGTTTTACCGTGTGTTATTGCAATGATTGATGAGTCCGCCCAGCCTGGTTTTAGCGATACAGCGCGGCTTCCAAATCACGGACGAGCACTCCGGACAGCGGATAGCGCTGGTCAGGATCGCGGGCGATGCATTTGAGGACGACCTTTTCGAGCGCGGGCGGAATATCAGAGTTGTGTTCGCGCGGGGGCAGGGGACCGGCGGGGTCAAGTTGGGCGGCCAGGATGTCGGCGGGCGTATCGCCGGGATAGGGTTTGTGATTGGTTAGCAGCTCGTAGGCCGAAACCCCATAGGCAAAGATATCCGCCCGGGCGTCAAACGCCTCCCGTTGCAGTTGCTCGGGCGACATGTAGCCGGGCGTGCCTGGGTACTTGGACATTTTCCTGGGCTTTTCCGGGATTTGTTGCGCCAAATCAAAATCAATCAGCCGCACCCGGCCGTTGCGGGTGACGAGAATGTTTTCTGGCTTGAAGTCCAAGTGCATGTAACCGCTTTCGTGGACGTGGCTCAGGCCCATGGCCATGTCAATGAGGATCTGGGCGACATTCTCAGTCAGCACCGGATCGTGGCGGGCGTATAATTCCTTCAAATTGGCGGCTTCCACATAGTCCATCACCAGATAATGCGAGCCTTCCATTTTCCCGTGTTCGACGTAGCCGACGATGTAATCGCTTTCCGTCAGTTGCGAAAGAATCTCGCAGCCATGCAGGAACCGGCGTTTGGCGGTGAAGCTGAAGCGCAATTCCTTCTTCAACCGGCGCAGGGCGAACTGCTTGCCCCGGCTGTCAGTGACGAACCAGATGTCCGCCATGCCGCCACTGTTCAACAATTCCTGAAGATAGAACCGCCCGAAGCGCTCCTGTACGGGACCGTCGCCGCTTGTGATTTTTGCACTGCTTGCCATGCCCGCTTAAGGTACTCAGTTTGCGGCTGCAGCGCGACTGAAAATAATTTGGCCGGGGGTCCGGGCGCGCCCTGTGGACGGCTGGCCCGGTGGCCGGAGTGCGCCCGTCCCTCCTGTCCCTTTAGGCGTCGGAAAACCGGCCCTGGCGGGGCGGCCACGGTCTGATTATTTCCTGCCCAGGTGGGCCAGGAGTTTGCCGTGAATGCCGTCGAAGCCGCCGTTGCTGAAGACGCACACCACATCGCCACCCCGGGTGCCTTTGCCAAGATGGGTCACGATGGCATCCGCATCCGGCAGATAAGCGGCCTCTTTGCCGAGGGCTTTGAGATCATTCATCAACTGCACCGGGTCGAGGCGTTCCGCAGCGGGAATCTGTTCCAGCCGGGCCACTTGGGACAGCACGACGACGTTGGCGTCGGCAAAGGACATGGCGAGTTCGTCCTGAAAGACCTTGCGCCGGGTGGTGTTGGAGCGGGGCTCAAAGACGGCCCAGATTTTCTCGTTCGGATATTTAATGCGCAGGGCCTTGAGGGTTTCGCGGATGGCCGTGGGGTGATGGCCGAAATCGTCCACGATGATGACGCCGCCGGCAATGCCCTTGACTTCCATGCGGCGTTTGATGCCCTTGAAGGTGTCGAACGCCGCCTGGATCTGCTGGTTTTTCAACCCGCAATGTTTGGCGCACGCCACCACGGCCAGGGCGTTGCGGACGTTGAGTTCGCCCACGAGGTTCAGATGGAATTTGAAGCTGGGAATTTCAAAGGTGGTGGCGGTGGCCCCCAATTGCAGGTTGAAGCCCTGCACCGCGTTGTGCGCGCCCAGCCCGAAGCGTTTGACCGGGCAGTGGGTCACTTCCAGCAGCGGGGCGAGATTGGCGTCGTCGCCATTGCCCAGCAACAGCCCGTTGCGGGGCACCAGCCTGATGAAATGGGAGAAGGTCTTTTTGACGGCGTCGAGGTTCTCAAAAATGTCGGCGTGATCAAATTCGAGGTTGTTGATGATGGCGACCTCGGGTTCGTAATGGATGAATTTGCTGCGCTTGTCGAAGAAAGCGGTGTCGTACTCGTCGCCCTCGATAATAAACCATTCGCTGTCGGTGAAGCGGGCACCCTGGCCAAAGTTGTTGGGGATGCCGCCGATCAAGTAGCTGGGGTTGAGGCCGTTGTGTTCAAACACCCAGGCGAGCAGGGAGGTGGTGGTGGTTTTGCCGTGGGTGCCGCTGACGACCAGCGAGCGTTTGCCCCGGATAAAATATTCTTGCAACAGATCCGGCAGCGAGCAATAACGCAGTTTGTGGTCCAGAACGTGTTCCGCCTCCGGGTTGCCGCGGGAAATGGCGTTGCCAATCACAACGAGATCGGGTTTGGACGCGAGGTTCTGCTCGGCGTAACCGTTAATGACCTTGATCTTTTTGAGGGCCAGAAAGGAGGCCATGGGTTCGTAAACGCCCTGGTCGGAGCCGGTGACGCTGAAGCCCCGGTCCTGCATGGCGGCGGCCGCCGCCGCCATGGCCGTGCCGCCGATCCCGACAAAATGCACTGAGTTAATTGGTGTTGAAAACATTCCCATAAAATTAGCCACCCCCGGGCCGTGGCACAAACAGTTTTGTTAACACAGATTTGTTTAACCTTGGAATGGTTTTCAGCGTCTGTGCTTGGAAATACCGTAATGGGACATAAAACCGAATGAAATTATTTTCTCTTTGGGCCGGGCTGTCCGTCGCTGGTTTCCTCCTCGCTGGTCCGGTGGTCGGCGCTCAGTCGGTTCCGCTCCACTCTTGGATTGACCCCGACACGGGGCACCGGGTGGTGCAACTTTCCTCCGAACCCGGCAGCGAGAGCCTGTATTTCAACCTGAACCCCTTTACGCCGGACGGGCAGCGGATGGTGATTTCCACCACCAACGGCCTTTCGCTGATCAACCTCCAAACCGGCGGGGTGGAACCCGTCGTGACCGGCGGAGTCCGCATCATCATGGTGGGGCACAAAACCGGGCAGATCTACTACACCACCACCAATCGCAACGACCACACGGTGCTGGCGATTGATCCCGTCACCAAGATGACCCGGGTGATTGCAAAACTGGCGCGCGGACAGCAGGTGTCCGCCGTGAATGCCGATGAAACACTGCTGGCCGGCACCCTCACGCTGCATCCCGAACAGGGCGCCAACGGAATAAATTTCGACGGCGGACCCAATGCCCGCACGGATGTGCGGACGGCGGATGTGCAACGCGGTCAAAAAGCCAGGAAAATTCAGGAACGCTTCGCCCGGCACGATGAAATGGAGCTTTTTTTCCTGAACATTAAAACCGGGAAAATCAAGACTTATGACCGCTGCACCGACTGGCTGAATCATCTGCAGTTTTCGCCCGCCGACCCAAATCTGCTGCTGTTCTGTCATGAAGGCCCCTGGCACAAGGTGGACCGGGTGTGGACGATCCGGACGGATGGTTCCCATCTGACGAAAATCCATCAGCGCACGATGGCCATGGAAATCGCGGGACACGAGTTTTTCAGCGCGGACGGCAAGACCGTGTGGTACGACCTGCAAACGCCGCGCGGTGAGGATTTCTGGGTGGGCGGCTATGAAATCGCCACCGGCAGGCGGACCTGGTATCACTTGCAGCGGAACGAGTGGTCCGTGCATTTCAATGTGGCGCCCGGCGGGCAGTTGTTTTCCGGGGATGGCGGCGATGACAAAATGGTGGCGCATGCCGATGACGGCAAATGGCTGTACCTGTTTCGTCCGGAACTGCTGCCGGACCTCTCCGGGTCCGACATTGATTCCAGCAAGCTGATTCACGTCGGCGTGTTTCACTCCGAACGGTTGGTGAACATGGCCAAACACGATTACGCCCTGGAGCCGAACGCCATGTTTTCGCCGGACCTGAAATGGCTGATATTTCGGTCGAACATGAGCGGGGCGAGCCAGGTCTATGCGGTGGAATTGAGCAAGCCCGGGGCGCCGGCCTCGTGGCCGGTGAGCAAAGCAACGCGGGAACCGGAGTAATCTGACAAGCCCGTGGTGGCGCGTTGGCTCAGGAAAACCGTGGTCAGCCGGCCCTGTCATCCATGGGCGCACCCCGATGTTTGGGCCGGTGTCCAATTTTTCAAGCTTTCCCTTTCACCAGAAACAATTTATTTCTCAGACAGTGCAAATCATGCAATTTGGAAACAGGGCGGACCATCTCATTCCGCCGCGGAAATATTTCACTGGAAAATTGCTCATTGCCGGACTGTTGTGGTTCGCGCTGGCTGGCAGTGGGCGGGCGCAGCAATTGATCACCAACGTTGTGTATGGCATGGCGGGCGCCAACCAGTTGTTGCTGGATGCCAGTGTGCCGGCCGGGCCGGGGCCGTTTCCGGTGGGCATCGTGGTGCATGGCGGCGGGTGGGGCGGCGGGGACCGGCAGCATGAGGTCGCGCCGATGGAGATTCCGCTGACGGCCGCCGGGTTCACCTGGTTCACCATTGACTACCGGCTGGCCCCCACGAACCGCTGGCCCGCGTGCTTCGAGGACGTGCAGACCGCCATCCGCTGGGTCAAGGCCCACGCGGCGGAATACCACGGGGATCCCAAACACATCGTCCTCTGCGGGTATTCGGCCGGCGGCCATCTGGCCTGTCTGGCCGCCACGCAGGCCCAGGCGGACACCCGCGTGCAGGCGGTTATTGGTTATGCCGCCCCCACCGACATGGTGGCGGACAACGAGCGCCGCAATGGCCTGAGCAAGTCCCTGCAACTCCTGTTGAACCTCCCGCCGGACTTGACGCCGGACACGCGCCGGACGCTGTCCGCCATGTCGCCGATTGAATTTGTAAAGCCCGGCCTGCCGCCGTTTTTGCTGGTGCAGGGCGATGCGGATAAAACCGTCCTGCATTCGCAATCCGCCAATTTCCAGGCGCGGCTGCTGGTCAGCCAGGTGCCCTGTGATTTGATCACCATCACCAACGCCCAGCATCGCATCATGGATTGGAGCAAGTACGACCCCAATTTTGAGGGCGAAATCAAAGATTGGCTGGTAAAAACAGTGGGCCGGCACTGACCTCAGACCGGCTCCCAGTGCGGAAAACTCAGCGCCCAAAGTTCGTCACCGTCGCGGGTCAAACCGGAACCGCCTTTGAGCCCGCGTCCGACCGGGCGGACCGGCCCACGGTGGCGCTGCCCAGCCGGGCGACTTGGAGCCCGACGAAACAGACATCGTCGTCAAATTTCTTATCCTCGGCGAAATTCTGGGTTTCGGTGTAAATGGCGTCCATCATGGGTTTCAGCCCCAAACCCCGGCGTTTGAGGAGTTCCTGGGCGAGCCGTTGTTCGCCGAATTCCTCACCCTGGGCGTTAAAGCGCTCGACCAGGCCGTCCGTGAAAAAGAAAATGGAGTCGGACTCGGAAATTTCCCCTTCCACCGTGCCATAGCGCGACCCTTCAAAGAGTCCGAGGGCCGCGCCGCGAACGGCGGCGGGACAATGCAGGGGTTCAGCCGTGCCGGTGTCATGGCGCAGCCAGATGGGTTCCGGATGCCCGGCCTTGGCGTAGCGGATGCGCCCGGTGTTGACGTCCAGGATCAGAAAGAAACCAGTGGCATAAATGAGTTCTCCCGTCTGCTTGAGAATCGCCTTGAGTTCGCTGTTGACCCGGGTGAGCAGTTCGCCCGGATTGCCGCCCAAGTGGCCCAGCTCCTGGACCAGGGTGCGCAGCATGGCCGTGACAAAGGCCGAGCGCACGCCGTGCCCCATCACATCGCAAATAAAAATCCCGATGGCGTTGGGGGGCAGGGCAAAGACATGGAAAAAGTCCCCGCTGACCGCGCCGGAGGCCTGGTACCGATGGTGAAACCGCAGGCAGCCGTTTTCGGGCGCCGCATGGGGGGGAAACTGGGGGTACTGCTGCGGGAGCAGGGCCAGTTGGATTTCACTCGCCATGCGCAGATCGGTCTCCATCTCCTGATTCTTGCGGTTGATCTCCTTTTGTTTGACCTCCAGCTCGCGGATGTTGTTTTCCAGGAGGGAATGCTGGAGCCGCACCAGCGTCTTCGCAAAAATGAGCCCCTGAAAGCCGCCCGCATCATCCACCAGCAGCACGTCGTCGAAAAAAAAGTCATCCGACCGGGTGAACACGCGGTGCAAAACGGAGGCCAGCGAGTCGCTCTCCTTGATCAGCGTGGCGGTGGGGAGCATCATGTCGCGGATGGGACGGCGGGAGTAAATGGCGAAGCCAAACCGCGCGCCCAGCGTCATGCCCACCTGCCGCCGGGCGCACAGGCCGATGAGCTTTTGGCCGTCCAGCACCGCCATGTATTCCTGTTGATGATGGGCAAAACGGCGGTACACATCTTCCAGCGCATCCGTGGCTTGCACCACTTCACGATGGCCGATCATCGTGTGAAAATCAGTCCTTCCAGCAGCGTCATTCTTTAACAACATGGTCTCACCTTACACAAGCATGGAGGGGAATTCAAATGACCGATGGCATTGTCACCGGATTGTAACGGTTCGGTGTTCCGGCCCCGGGCGCGGGCAATGCAAAATATGCGTTGGTATTGGCAATCCTGATGCTCAATTCATCATTGACGCCGGAATTTTGGCGGCTAAAATCCCCCCATTGATTTAAGGAAAGTTAAGGAAACATTTCCGTCAAACAAAACAAAAAAACTATGGCTGTTAAAGTTGCAATTAATGGGTTCGGTCGCATTGGCCGCTTGGTCTTTCGCGCCATCGCCGAACAAGGACTCATCGGCAAGGAAGTGGAAGTCGTCGCCGTCGGCGATATCGTTCCCGCGGACAACCTCGCTTACCTGCTTAAATACGATTCCATCCAGGGTCGCTTTCAAGGGACCGTGGGTTCCAAGAAATCCGCTCCGGACAAGACCGAGGACGATGTGCTCATCGTCAACGGCAAGGACATCAAGGTGGTGAGTGCCAAAACCCCCGCTGAATTGCCCTGGAAGGCGCTCGGCGTGGATATCGTGATTGAATCCACTGGTTTGTTTACTGACGCGGACAAGAAGAATCCCAAGTCCGCCTACGGCCACATCACCGCCGGGGCCAGGAAAGTCATTATCTCCGCCCCCGCCAAGAACGAGGACATCACCGTCGTCATGGGCGTGAACCATGCCAAGTATGATTCCGCCCATCATCATGTAATTTCCAACGCCAGTTGCACCACCAACTGCCTCGCGCCCGTGGTTCATGTGCTGCTCAAGGAAGGCTTCGGCATCGAGGAAGGCCTGATGACCACCATTCACAGCTACACCGCCACCCAGAAAACCGTGGACGGCCCCAGCAAGAAGGATTGGAAGGGTGGACGCAGCGCCGCCATCAACATCATCCCCTCCACCACTGGCGCCGCCAAGGCCGTCGCCCTGGTTTGCCCCGAAGTGAAGGGCAAGCTCACCGGCATGGCCTTCCGCGTGCCCACCCCGACCGTCTCGGTCGTTGACCTCACGGTGAGAACCGTCAAGGACACCAGCTATGCGGAAATCTCCGCCGCCATCAAGAAGGCCAGCGAAACCTATCTCAAGGGCATTCTGGAATACACCCACGACGAAGTGGTCAGCAGCGACTTTATTCACTGTGCGTCCTCCTCGATCTTTGACGGGGGGTCCGGCATTGAACTCAACAAGCGCTTTTTCAAGCTGGTGAGCTGGTACGACAACGAATGGGGTTACTCCAACCGCGTCGCCGACCTGCTGAAGTACGTCATCGGCAAGGGCCTCTGATTTTAGCCAGTCATTCCAAGGCGATCCGGCAACGGATCGCCTTTTTTATTGGACCTGCGGCTCCGTTTCAATGACGTGCTTCTTCTCCAGCTTTTTCAGCTTGGGAGTGATCGTCACCTGGCAATACGGCGCGTTGGAATTGTGCTCGTAATACTCCTGATGGTAATCCTCCGCCGGGTAAAACTTCTTCAGCGGCACGATTTCCGTCACAATCGGATTCCGGAAGTTTGACTGCGCCTCCAGCTTGGACTTTTCCGCGATCAATTGCTGCTTCTCGTTGCGATACAAAATAATCGAGCGATAGGAGGTGCCTTCATCCGCGCCCTGGCGGTTCAGGGTGGTCGGGTCGTGGGCCTGCCAGAAGACCTCCAGCAGTTTTTCGTAGCTGATTTGGGCGGGATCAAATTGAATCTCGGTCACCTCGGCGTGGCCGGTGGTTTCGGAGCAGACCTCCGGGTAGGTGGGGTTTTCCGTGTGGCCGCCGGCAAAGCCGCTGGTGACGGATTTGACGCCCGGCAGGCGGATGAACACGGCTTCCATGCACCAGAAGCAGCCGCCGCCGAAGTCGGCAGTCTCAGTTTGGGGGGTCGTCATACGAGGGTGGGGGTTGTTGGTTTGGGTCCATCCGGTGCAGGGGATCAGCCCGCAGGCAAAAATGAGGCAAAAAAGGGTTTTCACAGGGGGTGGTGGGGCTAATCGGTTTCCGGCTCGTCCAAATGTTTGCCGGGGGGCAGACTGGCGTATTTTTCCAAATGCTCGGCCCGCAGCGGTTCGGAGATGGCGTGTTCCTCGTCCAGCCATTTTCCCAGGTCAATCAGACGGCAGCGGTGGGAGCAAAACGGCCCGTATTTTCCGGCAAACCAATCACCGGTCTTTTTACAAACGGGACATTTGACCGCAGTGGGAGTCATGGCGGCCCTATTTGGTTTCCCCGGCCAGAACCTTGACGTCCTGAATCACATACGTGGTGGCCTCGTAGGAGGCGCCCCCGTTTTCCAGGATATGCTCCAAGTCGTCGGAAATCGCCTGAAACTGGGTCGGGGTCAGGTGGGCGCCGTTGGAGAGGGCGTGCAGGTATTGGGCCAGCTTTTGATAATGGCTGACCAACGCCGGTTTGCCGGCGACGGCCGCCTGCAAATCGCCGATCAATTTCGCGATGGTGTCCGCCGAGGCCTTGGTGCCGTTGGCCGCCGCCACCAAGTCATTGGTCAGCGCGGCGGCGGGCGCGGTGTTCGTGTTCAGCGCCGCCAAATCCGCCTTCAAATTGGCGATGTTCCTCAGGGTCGCGGCCAGCACGGGGTTCGCTGGCTGCGGTGCCGGCTGGGCCGGGGTCGCGCCTTGTGCCTGGGATTGGGAATCATCCGTGCGCTGGCTGGCCGCCTCGGTGGCGTTGACCGCCCGGTGGGCCTGGTTGATCGAGGCGTTATAAATGCCCTGCCCCTGCGCCCGGGCGAAATTCGCCACGCACAAGGCCAGCCCCAACACGATGACGGTTTTCATAAACTCATTAATTTTTACTCAGCGTTCCCTGCCGGGACAACAACGAAATATAATTCAGCATGATATTGTCCGTCTCCAGCAACAACGGGTCAAGGTCCGGCTGGTTTTTCACCTTGACCGTGTCAATGGTGAAGAGCCCGTTGGTGCCGCTGTCCTTGGGCAGGGAATTGGTGGTGAAAAAGGAGTTGGTGGTCCCATCCTTGATAAAGTCATAACGAACCACCGCAAGCTGATGGTCGGTCGCCGTTGAGATTACCGAATTCGTTTCCAACATTCCAAAATAATAGCTGGGGGCGGGCAGGCCTGGCATGACGGTGTTGGTCAGGCTGAGGTCGTAAACGGTCAGGTGGAGCGGCTGGCGGGCGTCGCGCTCGGCGTCGCGGGCCTTCTGCTTGGCCTGATTGGTCCGCCGTTCCTGAATCGCCTGGTTTTCGTTCAGGGTCAGCGTCCGGTCGGCGTTTAATTTCTTGGTCTCTTGAATGTCCTCCCGGAGATAGCCAAATTCCGCATTCGTGGCCGTGCGCGCCAGGGATTCTTTGTTCAACTCGGCCAGGTACGGCTGCCCCAGGTTGAATTTGGTGTATGTCGCACTGGGAATCGTGTCCCAGGGCAGCGGGTAGTCCAGCGTGGATTCACTTTCAATGTCCGTCCGATAATCCAGCGGATCGGGCAGGATGATGTCCGAGGCCACGCCTTTGAACTGCGTCGAACCGCCGTTAATCCGGTAGAACTTGCGGATCGTCACCTTGAGTTCCCCCGGATCATTGGTGGCGCTGGGCGTGGCGGGCCAGACGAACGGATGCAGCGGATAGAGGCTTTGCACCGTTCCTTTGCCAAAGGTGGAGGAGTCCCCCACGACGATCGCGCGGTCATAATCTTGCAGGGCCGCGGCGACAATTTCCGAGGCCGAGGCGCTGAAACGATTAATCATCACCGCCAGCGGGCCGTCATACACTTGGTTGTGGTCCGTGTCGGAATCCACGCTGACACCTTCGTCGGACCGGGCCTGCACCACCGGGCCGTCCTTGATGAACAGGCTCGTGAACTTCACCGCCTCCTCCAGCGAACCGCCGGGGTTGTTGCGCAGGTCCACAATCACGCCGTCCACCTTTTCCTGTTTGAGCTTGTTCAACAGTGCGGCCACGTCCACGGAAGTGTATTTGGGGGTGGCCCGGCCGTTGCGGTTCGCCATGTCTCCCCCCACCGGCGCGTAAAACGACGGTAAATCAATCACCCCCAGCCGCGTCACGCCGCCCTTGTCGTTGGGTATTTCAATCAGCTTGGCCCGGGCCGCCTGGTCATCCAGCTTGATTTCATCCCGGATCATCGCCACCACGCTTCTCGCGGCGCGGTCTTCCGCCGGGCTGATCGTCAGCCGCACTTCGGTGCCCTTGGCCCCCCGGATTAGCTGCACCACTTTGCCCAGTTCCATCCCCACCACATTCACCGGCGGGTTCGTCCCCTGGGCCACCGCCACCACCCGGTCGCTTTCCTTGAGCTGTTTGCTCTTGTCAGCCGGTCCTCCCACAATCAGCTTCATGATCGTGCAAAAACCGTCGCTTTCCGACAGTTGCGCCCCAATCCCAAACAACGCCAGATTCATTTGGATGTTAAAATCCGCCTCGTGTTCAGGGTTGAAGTAATCCGAATGCGGATCGTAGGCGTGGGTCAGTCCGTTCAGGTACGCCTGCAGCACATCCGTGCTGTCCCAATTCGTGGACAGATGTTCCGTCCGCTGGTACCGCCGGGTCAGGGTGTCAATAATGTTCGTCCCGGCCGTCTTGGGCAGTTTGACCACCAGAGCGCCGTTGGTGACGGTGATTTCCTGGCTCAACTTCTCCATCAGATATTCAAATCTCAGTTGTTGGCCCCACAGCGCCTCCGCCTCGGTCAAATCCTTCGGATAGGGCTCGTGCCGCCGGTCAATGCTGATCCGTTCATCCGTGTTGAATTTGAAATGATCCTGTTTGAGCAGGGCCGTCACATAGTCATGGTGCTGCTCCAGTCGTTCCAGATAGCGGTTGAAAATCTTGAACGCGGCTTCCAGATTCGCCACCCCGTCCGGTCCGCCCACCGTGAGCCGGTCTAGGTTCGTGCGGTAGCTGGAGAATTCAGCGAGGTCCGATTGGAGAAAATTTTCGTGCCGCGTGTCCAGCGAATCAATGTAGCTGTCAAAAAAACGCTTGGACATCTCCGCGTCCATCGCACGATGGGTGTAATGATACTGCTCCAGCAAACGGGCCGCGACATACCCAATGCGCGGGTCGTTGGGGCCCGGAGCCAGCCGCGCCCCGTAGGCTTGCGTGGACTTCGTCAGCGGGAGGGGCGGGTCGGCTTTTTGGTGGGTCGCACAACTGGCAATAAAGAAGAAACCCAGCATCACCACCGGGGCGGCCAGAATAAATGTTTTGGTTTTCAGATAACGCATGATCATCGGCACAACTTCGACCTAATATACCCGCATTCGTTCAGTAATGAAAACATTTTACCACACCTTTGTGTTTTTTCGGCCCCCCAAAGTGGTGGAGGCGTCCCGCCTCCTCCGCGACCGCCGCCGGCGCACCCTCAGACCACCCCGTCGCACCCGCCCCAGGAACTGGCCGGGGCGCGGCGGCACAAGGGCTGAAAGCCTGCTCCCTCCGGGGAACCAAGGGCGACCGAATTCCCGCCCATTGGCGATGATCGGCAGGCACGGGTCCGTGTGCAGCGTGCCGCAGGCTTCCCAGCCTGCTGTATCGCCGGTTTCCAAACCGGCAGTCGTTCGAAGTCGGCCACCTTCCCTGTGCCGAAGATTGACCGTCCGCCAGTAGCCTCCGGGCGCCGTTTTCCGCGCCCTCGCGGAAAACCTCGTTCGCAATGGAATGTGTCGCCGCAATGGGAAAAATCAAGGCGGCCATGGCCAAAAAAGAGATGTTGGCTCTTAAGAAACTGGCGGCTTAACCCATTATGGCAAAGCTACTTGTGTATCGGTTCAGGAAGGCGCGCAGCGTTCTGTAGTGCGGTGGCCCTCCACCGCGTTTGCGGTCCAACTTCCGAATCATCCAACCGCACCGCCTTCGCTGCGCCTCCCTGCCGGAGCGCGGGGGGCTCACCCGCAGCGTGTCGCCAGCAGAACCCGGGCGGAATGGGGTCACGCCTTCCGTTTTTGCGGGCCAACCTCCGAACCATTCAGCCGCACCGCCTTCGCTGCGCCGCGCCCAAAAAAGTTTCTTTCCTGAACCCAGCCCGCCAAGGCGGATGGAGGCTCTTAAGAAACTCCAGATGGAAGCTGTTGCATTGCAAACACTGGCATCCCCGTGGCCGTGCTCCCGTCAACCCCGAGGGTTGCCAGACAGTAGCCGGAGGTCGGAGCCACGCGCAGACCTCCGGTCTTCGTGCTAATACGCGCCGCACCCCGCAGGGCGTGCCAGATCCGCCCAAACTTCAGGTCAACGTCCGCCCAGGTTTCTTCTTAAATCAACACCCACCGGGCGTCCCCGCTCTGCCGCTGCTGCCTGCAAACCCTCGGACCACCCAGGCCATCCACCGGCTTTGGGGCTTGGATTTTGAAGTGTCCTTGAATTTTGCTGATTGTTTTTTGAATTTTCCACCGGAGCGCGCCGTTCACGACGCTTCCACCTCCGCAGTGCCGGCCAGCGTCAGAAAATGCCACCACCTCCCCCCATTCCCCTGCCTCCCCTCCCCCGGGCCGCGCCCAGACCGGCTCTCAGGCAAACCCCATCCGGGCCAGCTCGGTTTGCAGCGCCTGTTGAAATTCCTGCACATCGGCGGCGCTGGGCTTGTACCCGGTTTGTGTGGGCACGACCCCCAGGCGGCCCGTTTGGTCCAGATACCAGTCGGCGATTTGGCCGTCACTGAAGGTCACTTTGCCGCTGACGACGGCCCCGGGCCGGGCCAGTTGATCCACCGTCACGTGTACCCCGCCCAGGGTCGGGGCTGGGTCGTTCAGGGAGGGCAGGGCGGCCACCGCAGGTTTTTTGACCGGTTCTGCCGGGGCGGCGGCCACCTTGGGCGGTTCCGGGTCATGCGGCGTGAGTTTCAAGTCATCCACCAGAAAACGCACCTCCATGTAGGTGAGCTTGATGCTCAGTTCGCTCAGGAGCCGGTTTTGAATTTCAGACAGCTTGGCCCCGCCATTGATCCAATCGGCCACTTTCTGGCGTTGTGCTTCGGTCAGGTTCATAAGCTGTTCGTAATCCAGTCGTAGCCTTTGGCTTCCAATTCCAGAGCCAGGTTTTTGTCGCCGGTTTTCACCACCCGTCCGTCCACGAGCACATGGACAAAATCCGGAACGATGAAGTTCAACAGCCGCTGGTAATGGGTGATGACCATCTGGCAGTTGTCCGTCCGCTTTAATTGGTTGACGCCGCTGGCGACGATGCGCAGCGCGTCAATGTCGAGCCCCGAATCGGTCTCATCCAGAATGGCCAGGGTGGGCTCGAGAATCGCCATTTGAAAAATTTCCGCCCGCTTCTTCTCCCCGCCCGAAAAACCTTCGTTGACCGACCGCTTGAGCAGGTCATCCTTGAGCTCCAGCAATTTCATCTTGTCCTTCACCAGGTTGAGAAACTCAATCGCGTCGAGTTCTGGCAGGCCCTGGTGTTTCCGGATTTCGTTGAGCGCCGCCTTCAGAAAATAGGTGCTGTTCACCCCGGGAATTTCCACCGGGTATTGGAAGGCGAGAAACACCCCCGCGCGCGCCCGTTCTTCGGGCTCAAGGTCGAGGAGCGGTTTGCCCTGGTAGAGAACCTCCCCGCCCGTGACTTCATAGCCGTCCCGGCCGGCCAGCACCGCCGCCAGCGTGCTCTTGCCGCTGCCGTTGGGCCCCATCACCGCGTGAACCTCGCCGGGGTTCAGGGTCAGGCTCACGCCTTTCAGAATGGCTTTGCCCTCCACGCCCGCACTGAGGTTTTTGATCTCGAGTATTGGATTGCTCATTTTCTATGTATATTATCCTACACTGCCTTCCAGGCTCACGCCCAGCAATTTCTGGGCCTCCACGGCGAATTCCATGGGCAGTTCCTTGAAAACCTCCTTGCAAAAGCCGTTGACGATCATGTTGACCGCGTCCTGCGTGGCAATGCCCCGGGCATTGCAGTAGAAAATCTGGTCCTCCCCGATCTTCGACGTGGAGGCCTCGTGCTCCACGCTGGCCGAGCTGTTTTTCACCTCGATGTACGGAAACGTGTGCGCCCCGCACTGCGCCCCGATGAGCATGGAGTCGCACTGCGAGAAATTGCGGGCATGGGCGGCGCTCTTGTGGATTTCCACCAGCCCCCGGTAGCTGTTCTGCCCGTGCCCGGCCGAGATCCCCTTGGAAATAATCGTGCTGCTCGTGTTCTTGCCAATGTGGATCATCTTCGTGCCGGTGTCCGCCTGCTGGTAATTATTGGTGACCGCCACCGAATAAAACTCGCCCACGGAATGATCCCCCAGCAGGATGCAACTGGGGTATTTCCAGGTGATCGCCGAGCCTGTTTCCACCTGGGTCCAGCAAATCCGCGAGTTGCGCCCCTTGCAGAGGCCGCGTTTGGTCACGAAATTATAGATGCCGCCGACCCCTTTCTCATCCCCCGGATACCAATTCTGTACGGTGGAATATTTGATCTGCGCGTCCTCCAGCGCCACCAGTTCCACCACCGCCGCGTGCAACTGGTTTTCATCCCGCATCGGCGCGGTGCAGCCCTCCAAATAGCTCACCTGGGCCCCCTCGTCCGCCACAATCAGCGTCCGCTCAAACTGGCCCGTGCTCGCCGCGTTGATCCGGAAATACGTGGACAACTCCATCGGACAGCGCACGCCCTTGGGAATGTAGCAGAAGGAGCCGTCCGTGAAGACGGCGGAATTAAGGGCCGCAAAAAAATTGTCGGTGTAGGGCACCACCGAGCCGAGATATTTCTTCACCAGTTCGGGATGATCATGCACCGCCTCGTTGAAGGAGCAGAAAAGCACCCCCTTTTCGGCGAGCTGCTTGCGGAACGTGGTCCCCACCGAGACGCTGTCAAAAATCGCGTCCACGGCCACGCCCGCCAGGCGTTCGCGCTCCCGCAGCGGAATCCCCAGCTTTTCATACATTTCCAGCAGCTTCGGGTCCACCTCCTCCAGACTCTTCGGCCCGTCCTTGTTTTGTTTGGGCGCCGAGTAATAGACAATGTCCTGGTAATTGATTTTGTCGTGATGAACCTTCGGCCACTGCGGCTCGCTCAGCGTCAGCCAGTGCCGGTAGGCTTTCAGGCGCCAGTCGGTGAGCCATTCCGGCTCGTTTTTTTTGCGCGAAATCAGCCGGATGGTCTCCTCGCTCAGTCCCGGCGGCGCGGACTCCGTCTCCACATCCGTGAAAAAACCGTACTTGTATTCGGTTTTGACCAAATCCTCAATTGTTTCAGTGGCGGTGCTCATGGGAAATCATTTCTTTTGTTTGGCGGCGCAGGCGGCGCAGAGGCCGTGAACCGCAATGTCATAATGCTCCACTTTAAAACCCCGGGGGTGGGGCAGAACCGTGGAATCGGCCGCAAAGGGAACGTCAAACACCTCGCCGCAGGTGTCACAATAATAATGGCAGTGCTCCTCCATGTTGGGACAGAAGCGCGTGGCCCCCCGTTCCAGCATCACCTGCCGCGCCAGACCGCTCTTGACCAGCGCGTCCAGACAGTTGTAAACCGTCGCCATCGAGATGAACGGCATGCCCTGTTTGGCGCGGATGAACACCTCCTCGGCCGTGGGGTGGTCCCGCTTTTGCCACAGCACATCATAAACCCGCTGCCGCTGCGGGGTGAACCGAAAGCCGCTCACCCCCAGCCGCTGGTTCAAGTCCCGGTCGTTTCTTTTGTTCTCAACCGTCCTCATCAGTATCGGTTGAAAAGGTAGCGGAGCCGGCCCGGCGAGTCAAGATTTAGAATAATTCTAAATAAGCCGGGAAGCTCTCCCGGAGCGCGGCGTTCAGCCCGGCCGTTCAACAGAACCGTTGCCATTCGGTGAGGCGGGCGAGGATTCCCCCTCCCGGGGGAGAGGGCCCGGACGAGGCGGTTTCTTCGTACCGCAGGCTTCCAAGCCTGCCGTATCGCGGGTTTCCCAACCCGCAGACCGTTCGCCAGCCTGGCGCGCCCGGCCCGCGGACAGGCCCGCCGGCAGACCGCCCCTTGAAAATTGAAGTTTGGAATTTCCTAGGACTTTGGACTTTGGATTTTCCATCCCGTCGCCCGTCACGCCCCTCCGCCCTTGGCATAAACGCTCACCCGGGCCGGCGGGAGGTTCAGCCAGACAATTTTCGAGGCGCGCAGCTTGAACCGGTCGGCCCCGCGCGGCTGCTTCTTGCCAAGGTTGTAACTGTACTGCACCCAATTGCCCCGGGGTTGGAGCACGGATTGGATTTTTTTGGCAAGCGATTCGGCCTCTTCCGGCGGGAAATTCAACAGCGGCAGACTGGAAATCACCGCCCCCACCGAATAAATGGGAACCGGGCAGGCGTGCAGCAACCGGTCAAGCTGCCAGGCGTCGCCGGTGATGATGTTGGCGTTGGGAAATCGTTTGCGCAGCAGCCGGGCCATGTTCGGATTATGCTCGATCGCCACCAGCCGGTCCTCGCGCAGCCCGTATTTGATCAGCGCTTCCGTGACGGCTCCCGTGCCGGGCCCCAGTTCCAGCACAAAACTTTCCGGATTGGCCGGCAGCCATTCGGCCATGGCCCCCGCCAGCTTCGGCGAACTCGGCGCCACCGCCCCGGTGCGCAACGGATTCGCCAGCCATTCACGCAGGAACAGGCTGGACTCGCTAAATGCCGCTATCAGATTCTTGGCCATTAGGCTGCCGCTGGGTTTACGAGGGCGTTTAATTTTGTGCATACTAATGAATCTGCCCGCATTTGCCCACAGAAAAATTCCAGTGCCAAAATCCTCCAGCCCTCTCGAAATTGTTTGAGAGTGGTTTTCGGGCCGAAGGCCATTGGGGAGTGCGGTGACAGGTTCTGGACCTTATCGGCATTTCATGGTTTTCAAATCCAACGGCGGGGACGAGGCGGTTTTTTCGTACCGCAGGCTTCCAAGCCTGCCGTATCGCGGGTTTCCCAACCCGCAGACCGTTCGCCAACCTGGTGCGCCCGGCCAAAGGACAGGCCCGCCGATTGGGAACACGGCCATCCAGCCGGTTGGGAAATCTGCGGTACGCCCGCATAAGATGCCTGTAAGGTGCAGGACCGGTCACCGCTGTTGGACGAGACGACACGTCGCCGGGTTCAACAGCGTGAACCTGCCCGGCATCACCCACCACTTCGGGAAGCCCCCCCGTCGCCTCCATTCGCTCGATGCTGAAGCAATCCTTAGCCTTTGCATGACCCCCACTTTAAACGTCCGCCAAAATTTGACGAAATCCAAAAACCCGTGTAGATAAATCCTGGCAGGGGGCGTTGGCTCCCGGCAGAGGAGGCAGTGCTGGTCCGCCCCGCTTCGGCGATGGCGAAGGGTTCCAGTCCCTCCCCGGCTCTTTGACATCTTGCAGCATTTTGCAGTGCCCGCGACGAGCGGCGAAGCACGAATCGCCGCCAGGCTGGATTGGCGTTTGGCGATTGGCGATGCCGTCCCGCATCCTGTTTTGTCTCACTCAAAAAAGGCCGGGAAGAACGCAAAGAAACGCAAAAGACCACTTAAAAAAACTTTCTGCTGCGACGATCGCACCTGCGGTTCAAACCACCAACCGGAGCCAAAACAAAAAAACACGGTTAAACCCGCAAAAACACGGATAAAAATTCCGCCCCGAACCCCGGCCCTTGATCCGAGCTGATCCGACCCAATCCGACCTTTCACACCAGCACAAAGATTCCCGGTGAGACACCAAGCCAACATCGCCAACACGCTCCCGCCCTGTAGGCCGGGTCCCCTGACCCGGCGTCCGGCAGTCAAACTAGGTCAAACCCAGTAAAACCCAATCCGACCCAATCCGACCTAATCCGACCTTTGAGCGTGGTGGCTGCCCCCCGACCCGTAACCGCCTTCCGCCACCTAAACCCTTGATTCCAAGCCCATTATATCCCCTTTTACCTGCCACCGTCTGCGATTTAAGAAAAACCGGAGCCAAAACAGATAAACACGATAAGACACGCAAAAAACCAGAAAATAATTTCCCCACCTGGCCATCCCCCCTTTCCAACCAGCGCGTTTGAGCCCCAAGGGTGTGAGACAAAATTCTTCGATTTTGAAATAACGGCTGGTTTTTTTGGGGT
>CAZUBG010000034.1:17897-32972 GCA_964618545.1 uncultured Bifidobacteriaceae bacterium | reverse complement strand
GAACCGCCCAAGGGCGTCTATACGTTCGTGGCCCAGTGCGGTTTCAGCGGCGTCATCCTGGGTCCGCCCAATCATCACGATTATCAGAACCAGCTTCACAAGCTGCACACCGAACGTTTCGCGCGGATGCCGTTCGAGGCCTTCAAGGCCCGGGTCAAAATCGTCCGGGACGAGGCGGTCGTGAAAAAATGGGTGGAGGACCAGAGCTTCCGAACCGAATACGTCTGTCTGAACGTGCCCGAACCGTTGAAACTGCCGTCGCTCGAAGAAGTGGAAAAGCATTTCCGCGCCATCCACAAGGACGCCATCATCAAGCCGGTGGAATCGTACACGGTGGCCGGGGTGCCCAGCCGCAACCTGCGCAGCCGTGAATTGCAGCGCCTGGTCCGCTCCGAATGGGAACAGAACCGTTATTTTCCCCTGCCGGTGGCGACCAGCCTGAGCCGCTCCTTCTCCTCCAACGGCCTGCATTTCTTCAAGGTCAACAAAACGGTCACGCATGTGGCCGTCGCCCGGCCCCTGTTCCTGGATTTGGACGCCAGCCCGGTTTCCGAAAGCATCAAGCGCATCGTTGCCTATATCAACGAACATCCCAAGTGCTCGCGCCGGAAAATGGTTGAGTCCCTCGCCCCCGCGCCCGCCGCCCCGACCCTGATCGAGATCAAGCAACCGGCGGAACCCGCCGCCGCCGGTGCGGGCACCGCCCCGGCCCCGGCGGCCGCCGATCCCGCCGCGCCGACGCCGGAACAGACCGCTTTGATTGCGGATTTGCACTGGCTGATCCACCAGGGTCACGTCTTGGAATTTGCCGATGGCAAATTGGAAACCGCGAAAAAGCCGGCCCCCAAACCGGTGAAACCGGAGCCCAAACCCGCCCCGGCGGTTGTTCCCGCCGCCGCCCAAACGGCCGCGCCCGCCACCGAACCTGCGGCGGCACCGACCGTTCCTGCGGCCGAAGCCGGAGTTCCGGTGACGGAACCCGTGGCCGGCCCGGCCGTGGAAGCCGCCACGGTCCCGCCCGTGGCCGCACCCGAAATCGCGGTGGCGACCCCGGCACCGGTGGTCGAAACCGCGCCCGCCCCGGTGGAAGCCGCCGCCCCGGTCGCGGCCGCCGTGACGGAACCCGCGGCCCCAGTCATCGAACCCCCTCATCAAAATGTTTCCGTACCGCCGGTTTCCTGATAGGATTGACAGATGAGTTTTACCGCGCTGGGACTTTCGGAAAACATTCTCAAGGGTGTTGATGCGATGGGCTATGTCGAGCCGACGCCCATTCAACTCCAGGCCATTCCCTTGGTGCTGGCCGGACGCGATGTCATTGGCAGCGCCCAAACCGGCACCGGCAAGACCGCCGCGTTCGGGCTGCCCATCCTGTCCAAACTGGCGACTCCCGCGCCCGGCCCGCGCGCCCTGATTCTGGAGCCCACCCGCGAACTGGCCGCCCAGGTGGAGGTCGCCATCCGGGATTACGCCAAATTCACCAACCTGAAAATCACCGTCGTATACGGCGGGGTTGGTTACGGCAAGCAGACCGATGAACTGACCGCCGGAGCGGACATCGTGGTGGCCACCCCGGGCCGCCTGTTGGACCATCTGGAACGCGGCACCCTGCGCCTGGACAAGGTTCAATTTCTCGTGCTCGACGAAGCCGACCGCATGCTGGACATGGGTTTCCTGCCGGACGTGCGTCACATTGTGGAAAAATGCCCGCGCCAGCGCCATTCCGCCCTGTTCTCCGCCACCATCCCGCCCCAGATTGAGACGCTCATTCAATGGGCCATGCATGAGCCGCAAACGATTGAAATCGGCGCCCGCCGGACGCCGGCGGAAACGGTCAAACACGTCATTTACCCCGTCTCCGACACCCAAAAATCGGACCTCCTGGTGGATCTGCTCAACCAGGTCAAGTACGATTCCGTCATTGTGTTCTGCCGCACGAAACACGGGGCCGACCGGGTGGCGGGCCTGCTGAAAAAGAACCAGCACGCCGTGTGCGTGCTCCACTCCAACCGCACCCAAAAAGAGCGCGAGCAGGCGCTCCAGGGTTTCCGGGACGGACGCTTTGAAATTCTGGTTGCCACCGACATTGCCGCGCGCGGACTCGACATCGCCGAGGTCAGCCATGTGGTGAACTATGACGTGCCGCAGCACCCGGAGGATTACATCCACCGCATTGGCCGCACCGGCCGGGCGGAAAACAGCGGCGACGCCTTCACCATCATGACGGCGGAGGATGCGCCGCATGTGTTCGCCATCGAACGGTTCATCAGCCAGACCATCCCGAGGGTGAAACTGGAGAATTTTAATTACCGCTACACCGTGCTGTTTGATGAAGGCAAGCCCGGCCAGCCCAAGGGCGGCTTCCCCGGCAAGGCGCGCGGGGTGCGCGTCCATGGCGGCTACCACTTCGCCCCCGGCGGCCGGAGACGCTGACGGATTTCCCTGCGGGCTTCAGGCGGCCAGCAATTCCTCGATTTGCGTAATGTGCAGGATGGAACACTTCACCAGCCGGCCGGGGATTTTGTCATCGTCCTGGTCCAGCCCGATTTCCAGATAATTGCGGGTGACGAAAGCGGCTTCGTGGTTGAGGACATCATGGGTGGATCCATCGCTCAGATGAATTCGGAACGGCTGGAAGGGTTTGGCCTCCAGCAGGTCTTTAAAATGTTTTGCCACGAACATAAAACGCTTATCGCGTCCTGGGCGCGGGTTGTCAATGGAAAACAATTGACTTGAATGCTCCTCGGCGCGGGCCCGGGGGCGGCGGGCGCCTTCGTCCGCGCTTGACAAAGCATCCGGGGACCGATGGAATCGGATGCCATGATATTTTTTTTAAGGCTGGCAAAAACATCCGCCCGGGCTGGAGGAAGAATTCTATTATTGCTGATGATGCTGGAGGTGACAACCGCCGCCGCCCGGGCGCAGGATGACACGCCGGTCTTGGTTTCACCCTCCCAGCCGCTGACGGCCGGCCGGCCGGGCAGCCTCTGGCTCTACTGCGTGAACAGTTCGGCCAGCGCGGTGAGCCGGACCTTCGAGCCGACGCTGGCCGGCACGCTCACTGCCACCGCCGGTTCGGCCCCCACCGTTCTCCGGCTCAACCCCAGTCCCGACGGAACCACGGCGGTGATCCGCCCCGGCGGGTTCGTGCGGGAGGAGTACCGGTGGGAGGTGCCGGCCGCGCTCAGCGGCAGCGTCACGCTGACGGTGAGCAACTATAATCCCGTCCTGGTCCGCGTGATCCAAAGCCCGGCGGCCGCTCCGGGGCCCGTTCCCCTGGCGGCCACGCCGCCCACGACCCTTCCGACCAACGCGGCCGCCCGTTCGGCCTACCTGGAATATCTGGGGCAGCACCTCTCCCCCTACGAACCGATCTATTTCATCCTGGGCACTTATCCCGCCGCCGAATTTCAGCTCAGCCTCAAATACAAACTCTTCAACGTCACGAACGATTTCAATCCGCTCGGCCACCTGTATTTCGCCTACACACAGACTTCCTATTGGGATCTCATTTCGTCGGACCCGTCGTTTTACGACACCAGCTACAAGCCGTCGGCGTTCTTCCTCTATCGGGATGTGGTTGACGAAAACTGGATCCACCTGGATTTGCAACCCGGTTTCGAGCATGAATCCAACGGCAAGGGCGGTGCCGACGAGCGCAGCTTATACACCGCCTACGTGCAACCCACGGCGACCATTGACCTGCCGAGGGATTGGAAATTCCGGCTCCAACCGCGCGCCTGGAGTTATGTGGATGTGGGGCAGAACAACCCGGACATTGCCGATTACCGCGGTTACGCCGATCTGCTGACCGACCTGACCTGGACCGACGCCAAAAGTCTGGAGCGCATTCAACTGGCCGCCAAGGTGCGCCTGGGCGACGCGGGAGACCATGCGGGCCTGTGGTTTGATTTGCGGTTTAACCTGGCTGGCGCGCCGTTTTTAAGCAAATTCAATCCGGCCATCCAAGTGGAATACTTTACGGGTTACGGCCAGACACTGCGGCAATACAACGTCAGCAGTCACGGCCTGCGCGCCGGGCTTTGCCTGTGGTATTGACTGCGAATTCATTATTATCGGACCAGATAAAACGCCCGTTCAACCGGTTCGGCGGTTTTGAGCTTCGGCTCCAGGGAACGTCCGTATTGCCAGGCGACGACCGTGACCCTGACCGGATATTTTGCGCGCGGGGGAACCGGGGTGAACCGCAGAACGTCCCCGTCCACTTCCGCCGGACCTTCGCGGACCAAATAGGAAACCGGCACACCGGCATCCGACGTGGCGTTGAGCTTCAAGGATTTCGTCCCGGATTTTTGATTGGAAATTTCCGGGAACGTGAGGTGTTGTTCCGCACCCTGGGGGTTGCGGACCGGAACATACAGGTGCGCCTGCTGCACGGCCGGTTTGTATACGGCGTCGCCCGGATGCGTGGCGGCGAAAACCAGCTCGTAGGATTTCGCGTTGGTGGCGAGCAGCGTTTCCTTTTCAAAACGGACGGCAAACGTGTCCGGCGACAGCTTGGCAAACGGCCCGCCGATGCGGTCAATGGAAATGGCGTTTGAACTGGCGGCGTGGCCGAGGGGCGAACCGACGGGCAGCCCCGTCCAGCCCGGCAAACGAGTGCTGCCGGGAGGAACGGCATCGTAGAAGGCACCGGTCAGCTTGAACGTCACTCCATCCGCCTGCGGCTCGAATTTCAAGTCCACTTGCAGATGCGTTTCCTTTTGCGGAACCATTTGGCCGTCCTGCACATAGCCGACCAGTTGCGGTTTCAACCCCCGGCAGGCGGCCTCATATTGATCCACGGCGCGGGCCAGCTCCCCGTCGAAAAACCAGAACGCCTGCTTGGGATCGCCCTGGTATTCGGCCACCGGAGCGGGGGCGGCGGCGGGCTTCTGATTCAGCCGCCACCGGTCCGCCAGCCAGCCGGTTTTGACCGGATCAATGGGAATCAACCGGGGCGCGGCCGAGCCATCCCAATCCGCCGGCAGGCGGTACTGCACGGCCTTTTTGAGGTACCGGGCCAGCATCTCCACCTTGGCGTCGCTGGCGGCAAAATGTCCTTGCGCCGGGTTGGCCAGCATGGACAAAGGCGTGTTGGGATGCTGCTGGCGCTCCCATAAACCCTCGCGCGACCAACTGTCCGCCGCCTCGTATTCACCCATGCTTTCCAGGCACGGGACGAAATCAATGGTGCGGGCGCCCCAGATGTCCGGCGCAAAATTCTTATCGCGGAAATACGGCCACTGGCCGCTCACGGACAGCGCCGCCAGCGTGCGCTGCGGACTCCACGCGGCAAAATAATACGGCCAGCTCGCGGCGGCAGAATGCCCCAGGGGCACCACCGGCGCGAACGTCAACTCGGAATAACCGGAGGCGTCGGCCAAATCCTGGATCATGCCATCAAAGGTGTCCCCCGCGCCCTGATTAAAACGGAACAGGTGATCGAAAAACGGGGCCACCCACACTTCCGCAAAATTCAGATCGGCGAGCGCCGCGCGGAACTTTGAATTTTCCAGGATGGAAATCTCCTGCATGTTGTTCTGGGCCACCACCACCCCGCGCACCTTCCCGCAGCCGGGCGGAATCCAGAGCCACGCCCGCGCCGGCCCGTTCTCCGGCTTTTCACTGTTGACCGCCACCGACCACTGCCACTCCGCCGCCCGGACCGGCCCACCGGGGGAAAGCAGGAGAGCCGCCCCCAGGCAAAACCAGAGGAGAGGCCGGAAACCGGACTGTGATTTAATCATATGCTCTTTCGAATGGCCCCGGTTATTGAATGGGAACCGAGATCATGGATTTCATTTTGGCAATGTCATCCGGATCATTGACCGTCAGGTTTTGCGCAGAAAGCGTGAGAGTCGCCGGGTCCACCCACTTGACGGCGGCGCTATGCCCGTCCGCAAAGGAAAAATCAGTGACGCCCGGGCCGTGATAATAATATGACGGCAGGTTTTGCCAAGCTTTGTCGCCCGAGGGGTTGGGGTCAATCCCCCCCAGGGCGCCGTCATCAATGGTTCCAAAAAACCCGCCGCCAATCCCTTGTTGCGGCGGCCCGCTTTCCTCAACGAAGACAAACATCTGCACCGACTGCCGCACCTGGCTCATCTTCTGAAACACCACATAGGTTTCATCCGGTGTGTTGTCCCAATTTCCCGGAGTGCCAAGCTGGTTTCCGCACATGTAACCATTGATGGAATAATCCCGGCAGAGGAGGGCGTTGGTGATCCCGTGGCTCTGATAGGCCACCAGGTTGTTGTCACCCGGACACTTGTAGATGCCCACGGATTTGTCATATTGATACAACAACCCCGTTTCGAGGATGGCCAGATTATTGAAGCCCGTCTCGGTGTTGATATTGCAACTGCCATCCCCGCTGTTGGTGAGCCAGGAACCGCCGGCGTTCTCAAAGCCGGCATAATTCGGCACGATCGCATCATTATTGTCCCCCGTGTACATGATCCAACAAAGCTGCAACTGCTTGGTGTTGCTCAAACACTGCGTCTGCGTCGCCTTTTTCTTCGCCCGGGCCAGCGCCGGCAGCAGCATGGACGCCAATATGGCGATGATGGCGATGACCACCAACAATTCGATCAGCGTAAACGCGCCGGTGCGCTGCTTTTGAAAAGGGAATCCCCACCGTTTGATTTTATCTTTCACAAACTTCATAAATGAACATCTTCTCCAAATGGGGTGCCGCAGCATGCCACTGCGGCACCCTAACGACCGGGCATGTTTACGGTGTGTTATTCAAACGGAAAAACACCGCTCCGTTCGCCGGATTGATGGGCAGGACCACTTGATTGGTGGTCGTTGAATTCGGCACGTCCACCCAATTGGTGCTGAGACCGACACTCAGGGAGTTGGTTTGCACCTGCAAACTATAGCCGGTATAACTGGCGGGCCAGCCCAGCTTCAGACTTCCGTTCGACACGGAGAACGTGAGGTTGGTCGGAATCGTTGGGAGCGGTTGGGCAAGGGAGAGGACGTTCAACTCCAGCGTGGTGCCATTGGTGGTCAAAGTCCCGGTGACCCCGGTCGGCAGCGTGAGGGCAAAGCTCCCCGCCCCGCTGATGCCCGTGCTGGCGATCAACGGATAGGTGTCACCCACAATCAAACCATTGGTGCCGGTGATCAGGACCGTACTGATCCCGTTGACCGTCAGACCGCCACCACAATTGATGACCGGCGTGTTCGGATCGGCGACATTTTGGAATTCCACGGTCGTCGCCCCGCTGACGCCCAGGTTCAGGGCGGAGATCTGGGCGCTGGCGGAATTTTCCGCATTGGTCACCCCCAGGCTGGCGCCGTCGGTCACCGTGAAAGTGCCATTGCCGGTATGCAGCGTGGAGATGCCCAGTTCCCCACCGTTGACCATCGTGGCGCCGGCGTAAGTATTTGCGCCGACCAGCCATTGGGCATTGGAACCGACTTTGGTCACCGTATCCGAACCGTCACTGTCGCTTAAAATGCCGTGATAAAACACCGGGCTGGCACTGTTGTTGCCCACCGTCAGCGACACATTATAGGAATCATTGGGCTCCGTCAGGTTCAGCACCAATGTCGTATTGGCACCCGCCAAACCACCCAGCGTGATCGCATTGACCCCGTTGTCCGTCCAACTGACCGGCTGTCCAAACGTGCCGTTATACCCTTCCAAATCCAGGGTGGCATTGGCCAGGGCCGTACCGTTGACATCCTGGATGCCGACATATCCATTATAGAGGGAGAGGGTGCCGCCATAACTGTTCGTCGAACAGGTGAAATTCGGCCCGCCATACCCGCTGCCGCCAGGCGTGTGAATCCCGTCATTAATCCCGCCATTGGGAAGTGGCACGCTGATGGCCCCGGTGCCGGAAACCGGGCCGTCCAGATAGAGATACTTGTTAATCTGTTGATCGCCAAAGGCCGCCCCGTTGGGTCCGATGGTGACCGGGCCCGCCAGATGCTGCCCGCCATCCGTCGCAAAAATATTGCCGCCATTCAACCTGATGGCGTTGCTCATGGTTTGATTCCACACGGTGGCGCTACCGCCCACGCCGGCCAGTTCCAGAAACGCATTATTGGTGATGATCACACTGTTGGTGCTGAATTCCAGGAGGGCCGAACCGCCGTCGTTCGCGGGGTGCGCCGCCAGGTATATCTGGCCGGAGCCAATCACGGTCTCCCCGCTGTAACTGTTGGTGACGCCCTCGTAATTCAGCGTGCCCGCACCAAACTTTTCCAAGCCGCCCGGACCGCCGATGCCATCGGACGGGCTGGCAGGCGTGAAGGTGTAGGTGATCGTAACGTTACTGACCACCATATCCCCAGGGGAGACCAGCGTGCCGAGCGTGACATTTCTGGCCCCCGTGTCATTGAACAACACCGCGCTGCCATCGCTGTAGATTGAATTGGTCGTGCCAAAGACCCAATTGGTGGTGGTGGCGATATCCCAATTCGCACTCGTGGCCCCGGTCCAGGCCAGCCCATTGATACTGGTGATCAGCAACCCGATGAATTTGCCGCTGGTGTCATTGGTCAGCACGGCCGTCACATTCGGCGGCAGCGTCGGAGCCAGCGCAAAATTGCCAATGCTCCCCGACAGCGTCGAATATTGGATCAGCGGAATTTCGCCAATCTGGACCGCCGCTCCCAGCACGCTGACCGTCACCGTTCCATGCGCAATCAGGTTGGTGGCCGTGATGCCGGCCACCCCGCCGGAGATGCCTTGCAGGGTCAGCAGCGTGCTGCCGCCATTACCCAGTGTCAGGGTGGACACCGGGAAGGTTGCCCCACCGGAAGCCGACACGGTCAAAGCAGCGGTGTCGTTGACGGTGAAGGTCCCGCCTCCCTGTTGAGCGGTGGTGACGGACAAGATCCCCCCGCTGACCAGCGTGCTGCCGGTATACGTGTTCGTCCCCGTCAAAAGGACCGTGCCGGGGCCGGTCTTGCTCAGCGAACCGGTGCCCGCCGCATTGTTGGCCACCACCCCCGCAAACGTCAGCGTCTGATTGGTGGCGGCGTCCAGAGTGCCCGTGCCGCTGCCCGAAGCCGGTCCCAAGAGGAGCGTGCGGTTGGCACTCAGGGTCAGCGAGGACGACGCGCTCAAGGCGCCGCCGATGAGGAACACTTCGTTGGTCGTCGCCCCCAGGTTGGCATCCGCGCTGATGGACACGGTGCCGCTGTTGATCGTGTTCGTGCCACTGTAAGTATTGATCAGACCCGCCAGGACGAGAGTTCCGGTCCCGTTCTTGGTCAGGCTCCCGGAGCCGGCGATGTGCGAGCCGCTGCTGGCGAAAAACGTATAGTTTTTAAAACTGTTTACCGTGGTGCCACCCGGCGCGACGGTGGCGGTCAGTGTCACATTCGTCACGCCGGACGCATCCGTGAACTGGGCATAGTCGCCATCATAATAAGTGCCCGCCGAACCGGTGATGATCCAGTTGGCCGAGACATTGACGTCCCAGTTGCCGTTTTGGGTGCCGCTCCAAATGTCGGTGGAAGGGCCGCTGGGGAGGGCCACCACGTTCAAGGCCACGGTAAAAGTGCCGTCGCCGTTGTTGTTCGTCACCAGGTTCATCGTCGAACCGCGAGGTTTCGCACCGATGACCAGGCCGCCCGTGCCGCCCGCCGTCGTGTAGGTGATGAGCGGATACTGGTTGCCGACGGCCAGTGTCGGAGTGATCAGATTGAGGGTCGCCGTTCCATTCAGGGTCAAACTTGACACCACCACCGGCGCCACCGTCGTGCTGTTCAAGCCGACCAGTTCAATTGTCGCGCCCGTGCCGCCGCCCAGGATCAAAGCAGAATTCACAAGCTGGTTTGCGCCGGCCACCGTCACGTCCAGGGTTTGCCCGTCGTTGACCGTGATGGCCCCGGTCAGTTGCGAGTAAGTATACAATACCAGCTTGCCGCCGGCGACCGTCGTGCCCCCCGTGTAGGTGTTTGTTCCGGACAGCACCATGACACCGTTGCCGGTCTTGGTCAGGGAGCCGGGGTTTCCATCCGAACCATCGGCCAACCCAGCCGAGACGGTCAAATCTGCGCCGCCGGAGGCGGTGTTCGCCACGTTGAAGGTCGTGCCGCCGTCCACTGCGTCATACAAGTTGTCGGGCGCCCCGCTGGTCCCCACGGAAATCACGGCGGCGGCGGAACCGCCCACGGTGACATTCGTAAAGAACTGATACCCGCTGGAATCACTGGAATTCTGCAGCAACGCGCCGCCATTCAAGGTGAGTTGCCCCAGTGCATTGAACCGACTCGCATTCAGCGTGCCGCCGGCATATACCGTAATGGGCGGCAGCGTGTCCGGCGTCATGCCATTCAGCAAGGCGTTGTTGATGCCCAGATTAAGCGTGCCGCCATTGGTGATGGTGAGGATGGTCCCGGCGTTCGTCAGACAGCCAAACGCGCTCGAGGAACCATCCCCGGCCGCCTGTTGTGTGCCGGTGCCCAGCGTGCCGCCCGTCACCAGAACATTGCCGGTAAAGGTGCTGGGGCTTTGCAGATTGGCCGAGCCGGCGCCCGTTTTCGTGACATTCATGAGTCCGCAGAGGACGGGGGCCTGGAGGCCGTTGCCATTATTCCACCCGAGCACCAGGTTCGCCGCCGTGCTGGCGGTGTTGGTCAAGAGGGCACCGGCATAGTTGCCCAGTGAATTGACATAGAGATGATCGCCACTGCCACCATTGAGATAAATGATGGAATTCCCCCCATTTAGATACAGATTGCTTATGTAAGCCGTGCCATTGGACACAACCAATTGTTGGTAGGTGCCCCCGCCACCCCCGCCACCAATCTGCAGGCTGCCATTGGTGAACACCGCCCCATTGGCGATCGTCATGATATTGCTGAAATTGTTGGCCCCGCCCGCCGTTCCGCCCACCGTGAGGGTGGACCCGCCATTGTCCCAGCGCGTGTTGGGATCAGTCAGGGTGAGCGTGTTGTTGTAGGCGTTGCCACCCCGGCCCACTTCGCGAAAATCCCCGCTCGGGGCGCTAAAATTGAATTTGCTGCCATTGGCCAGGGTCACGGAATTGGAATAATTCCCGTTGCCGATGATCATGGAATAAACATTCGACACCGTCCCATTGTTCGCGGACAGGCTCATGAATGGACCGCTGAAATTCAACCGGAAAGTGCTGCCGCCCAGATTCCACAGCGCGCCATCGTTCACCTGCACCCCGCAGTTCGTGGTGTTGCCGGAGCTGCCGCCGATGGCAAAGGCATGGCCCCCGCTGTAAATGGCCGAACCGGCCCCGGTGATGAGGATGTTGTTGCCGGTGGAGCCGGTGTTGCGGCCGACTTCATAAAGATCACTGCCGCTGACATAGATCTTTGAATGATTGCTCACCACCAGCGTGTTGTTGGTGCAGTTGCCGCCGTTGCCAATGATGATCCCGTCAATGTTGGTGGCCACGCTGTTGTTGAGAATAATGGTGTTGGCCAGCCCGCTGCTGGTGTTGATGCGCCGGAGACCGATGCCATCCATGAGGGAATTGTTCAGCACCAGGGTGTTGCTGACGCAACCGGTGGCCCCGCCCACGCCGAAGGAACTGGCGGCGGAGGAGTTGGCATCCTGCACATTGGCATTGTTGAAAATCACCGTGTCGTTGGTGACCGCCACGGTCGCCCAGACAAACGAGGCGCCGATCACCAGTTTGCCCCCGCCCGGAGTGGTGATGTAGTTGACAATGTTGTTGTTGGTGACCGCCAGCCCCAAACCCAGGTTGTTGGTTTGGACCAGGGCGCTGTTATTGGTGATGCCCGCGCCATTGGCCAGGGTCAATTGATTGCCACTCAGCATGAACGAACCCGCCGTGCTGTTAAAAGTCAGCCCTGTGAACTCGGTGTTGGAACTGAGGTTGTTGGTGTTCGGCAAGCCGGTGCTGCCGTCAAAGAACAACTGGTCATCCATCACCGGCACCGCCACGCTCCAGTCAGTCGCATTGTTCCAGTTGAAGTTCGGCGTATCGCCGCCGGTCCAGGTTTCGCTGGCGGCCTGCAACGATCCGGCCAGCAGCAGCGCGAACAGGCCCGGGCCGGTTTTATATAAAAGGCGGAAGCCGGTCCGGCTTCGGCGCCGGCGGGGGACAAGGGTGGTTTGGTTCATGGTTTGGCAGTTTTTGGTTGTTTGGTTAATCGGGAATATTCGCGGGTCCGCTGACATTGTCGGCTTTGATTTTATGCGCGGATTGACGGGCCGGGCCCTCGCTCAGCACGCTCGCATGCCGGATTCTGGTCATGGTCTCACGCATTTATTGGCTTATAACGAATATTATCACCACAAATTATGGGGTACGTGTCCACCATACCGCTGTTTTTATTTAAGCGAAGGGGTTTTTATGTTAACCAGTTAACAAAAAACTTTATTTCGGCTTTTTCCGGGTTATCGTCCGCTCATGCCACCGAAAAAGAAAGCCGCCGCCACGCCCCAAGCGCCCGCCGTGGCCCCGGCGGAGTCCCCCCGGCGCGTCACCTTGGAAGACATCGCCCGGGAACTCGGCGTCACCAAGGCCGCCGTTTCCCTCGCCCTGCGCAACCAGCGCGTATCGCAGGATTTGAAGCGGAAAGTGAAAGCCAAGGCGGCGGCCCTGGGCTACCGCCCGGACCCCATGCTGACCGCCCTCTCCTTTTACCGGCACGCCCATGTCAAAACTCCGGTGAACACCGAACTGGCCTGGATCAATTGCTGGACCGATCCCAGGAAACTCCGTTCCTTCAAAGAATTCGACCTCTACTGGCAGGGTGCCTATGCCGAGGCGGAAAACGCCGGCTACCGGTTGGAACAATTCGAATTCAACGGAAATCTCCGGCCGGCGCGGCTGGAACAAATCCTCAGTGTCCGCAACATCCGGGGCATCCTGTTGCCGCCCTGGCATAAGAATCACCCCGACTGGCAGGATTTTCCCTGGCATAAATTTTGCACCGTCCGCTTCGGCAATTCCCTCCAAACCCCCCGCGTCCACATCATCGGCAGCGACCAGTTGTCCAACGGTTTGATCGCCTGTGAAAAAATCCGGCAGTTGGGTTACAAAAGCATCGGACTCGTCAGCGGCGTGCTTTCCCATTCACGCTTTGCCGGCGGTTTCCTCCACCATCAAATGCGCCATCACGCCGAGATTCAAATCAACCCGCTCGTCTTATCCCACGTCAACCGCGAAGACGACAAACGCATCCTGGCCGGCTGGATACAACAGTATCAGCCCGACGCCATCTTCACCGACCTGGCACAATTGCGCCAGTTGCTGTTGGAACTCGGCCTGCGCGTGCCCCGGGACGTCGGCCTGGCCGTTTACAGCGTGCTGGACGGTGACGCCGACGCCGGCATCTATCAAAACTCGGATGAAATCGGCCGCGCCGCCGTCCGGCAGGTCATCTCACTCATTCACCACAATGGTTTTGGCATCCCGGAGGTTTGCAACGAACTGCTCGTAGAGGGCCGCTGGGTGGACGGCACTTCCATGCCCCCGAAAAAATGAGCCGGTTAACAGGGAAACCCAATCTCCATTTGAATTCGCCGGCGAATCAGAAGATAGTCGTCCGCATAAATGAACATTGTCACCGAAGCAAATCCGGTCGTCGGCAAATCAGGGGCCACTCCGGCTCAATTCAAACACGCCTTCGATCTTTGCGTGCGCAAAACCCGCGCCAACATCAAAACCCTGGCCGACCAGCAGCCGCCCACCTCCTGGGCCCAGGACCAGGACGGCCACTATGCGCGTTATTCCGAGGGCTTTTTTGAAATCGGCAACTGGACCACCTCCTTCTTCACCGGCATGGCCCTGCTGGCCTGGCGCGACACCGGGGACGATTTCTTTCTCCACCAGGTCCTGCGCCTCGCCCCCCTGTACCGCGAGAAGGTCTTCACCCGCCAGCTTGACACCCACCACGATCTCGGCTTCCTCTATTCCCTCTATTCCGTCGCCCTCTTCAAGCTCACCGGGGATCGGCAACATCGCGAGGTCGGCCTCCGCGCCGCCGAAGTGCTGTCCCGCCGCTTCCATGAAAAGGGCAATTTCATCCGCGCCTGGGGACACCTGGACACCGCCGAGTTTGACAACATGGCCATCATTGACTGCCTGATGAACCTGCCCCTGTTGTACTGGGCGACCGCCGAGACCGGCAATCAAAAATACCGCGACCTCGCCCTGCGCCATGCCGACACGGTCCTCCGCTGCTTCCTCCGCGCGGATGATTCCGTGTATCACGCCTATCGTTTTGATCTGGCCAGCGGGTGCCCGATCGGCGGCGACACCTACGGCGGCTGCGCCGTCGAATCCCATTGGGCGCGCGGCGCCGCCTGGGCCATCTACGGATTCGCCCTCAGTTACCGCCACACCCGCCGGGAACCCTACCTGGCCGCCGCCCTGCGCCTGGCCAAAAAATTCATTGCCTGCCTGGATGCGGAAATCGTGCCCCTCTGGGATTTCAAACTCACCCCCCAGGCCCCCCGCATCCGCGATTCCTCCGCCGCCGCCGTGGCCGTGTGCGGCTTCCAGGAACTCCTCAAATGCCAGCCGCAGAACCTCCCCTTGCGCGAAATCACCCGGCAAATGCTCCTGCGCTTGTGCCAGCCCGACTATCTGGACGCCCGCGACACCTGCCCCGGCCTGCTGAAATTTGCCATGGTCGGCGCGGAAAACAAGATGGGCAAAAACGCCTACACCAGTTGGGGCGACTATTACCTGATGGAAGCCCTCAGCCACGAACTCGGCTCCGAAGAATCCTTTTGGTGAGCCTTTGGTTGCTCCTTGACAAAACCACACCAAGGTGCGATGGTTATTCAGTTGGGGGGAAGGTGTGGTGTGGCGTGGTTCGATTCGGTCCGAAAGGCGGCAGAACGGAAAAACACGCCAAGAATCCATAAAACACGATTGGAAAAATCCCCGGGCGTCCCCGCATAGTCCTGTAATGATTCCCCTCATCCCCCTCCGGACGAAATCCGTTGCCGGTTAAAGGGAACGCCCGAAACCTTTTTCTCACAGGATTTTGCACAGTTTTGCGGTTTTGCCCCCCACCCACTTTCCGCTTTGGTCCCCCCCCCCCCCCCTATCGAGCCCAATGTTCGCCGATTCGCCACCATTGAGTGCG
>CAZUBG010000034.1:0-17887 GCA_964618545.1 uncultured Bifidobacteriaceae bacterium | reverse complement strand
TTTGGTCCCGCCCCCCCCGCCCTTAGAATCCGCTGGATGTCGCAAATGTTAAAGTCCTCCGGCCTCATGGCCCTCGCCACCCTCACCAGCCGGATTCTCGGCATGGTCCGGGAAATGGTCTACGCCAATTTCATGGGCGACGGCTGGGTCGCCAGCGCCTTCGCCCTCGCCTTCCAGATCCCCAACCTCTTCCGCCGCCTGCTGGGCGAAGGCGCGCTGACCGCCGCCTTCATCCCCGTCTTCAAGGAAAAGGAAAAACTTCACGGCGAAGTTGAAATGTGGCGCGCCGCCAACGCCGTCATTTCCGGCCTGGTCATCGCCGCCTCCGCCGTCATTGCCCTGGCCATGCTCGGTCTTTCCCTGGCTTTGGCCGTTCATGAATTCAAGCCGGAGACCGAATTGATGCTGCGGTTGTTGCGGTTCATGTTTCCGTACCTCCTGCTCGTCTGCCTCACCGCCATCTTCATGGGCATGCTCAACGCCCGCGGCTTTTTTTTCATTCCGGCCCTCGGCGCCACCATGCTCAACGTGGTGATGATCGCCTCGGTCCTCTGGCTCGCCCCGCATTATGGCAACAAGCTGCCCGATCAAATTTTCGCCCTCGCCCTCGGCGTGCTGGTGGCCGGCGTCGCCCAGGGGGCGTTTCAACTGCCCGCCTTGTGGCGCAACGGCTTTGTGTACCGCTGGGTTTCCCCCTTTAAAGACGAAACCGTCCGGCTCGTGGTGCGCCGCATGGTCCCCGGCGCCATCGGGTTGGCCGCCTTTCAACTCAACGTCCTCCTCACCGGCCTCATCTCCTTCTGGGTGGACCCCCACATCGTCGCCTCCTTCAACTACGCCGTGCGCCTCATGGAACTCCCCCAGGGCATGTTCGGCATCTCCCTCGCCACCTTTCTGCTCCCCACGCTGGCCGGGCTGGCCGCCGACAAAAACTTCCCGGAATTTCGCAACACCCTGCGCCAGGGGCTGTCCACCCTGCTCTTCGCCAACCTCATCGCCGCCATTCTGCTCGTGGTGCTGGCGCACCCCATTGTCCGGCTGCTCTTTGAACGGGGCGAATTCTCCCCCGACTCCACCCGCCGCGCCGCCCTGGCCCTGATCTGTCTCGCCCCCGGCCTGGTCGCCTTCTCCACCGTCAACATTCTGGTCCGCGCCTTTTACGCGCTGGGGGACACCCGCACGCCGATGAAAATCAGCATTGCCTGTCTGGCGCTGAACCTGGCCGTTTCCGCCGCCCTCGTGGTGCCGCTGCGTCAGGGCGGTCTGGGCCTGGCCAACACCTTGTCTTCCGCCGTCAATGTGGGGCTGCTGGGGTTTGCGCTGCGCAAAAAACTCGCGCGACTGGACATGGAACCCCTCCAAAAATCATTTCTGCCGCTGTCCCTCGCCGGTGCGGTGGCCGCCCTGATTGCCTGGCTGGGCTGGCACGGCTGGGAAGCACGGCTGGGACACGCCACCATCGCCCTGCGGATGGGCGCGGTGTTTGCCCCCGCCTGTGCGGCCGGCCTGGCCTACTGGTTGCTGGCCCTCGCCCTCCACCTCCCCGCAGCCAAAGAAATCTGGGCCCTGGTGCGGCATCGCATTGTGAAGCGTTGAGAAGTTAAGACGTTGACGCAAGGAATCGAAACTTCAAAGTTCCAGATCAAGCCGCCGGACTGCGCTGGTTCGGGATTTGGAATTTGAATTGTCCTTTAATCTTGGATTTTGAACCTTGAAGTCCCCCCCGTCACCCGGGCACCACCGCCGTCCAGCAGTTCCGGCCGAAAAACGCCAGGAATTGTTCCCGGACATTTTCCGCCGCCGCCGTGTTTTCAAAAAGGGCAAACGTCGTGGAACCGCTGCCGGACATCAGCGCGGCCAGCGCGCCGTATTCGCGCAGAAACTTCTGGAACACCTCCAGCACCGGGTATTTTTCCAAAGCCGGCGCCTCCAGTGAATTGTACATCCCGGCCCGGATCGCCGCCCAATCCTTGGTCTGCAACGCCGCCACCAGTTCCGCCGCCCGGCCCGGACGACCGTTCAGGGCCGCCGGAAACCGCGCCAGATTCTGATAGGCCCACGGCGTGGAAATTCCAAAGCCCGGATGAATCAGGAAAATCGCCGTGCCCGCCAGCGCCGGAAAATCCGCCAGCGACCGCACCTGTTCCCCCCGCCCCGTCGCCAGCGCCGGGTGGTCCTGCAGGAAAAAATTAACATCCGACCCCAGCCCCGCCGCCAGTTGATTCAATGAGTCCGCGCCCAGCGGTGACCCGAACAGTTCATTCAAACCCAGCAGCGTGGTGGCCGCATTGCCGCTGCCGCCGCCCAAACCGGCGGCCAGGGGGATTTTTTTCTCCAAATGAATTTGGACGCCGTCGCGGATGCCCGCCGCCTCCAGGAACGCCGCAGCCGCACGATGCACCAAATTCCGGCCGTCCACCGGCAGGGCGGGGTCGTTGCAGGTCAATTCGATCCCCGCGCCCGCCCGGGTCAGCGCCAGCTCATCGCACAAGCGCACTGGTTGCATGATCGTCTCCAGTTCATGATATCCATCCGCCCGCCGGCCGAGGATGTTCAGGATCAGGTTGACTTTGCAGGGGGAAGGTTTTTGCAATGACATGATTGGTTCCAATGCAAAACGCGCCAACCGAAAAAAGTTGGCGCGTTTGTCAGAAAATGAACGGCGGTTTAATTGTCGAAAATGTTGAAGCGGCTGCCCGGAATCATCGGGGCCACGTCTCCACCGCTGAAACCCGTGAAAGTGTCCGTGTCAAACATCCGGTCGGCAAACCGGCCGGGCTTGTAGCTCTCGGGGAAGACCGGCTTGGGGCTCAGATAATCGGTCAGCTCGGGACTATAAGTGGGGATCGGAAAAGTCACCACCTCATAGACGCCCAGACCGGTGCGCGCCATCGAGCGGTCAAAACCGGTGATCACCCCGGTGGTGTACCCGGTTCCGGGATCAAACACTTCGCTCTGCTCGATCGAGCGGCGCATTTCGCCCATGCGGACGATTTCAAAGGTGTTGCTCAGACCGCGTCCCAGTTTTTGTTCCGGCCCGGCACAACCGGAACCAAACAGGCCGGCGAACGCAATCACGGCGAGAAAGGGTATGATATTACGCATAAGCAATTTAAAGTTCTTGTAACAAGATTAACCCGATTTTCCGAGTTGTAAAGCGTGTTTTCGAATTTCCCAACGATTGATTGGCTTGCTTCCTCATGAGCGGACCCCGCGCCGGCGGTCCCGCCATTCCCAATACCAGGCGACCCACACCGTGATTTCATAAAGCAGGTACAACGGCACCGCCATCAGCACCTGCGTGAGCACCTCCGGGGTGGTCAGCACCGCGCCCAAAACCAGGTTGATCACGATCATGTACCGCCACAGGCCCCGGAGCATCGTGTAATTCAACACCCCGATTTTCACCAGGGTCAGGATCACCACCGGCAGTTCAAAGCCCAGCCCCATGCCCAGGATGAACTTGCAGACAAAGCTGATGTAATCCTCCGCCCGCCATTCAAAGGCACCCAGCCCCAGCCATTGCGAATACATCTGGGACGCCGAGAGCGCCACCGGCATCAGGACAAAATAACAGAACGCCACCCCCGTCAGAAATAATCCGCCGCCGATGAACAGGGCGCGAAAGACGTATTTTTTCTCGCGGATTTTCAGCGCCGGAAAGATGAAGGTCGCCACAAAAAACGACACAAACGGCGCCGCCAGCACCATCCCGCCGTAAAGCGCCACCTGAAACGCCACAAAAAACCCGCCGGCCGGATTCAAATTGATCAGGTCAATGTGCATTCGATGCGCCTCCGCGACGACTCCGGGATCGCTCCTGACCTTCCAACCCAACACCTGGTTCGTCCCCACCATCACCGGGTCCACCTGCACCGCGATAAAACGGTTGGTGCCCGGATTCAAGGCCTGTTGCTGTTCCGCCGTGAGTTCAAATTTGCCAACCCGGTTGGTGCCGAAGCTGACCAGCGCGATGACATTGCTGCCCGGATAGGAAACGCTGGCGCATGGCAGGAAATTATACGCGCTGAAAAAGATTCGAGCGGCCTGATTGTTGCCGGAATAGGAAACCTTGTCGTGGCTCAACGGCCATTTGATGACCTCAATGACGTAGTTGGCCCCGATCAGGCAGAGGAGCATGGCCACCCCCACGGCCACCGCGCTCTTGACGAGCACCCAGCGAAAGTCCTCAAGGTGTTCGAGAAAGTTTTTTATCGGCCCCCCCTCCTCAGCTTCCGGGTCGGGCGATTCGTCGTTGCCGGCCATGCCAGATCTCTCGCGGCTCAAGCCTTGGGTGGAGTGGGGGGTTGCAAGACCGGGGCTTGCCGCTGCGACGGCTCAATTAATGATTTTGGTATGCTCAATGGTCTCTTTTGGGGTTTGGGCGACGGTGGATTGCGGCTGCGGCGCTGGCTGGCTGCCGTTGGTCACTTTGGCCTGGGGCGTCTCCGGCGGGGGGTTTTGAATTTCATCGGTCACCTCGCGCGTCGCCTTCTTAAACTCCTTGATGCCCGTCCCCAGCCCCTTGGCCAGTTCCGGCAGTTTCTTGGCCCCAAACAGGATCAAGACCACGGCAAAGATCAACACCACTTCCCACCCGCCAAAAATTCCCGCAAGCATGACATTCATAATGTATTTCCAGTTCTGCCCCAACCTACGCCGGCTTCAATGAATAGTAAAGCGGCAAAAAAGGGCAAAAAATCCCGAAGGCGATGGCAAAAATTGGGGACATTTTGGATAATATTTACTATTGCAAGTCAGGCGGAGAGGATTTAACGTAATTTTAACACGCTAACCCGTGTGCTAATGAGTTTAACTATGTCGGCTGTAAAAGAACCATCGTCGGCTAATGACTTGCTGAAGAATTCATCGCTTTACCGCGAGTTTCAGGCCGAGCGGGAGGAGATCCTGCGACACAAGTGGATCGAATCAGAGAAAGCCGGGAGGGACATTGGCTTTGAACAGGCGCTGACGGACTGGATCATTAAGCACCGCGCCCGCTGGCGCAAGAACCGCCAGGCCAGCGGCAGCAATTGACCCGGCACCGTGGTTTTTATTCCTTTAACGCCCCCCGGGAGGAGGCCAAGGATGCCATGAAAGCCAAATGCACCATTCACAACGGCTCCGCCAAACCGGGCCGGGACTTCGTTTTTTATGCCTGAATCCTGCATCATTCTCAACGCCACCGCCATTGACCGTGCGCTCACGCGCATTGCCCACGAGATCGCCGAGCGGAACGAGAACGGTGCGGCCGTCGTGCTGGTGGGCATTCCCGAAATCGGGGATGTCCTGGCCCAAAAATTGAGCCTCATCCTCTCGGAAATCTGGCGGCTCCCCGTGCCGGTGGGTATTCTGGATGTAACCATGCACCGCGACGACCTGGACCAACGCATGGCCCCCCGCGTTCACCCCACCGTCATTCCCTTTGATGTGACCGACAAAACGGTGGTGCTGGTGGACGATGTCCTGTTCAGCGGCCGCACCACGCGGGCGGCCATGGACGCGATTAATGATTTTGGCCGCCCCAAAAAAATCCAACTCGCCGTGCTGATTGACCGGGGGCATCGTGAGCTGCCCATCAAGGCGGATTTTGTCGGCAAAAACGTGCCCACCGCCCTCTCGGAAAAAGTCCGCGTCCGGCTGGGCCTGCCGGGGCGGGAGGATGAAGTGGTTTTGGAGAAATGACATGAGCTGGCACCGCAAACATTTGCTGGACATTGAATCACTCAGCACGGCCGAAATCGTCACGGTGCTGGACACCGCCCGCGCCTTCAAGTCCGTGGGCGAGCGCCTCATCAAGAAGGTCCCGGCCCTGCGCGGCAAAACGGTGGTCAACCTGTTCATTGAGCCATCCACCCGCACCCGCATCAGTTTCGAACTGGCCGCCCAGCGCCTGAGCGCGGACATTGTCAACTTCTCCGCCGACGCCTCCTCATTTAAGAAGGGGGAGACGCTCAAGGACACCGCCCGGAATCTGGAAGCGCTCAACGCGGATTTCATCATCATCCGCCACAGCGCGTCCGGGGCGGCGCATTTTCTCTCCCGCGTCCTCAATGCCCATGTCATCAACGCCGGGGACGGGGCGCATGAGCATCCCACCCAAGCCCTGTTGGACGCCTTTACCATCCGCGAAAAGAAGGGGAAAATCGAGGGTCTCAACGTCACGATTCTCGGCGATATTCTGTACAGCCGCGTGGCCCGCTCAAACATCTGGGCGCTCACCAAACTGGGGGCCAATGTGACCCTGTGCGGTCCGTCCACCCTGGTGCCGAAAACGTTCGAGCAAATGGGCTGCCGCGTCACCCATGACACGGACGAGGCGATTCGGGAAGCGGACATCATCAATCTGTTGCGCATCCAGCATGAACGCCAGCGCAAGACGATGTTCCCGGGGATCGGCGAATACAGCACGCTGTTCGGTCTCACCCAGGCCCGCCTGGCCCTGACCAAACCGGACGCCCTGATCATGCATCCGGGCCCGATTAACCGCGGGGTGGAGATTGACAGTGAGATTGCCGACAGCAGCCGGTCGCTGATTTTGGAGCAGGTGACGAACGGGCTGGCGGTGCGGATGGCGGTGTTGTTTTTGGTGAACGGGGGCAAGGGGCCGCAGGAAGTGGCGGGGCATTGACGGGCGGGGCGGGCGATCTGGGTCGGGGGGGAACGCTGCAAATCGGCGCCAAATGCTGTCAGAAAAAATTCATTGGTAGTGCGGGGGCTTGGTCTGGTTGTCTTTGATGCGCTCCAATTCCATGGTTTCCAAAACGGCGGACTGGCGCTGGACCTGCTTTTTCAGGGCGTCCACCGTCCGGCCCTGCTGGATGAGGACGGCGTTCAGTTGTTCGACTTGGTATTCAAGGTGCGCCAGACTGGCCTCCACTCGTTCCACGCGCTGCCGGGTTTCTTCGTTCATGAATCAATGATGAATGGCGGGCGGCGTCCCCGGCCCTGGCCGGCCTCAGCCCAGCCATTGGGGGTTGTGCGACGTGCCGTCAAAGGTGGTGGAGGTTTTGAAGCGTTCGTAGGCGCCGTCGGCGGCCGCCGGGGCGGTCTTGGCCAGCAAGGCGGCCACTTCCGTTTCGGTCAGGGGTTTGAAGGTGCGCACGGCCTCCAGTCCCTGTTCCAGGATCTTCAGGCTGTCCATGCCGGTGATCACCGTGGAGGTGGGCAGGTTCAACGCATAATGAAGACATTCGATGGCGGTGACGGTGTTGCTTCTTAAGATGGCGCCAAAGCCGAGGGATTTCATGCCGAGGACGCCCAGGCCGGCTTTGACGAGTTCGGGGACCACCTGGTGCTCGAAGCTGCGGAAGTGGGCGTCCATGACGTTGAGCGGCATTTGCGCGGCATCCAGTTGAAATTCATGCGCGGCGGCGACCTTCAACATTTTCAGGTGAATGGCGGGGTCCTTGTGGCCGGTGAATCCGATATAGCGCACTTTGCCGGCTTTTTTGGCCTCCAACATGGCTTCGGCGCTGCCCCCGGGGGCGAAGATTTTATCGGGGTCGCCCGGACGGATCACCTCGTGAAACTGCATCAAATCCACATGGTCGGTTTGCAGTCGCTTGAGGGACTCATCAATCTGGCGGGCGGCGGCGGCCTTCGTCTGGCCGTCAATTTTGCTCATCAAAAAGGCGCGGTTGCGGTAGCCGTCGCGCAGGGCGCGGCCCATGCGCTCTTCGCTCACGCCGCCATTGTAATCCCAGCAATTGTCGAGGAAGGTCACGCCCCGGTCCAGGGCGGTGCGGACGAGGCGGATGCTGTCGGCCTCGTCGTCCTGAATGCCGATGTGATAGCCGCCCAGGCCGAGGGCGGAAACTTTTTCGCCGGTCCGGCCCAGCGGGCGGTAAAGCATGTCGTTCTTGACTTCCGCCGCCCACAGCGGGGCGGCGCTGAGGACCGCGCCCGAGGCAACGGCGAGTTTGACAAAGGTGCGCCGGGTCATTTCGGCCGGCCCGGACCGGGGGTTTTTATCATGCATAACGAGCCTCAAAGATTTCTTCGCCAGGCGTTCCTGCCGGCGTTTTGACGGTCCACCAAGACCGGGGTTTTGTCGAGGAAAAACCACCGGACGAAGCGGGGCGGAACCCATTCCCCCGTGATTTTTTCGCTTGAGGTTGCCAGTGAAAAATTCCAATCTGCGGTTTCCATGAACCCCACACCAAAATCCAACCTGAAAGTTATGAGAAAAACAACACTCTCCGGGACCGGCGTTCTCTGTTCGGCCCTCACCGCCCTGTTGCTGACCGGTTGCCAGTCCACCCAGGCCCCCGCGCCATCCTCGCCCTTGCCAGCCCAAACCCCGGTCGCCGCCGCGCCCGCTGCGCCGGCCACGCCCGTGGCCGCCGCCCCCACGCCCGCGCCCGCCGACCCGACCAAACCGCAACCCATCGTCCGCATCAAAGCCGGGGTGACGGAACCGTTCACGGATTCCAAGGGCATCAGTTGGCTGCCGGAGCAGGGATTTGTGGACGGAGAAACAACGGATCGCCCCGACCTTAAGATTGAAAACACGGATGACCCCTCGCTGTATCTGACGGAGCACTACAGCATGACGGAGTTTAACCATCCGGTGTTGAACGGCAAATACCTCGTCAAATTGCATTTCTGCGAAACATACGAAGGAATCACGGGACCGGGCCAGCGGGTGTTTTCGTTCAACGTGCAGGGGCAGGAGTTCAAAGACCTGGACATCTGGGTCAAAGCCGGCGGCCCGCTGCGGCCCTATGTGGAAAGTGTCCCGGTGGTGGTCACGGACGGCAAAGTCCACATCACCTTCACGCCCAATGTGGAGAATCCCCAGATCAACGCCATTGAGATCATCCCGCAACCCTGATTAAAAATCAGATTTCGACTTCGTCGTGGTTGTGCTGTTTGGCAATCAGGACGTAGATCGAAGGGATGACGAGCAGGGTGAAGACCGTGCCCAGCGCCATGCCGGAGACGATGGTGATGCCGATGGAATTACGGGCGGCCGCGCCGGCCCCGGACACGAGGGTGAGGGGGAAATGGCCGCAAATGGTGGCGGCGCTGGTCATCAGGACGGGGCGGAGCCGGGTGAGGGCGGCCTCGCGCACGGCTTGGATTTTGGTCTTGCCGCTGCGTTGCAGCACATTGGCAAATTCGACAATCAAAATCCCGTTCTTGGACACCAGCCCGACCAGGGTGATCAAGCCGACCTGGGAGTAGATGTTGAAGGAGGTGGTCCAACCCTGCGTCCAGAAGGGGATCGTGGGGTTGGGCATCTTGAGGAAGATGAACATCATGGCCCCAAACATGGCGAGCGGGACGGAGCCGAGCAGGATGATCCAAGGATCCCGGAAGCTGTTGAACTGGACGGCGAGCACGAGAAAAATGAGGACCAGGGCCAGGGTAAAGGCGGGGAGAAATTTATCGCCCTCGGTGCGCAACTGGCGGGATTCGCCGGTGTAATCAAGTTTGTAGCCCTTGGGCAGGATTTTCCCGGACTGGGTCTCGAGCGCGGTCAGCACCTCGTTGAGGGGGCGGATGGGAAAGCCGCTGATGGTGACGGCGTTGAATTGCTGGAAGCGGTTCAGGGAGCGCGGGGTGTTTTTTCCCTTCAAGGTGGCAAAGGTGCTGAGGGGCACCAACTGGCCGCCCGGGCCCTTGACATAGGTGCTTTGCAACTGGCCGGCGTTCAGGCGCTGGACGCGTTCGAGCTGGGGAATCACCTTGTAGCTGCGACCGGCCAGGTTGAAGCGGTTGACGTAGTTGCCGCCCGCCAGGGTGCTTAAGTCCGCACCAACGGTGGCCATGTCCAATCCCATCGCGGAAACTTTGTCGCGGTCGAGGACAATCTCAGTTTCCGGCTGGTCCATCTTGGTGTCAATGATGGGGGGAAAGGCGAACATGCCGTTGGTGGCGGCAATTTGCTGGATTTGCTGGGCAAATTTCAGAATGGTTTCCGGCTCCGCAGTGGAGGCAATCACAAATTCCACCGGGAAGGTGCCGCCGCCGGGAAGGGCGGACGGAGTGGCAACCATGGTGCGGATGCCGGGAATTTTGGCAACCTGGCCCTGCAGGATGGGTTGAAGCTGGGCGGCGGTGCGTTTGCGTTCGCCCCACGGTTTGAGCACCACCCCGCCGAAGGCGTTGTCGGGCATGGTGATCTGGAAGGTTTGCGCCGCGTCAGGCAGGTTGGTGAAAACCCGGTATTCAGCCTCGGTGTAAAAGGTGGTCTGGTCAATGGTGGCGTTGCCATCGGCTTCCACAATGCCAAACAGGACGCCCTGATCCTCGGCGGGAGCCGCTTCCTTTGACTGCCAGGCAAACCAAAACATGGGGAAGGCCAGCAAGCTCAGGCCAATCCAAATGGCGTAGACGGCGGGGCGGTTGGCCAGGGTGCCATCCAACACCCGGCCATATAGCCGGCGCAGCCGGTCAAAACCGTGATTGATGCGACCGACGAGCCCCTCCTCCTCATGACCGGCGGAGAGAAGCCGGGAGGACATCAGGGGGGACAGGGTGAGGGCGACGACGCCGGAAATAAAGACGGCCCCCGCGAGCGTGAAGGCGAATTCGCGGAAGAGGGATCCGGTCAGCCCGCCCTGCAAACCGATGGGGGCGTACACGGCGATGAGCGTGATGGTCATGGCGATGATCGGGCCAATGAGCTCCCGTGCGCCCAACAGGGCGGCCTCGATCGGTTTTTTCCCCTCGCGGACGTGGCGTTCCACGTTTTCGACAATGACGATCGCGTCATCCACCACCAACCCGACGGAGAGCACGACGGCCAGCAGGGTCAGCAGGTTCAGGGTGAACCCAAAGACCTGCATCAGGAAAACGGCGCCGATGAGGGAGATGGGAATGGCGATGAGCGGAATCAGCACCGAACGCAGCGAGCCAAGGAAGAGAAAAACGACGATGGCCACAATGCAGAGGGTTTCGGTGAGGGTTTTTAGCACTTCATGCAGGGCGTCATCAATGTATTTGGTGGCGTCGTAGGCGATGTTCCCGCGCATGCCGGTGGGCAGGTCCTTTTGGATCAGGGCCATTTCGGCGCGGACGCGTTTGATGACCTCCAGCGAGTTGGCGTTGGGCAGCACCCAGACGCCCATGAAGACGGCTTTTTCACCGTCGAAACGGACTTCGGCGTCGTAATCCTCCGCGCCCAGCGAGACATCGGCGATGTCCTGGAGGCGAATGAGGTTGTTGCCGGACTGGCGGACGACGAGGTTGCGAAATTCATCCACGGAACGCAGATCGGTGTTGGCGGTGAGGTTGACCTGCATGAGGGAACCCTTGGTCTGGCCGACGGCGGAGAGGAAATTGTTATTGGCCAAAGCCTGGCGCACCTGGGCCGGGTTGATGTTCAGGGCCGCCATGCGGTCGGGCTTGAGCCAGATGCGCATGGCAAAGGTCCGGCCGCCGAGGATGTCAGCGCGCTGGACGCCTTCGAGGGCGGAGAGGCGCGGCTGAACAACCCGCACCAGATAATCCGTAATCTGGTTGGCCTGGAGAATGTCCGAGGTGAAACTGAGATACGCCGAGGCGAATTGCGAGTCGGCGGACTCAATGTCAATAATCGGAATTTCGGCCTCGGGCGGCAAATCATTGCGGACTTGGTTGACCTTGGAGCTGATTTCGGAGAGGGCCTTGTTGGGGTCGTAGTTGAGCTTGAGCCGGACGGTGATGGTGGAAAGGCCGAGCTTGCTGCTGGACTGGATGTAATCAATGCCGTCCGCAGCGGCGATGGCGCGTTCGAGGGGGGTGGTGATGAAGCCGCGCACGAGATCGGCGCTGGCGCCGACATAGGTTGTGGTCACCGTCACGGAGGCGTTGTCACTGCGCGGGTATTGCCGGACGTTGAGATTTTTGATGGCCTGGAAACCGGCGATCAAAATGAGCAGGTTCACGACCACCGCGAGCACGGGCCGGCGGATGAAGAGGTCAGTAAAGGATTTCATGCGCGCGGGATTAGCTGTTGTTGGGCTGCGGGGTCTGGCTGGTCTTGGGGGTGAGGGTCTGGTCCTCCACCACCCGGCCGCCATTGTGCATCTTGAAAACGCCGGAACTGACGACCCGGTCACCGGGTTTCAGGCCGGCTTCCACGGTGACAAAATCCCCGCGCGCCGGGCCGGTGCGGATGACTTGGGAATGCACCACCAGGCCCTCGGCGGCGTTGGTGCCGGACTCGACGACAAACACGGTGTCGCCAAAGGGCGCGCTTAACACGGCGGTGACGGGAATGACGAGGACGTCCTGCACCTCCGGCAGGCGCACGGCCATGCGGGCAAACATGCCCGGACGCAGGGCCTGGTCCGCATTGTCCAGGGTGGCCTGGAGTGTGATGCTGCGGGTGGATTCATCAAGGTCGGGGTTGATGGCGGTCAGGCTGCCGGTGAAGTCACGACCGGGATAGGCGTCGGTGGTGACGCCGACTGGCAGGCCGGTTTTTAACTTGGACAGTTCCTGCTGGGGCAGGGAAAAGTTGGCATAGACGGGGGAAAGGGACTGGAGGGAGACGACGGGTTTGCCGTTGTCGAGGTACTGGCCGAGGTTGACCTGGCGGATGCCCAGCCGGCCGGCGAAGGGGGCGCGAATGGTCTTCTTGGCGATGGTGGCGCGGATGTTGTCGGCGTTGGCCTGGTTCTGCTTGAGCGCGGCCTCGGCGGTGTCGAGTTCGGATTGGGAAATGGTATTGTCGGCGCGGAGCTTGCGGGAGCGTTCGAGATTGATGGCGGCGAGTTCAACCTGGGATTCCAGGGCGCGGAGCTGGGCCTCCTCGGAGGAGGTGTCCAGGCGCACCAGCAAATCGCCCGCGGCAACCACGCTGCCGGATTCAAAGGCGATTTCCTTGACGGTGCCACCGATTTCGGTGGTCACCGTCACTCCCTGCACGGCCCCGATGGAGCCGATGGCGGGGAGTTCCTCCGGCCAGTGTTCCGGATGGGCGACGGCGGTGGTGACGGTGTCCGGCGGCGGCACCAGGGCGGCGCCGGCGGCAATCATGGTTTTGATTTGAAGGGCTTTGATCCCGGCGAGCGCGGCGAAGATCAGGACGACCAGAATGATGGCAAAGATGACTTTAAGTTTCATGAAGAGGCTGGGTTGGGATTAAAATGGGTCCGTTATTCAGCGGCCTTCCGGGGGGCGGCTCCGCTGAGAAAAAGGTCCACAATGCGCCGGGCGGCATTTTGATCCGGGACGCATCCGGGGGTCACCACGGGGGAGACCACGTAAAAATTGGCCAGTCCGTAAAAGCCGTAGGCCATCTCCCGGCTGTCAAAAGCCGGATTCAGTTCGCCGCCGGCCTGGGCTTGTTTGATCAGGGAGTGGAAAAATTCAAAATTCCGCTCGCATTTGCCGGCACAATCCAGGTCGGGCGGGACTTCGCCCGGGGCGGCAAACATGGTGGCAAAGCTGAGGCGCATGAGTTCGCGATTATGGGAGATATAGTCAAACAAGTCGGTGAGGATGTGTTCCAACCGCCCGCGCAGGTCGGGGCTTTTGGCGGCCGCCTCGCAGATGACGCGGTAGCGGGCGTCATGGGCCTCATGGACCAGGGCCTTGAACAAACCGGCCTTGTCGTGGAAATGATAATACATGGCGGGCTTGGAGACCTGGGCGTCGTCCACAATCTGCTGGACGGACGTGGCGGCATAACCGGCATTGGCGAAACGCTTGAGCGCCGCTTGCAGGATATGTTTGCCCGTCTCCGGGCCGTGCTTCGCCATAAATACTACCGAACGGTAGGTAATTAACCGGAAGGCGTCAATCGTGAATTTTCGTCCCGGGGTCACAGAAAAAATCTATCGTGCTTAATCGTGTCTTGACGTGTTTTATCGTTTTGGCTCCCGGTCCGGTTTGAACTTCCGAGGCGCGGAGTTGAACACAGCGATAATGGCCATGGGCGGGAGCTTTTGAGGCTCACGTCCAAACCCCTTGCATGCGATGTCATCTTCATCATCCACCGCCAGCTTACCACCCCCGGGGAAAAACGTTCGTTACCTAGTAACGGAAAATGCTCCCTTGCAAAAAATAATATTACTTGACACAAACACCATTAAACGTCAATGAAATCAAGGGGTTGGTGATTCCCAGTGGCGCGACTGGTGACAAACCCCGTTACTAGGTAACGGGACGGGGGCAAATAAAAATTTTACCCCCCCCAATCCGGGCCCGCCTCCAGCCGTTTCCATTTCGAGGCCTCCCCCTTCCCTGAGACCCTCAAGATGGCGGAGCCTCCCGAAGTTGCCGGTGAAGCCGGACGGTTCGTGTCTTTGGTCCCGACGACGCGAACCGGTGGCACGCGTTCCACCGCCGCGAGCTTCAAAAAGAGGTTTGGCGGAACCCCCTGGATGACGTTAAAAATGTTTTCACGTTTGCGAACGTCCCGCCTTTTACATTAGTGCAGGGCATCGCAAATTGTTTTGAACCCGTTAACACTCTTCTTGCAACGATTAAAAATTGTTCACGCAACAGCAAGATAGGGTTGACAGCAAGCCAAATCTTTGCGACGGTCAAGGCAACGTAAATTCAATCATCAAGCTTGACGCCCTTATGAAAGAATCTGTGTTTGCGACATTGAGTGCATTGGCCATCGTGCCTCTGATGAGTTCGTCCCTCATGGCTCAAATGTACTCTCCGGACAATTGGATCATTGATCCTTTTGGGGCTGGCCACGACCCCAACTATTCGATTTCCGGCGGCAATACCACAAGCCAGGTATTCACGGACAATGGAACGGCGCTTGGCGATCTGTATGGCTATTCCCTGATTGGAAGCACCCTGAGCCTGGTGAACCCGGGCAACAACATCACGCTGTTTGGGACAATGACCCTGTCGGGGAATGTGGCCGACGCCGACAACCAGTTTCGATTTGGCCTTCTTTACTCTGGCAACAGCGCCAATGACACCGGCTGGCTGGGCTACGACATTGGTTTGCCGACGTCCATCAGCAGCCCCTCCCTGTACCTGCGGAACAATCCCAATACAGGTGTTTTTGCTTCCAGCACCGGAGCCACCGTCACCTCCATCGGCAACACTGGTTTTGGCGGCTCTTTGGTTCCCGGCACTTACGATTTGATTTTCAGCATCACCCTGACCACGCCAACGAGTGAAACGATCAATTGGAGCGTCACGGAAGGCGGTTCTTATTATTTTACCGGGAGTTACATCAATAACGATTTGACGACGGAGGGTGGTGTTAATTTCGACTCCGTGGGCTTTCTGGCGGGCGCTTCAGGCTTCAGTTCGGCGTCCACATCGGACGCCATTTCTTTTAGTGGTTTGAACGTGACCTTCACTTCCGGCGTTCCCGAGCCGACGACGTTTGCCATGTTCGGAATGGGTTTGGTCGCACTGCTGGCGACGCAGGTTCATCGCCGCAAGAGCTAAGAATCCATCATTTCAACCGAAGTGCGGAATTTCCGAGGAAATTCCGCACTTTTTTTGCTGGCGAAGCGGAGCGGATGTTTTTTGGAGGGTGTTCTGAAAGTGGTGCAAGGACGTTGATTACCAATGGGCTGCGCAGGTCCGACAGGCGGGCAAAACCAGTGTGAACGTGTGCCCTCAGCCTGGCGACTCCCCAGGGAGAGAACGCCCCGAAAAGTTTGCGCGCATTGCGTTTCCTGAACTTCGGTTAGATGCAGGGCGGACGCACCAGCACTATTGGGAGTGCGCGGACAGGTCCGCGCTTTTGGACGGGGCGACATGTCGCCCCGTCCAAAAGCGGTGTCTTGCCGCCGCACTCCAAAGGCGATGCGCCAGTCCGTCCTCCCCTGTTAGCCGTGGTTGATGGAGAATCATCGTCTGCCTCACAATATGGCAACGATTCCATTGAAGGGATGGGCTGGAAACCTGTGCCGCTTGATGAAGGCTGATTTTGCGGGTTTCCCCGTTTCTCAAGCTTGAATACGCCGGGGGGAAGCGCTAATTTGGGGGCGAGTTGGTGGCAACCATGACTTGTTTATGATGATAAAATTTTGGCCGGGATGGGCGGGTTTGGTCCTGCTGGCCGGGGTGGCCGGGCTGACGGGTTGCAAACCCAGCGGCGGCGGCGGCGACGCGGAGAATCCCATCAAGGTGGGGGAATATGCCTCGCTGTCGGGCAAGGAGGCGACGTTTGGAATTTCCTCCCATGAGGGCACTTTGCTGGCCGTGGAGGAACTAAACGCCTCGGGCGGGGTGTTGGGCCGGAAGTTGCAATTGATTACGGAGGACGATTTATCGAAGGCGGGGGAACCGGCCACGGTGGTCAACAAACTGATTTCGCGGGACAATGTGGTGGCGGTGCTGGGGGAGGTGGCGTCCAGCCGCTCGCTGGAGGCGGCCCCGATCTGCCAGCAGAACCAGATTCCGATGATCTCGCCCTCCTCGACGAATCCGAAGGTGACGGAGACGGGGGATTACATTTTCCGGGTCTGCTTCATTGATCCGTTTCAGGGGACGGTGATGGCCAATTTTGATTACAAGACGCTGAAGGCGCGGAAAGTGGCGGTGTTTACGGATGTGAAAAGCGATTACAGCAAGGGGCTGGCGAAGTATTTCAAGGAGAGTTTTCTCAAGCTGGGCGGCACGATCACGGCGGAACTGGATTTCAACGGGGGGGACAAGGATTTCAAGGCGCAGCTCACGGCCATCAAGGCGTCGAATCCGGATGCGGTGTTTGTGCCAGGCTACTACACGGATGTGGCGCTGATTTGCATCCAGGCCAAGGAACTGGGGCTGACGGTGCCGCTGACCGGGGGCGACGGGTGGGAATCAAGCGACCTGGTGACGATCGGGCAGGACGCGGTGGAGGGGAATTATTTTTCGACGCATTACGCCCCGGATGTGGCGACGGAGCAGAGCCGGAAATTTGTGGCGGATTACCAGAAGCGGTTCAGCGGCAAGACCCCGGACGCGATGGCGGCGCTGGGTTATGATTCGGCGATGATCCTGGCGGACGCGATCAAGCGGGCGGGCACCACGGACGGGCCGAAGGTGCGGGACGCGCTGGCGGCGACGAAAAACTTTGCGGGGGTGACGGGCGTGACCACGATCAATGAACAGCGGGACGCGACGAAGCCGGCGGTGATTTTGCAGGTGCGGAACGGGAAGTTCAAATATTTGGAAACGGTCAACCCGTGAAACCGTTTAGACCCTATCAACGAATTCATCCAACAGCTTGTCAACGGTCTGGCGCTGGGTTCGATCTATGCGCTGATCGCGCTGGGCTACACGATGGTGTACGGGGTGCTGCGGTTCATCAATTTTGCGCACTGTGACGTGATGATGCTGGGGGCGTTCGCGGCCTATTTTCTGGCGCCGCTGGCGGCAAAGATATTCCCGGGCGGATCGTATGCGGGCGCGTGCCTGGTGATCCTGGCGGCGGCGGCGATTTGCGCGGGGCTGGGGATGCTGATTGAATATCTGGCGTACCGGCCGCTGCGGGACCGGCCGAAGCTGACGGTGCTGATCACGGCGATCGGGGTGTCGCTGTTTCTGGAATACACCTGCCAGCATCCGGCGGTGTTTGGGGCGGAGACGCGGCCCTTTCCCAAATTGCTGCCGCAGCATGATTTTCACCTGGGGGCATTGAATGTGGACAGCAATGACGTGGCGAATTTTCCGGTTCATAGAGGGATCACAAGTGAACTGTATGGCGGCGGACCGGAACTTAGACTAAAACAGGAACTGCTCCTTGGGATTGGTGGCTGGCGGTTGCTTGACGCATTAGGTCTCAAACCGGAAGTTTGTCATTTGAATGAAGGACATGCGGCCTTCGCGGTGCTGGAACGCGCACGGAGTTTCATGGAAGAAACCGGAAATTCCTTCGAAACGGCGCTGGCGGTGACGCGAGCTGGAAATCTTTTCACAACGCACACGGCGGTGGCCGCTGGTTTTGATCGTTTTGCTCCAGCCCTTATCGAACAATATCTAA
>CAZUBG010000033.1:17401-33048 GCA_964618545.1 uncultured Bifidobacteriaceae bacterium | reverse complement strand
CGCTGATTGACATCATGTTTTTCCTGCTGGCGTCCTTCATGATGGTCAGCCTGCAACTGGACCAGGCGCAGAACATCAAGGTCCGCCTGCCGCCCGCGAGCCAGGCGCAGCATGATTTCAAACCGGACATGGTCAACATTGCGGTGGACAAGGCCGGGACCGTGTGGCTGGAGAAAAAGACCGTGACCCTGGCGGAGCTGGGCGGCGCCATCAGCAACCGCTTCCTGCTGAACACGAACCTGCCGGTGTATATCAGCGGCGACCAGGACACGAAGCACGGGGCGATGCTGGATGTGCTGCAAACCGTGCGCCGCGCCGGGGTGCAGAAAGTGGCGTTCCTGGTGGACGGCCAGCCGGAGACCGCCGCGCCATGAAAATCCGCTCCCCCCTGCCCCGCAAGCGCATCCGGCTGGAAATCATCCCGCTGATTGACATCATGTTTTTCCTGCTGGCGTCCTTCATGATGGTCAGCCTGCAGATGCAGAAAGTGCGCGCCCTGAAGGCCAGCCTGCCCACGGCCACGCTGGCCACCGCGAACGCCAAGCCGGACCTGATTAACCTGACCGTGGACAAGGACGGACAGTTGCAGTTGGAGGACCGGTCCATCTCTTTGGCCGACCTGTACACCACCCTCACCAACCGCTGCCACGTCAACCCCAACGTGCCGGTCTGTCTGCACGGCGACCGGGAGGCCACCCACGGGTCCATCGTGTATGCGCTGGATTTCGTCAAGCGGGCGGGCATCCAGCGCGTGGCCATTGCCGTGGACAGTCCGGTGAAACAACCATGAAAAATTTCCATCAAAATCTCCTGATCCTCCTCGCCCTGTGCCTGTGCGGCCTGTGTGTCTGGCAATGGTACGGCCAGACGGTCCAGCGCGGGCGCATTGAAAACCTCAATCATCTCCTGGGGGAAAAATCCCTCGCCATTCAGGGTTACACCAATTCCATCGAAACCCTGAATCATCAGATTGCGCAGATGGACGGACGCATCACCGAACTCAAGACGGCGGCCGCCACCCATGACCAGGTGACGCTGGCCCAGCAGCGTGAGCTCCGCCGGCTCCAGCTCACGACGGAAACTCTGACCAATGAAATCGCCCAGTACACAAATGCGGTGACGACGCTGGAGACGAAACTGCAGGACCTGGCGGAGGGGGTGAAGAAGCAAAACGCGGCGATTGCGGAACTCACGACGCAGCGGGATGACTTCATCAAAAAGCTGAACGACAGCATCCAGGACCGGAATGCCATCGTGGCCAAATACAACGACTTGGTCAAACAAGTTGACAAAACCTCCGGAACCGGCAACAAAGACTGATAATATTGTGACTGAATCCATGATTTCGCCCTATTGGCTGCTGACCGTTTATTGTGCCTTGGTGATGCTGGCCTCGCTGTGCGGGGGCTGGCTGCTGATCCTCATGCGGCCCACCCACACGCGGTTGCAGGTGGCCACCAGTTTTGTCGCCGGGCTGATGCTGGGGATCGCCGTCATTCACTTTCTGCCGGATGCCATGGATCAATTGCATTCCATTGACCGGGTGGCGGAGTGGCTGCTGGGCGGTTTTCTGACGATGTTTTTTCTCCAGCGATTTTTCCATTTTCACCATCATGACACGCCGGAGGGCGACCCGGAGGATTGCTGCCACGATGAGCCGGTTCAGGCCGCCCACGATCATGATCACGAGCATCACGATCATGATCATGACCATTCACACGGGCAGGGGCATGAACACCATGAAGCGCATCAACATCACGCGCACACGCTGGCAGATAAATCGGCCAAGCAACTGTCCTGGGTGGGCACCGCCTTGGGCATGACCCTGCATTCGCTGCTGGACGGACTGGCGCTGGCCGCGTCGGTGATGGCCGCCAAGGCAGGCGAGGAGCGACTGGCCGGCCTGGGGGTGGCCCTGGTGGTGATTCTGCACAAGCCGTTCGACGCCATGGCGGTCACCACGCTGATGACGGCCGGCGGCAGTTCGCGTTCTTCGCGGCATCTGCTGAACGGATTGTTTGCGCTGGCGAGCCCGCTGGGGGCGGTGCTGTTCCTGCTGGGGGCGAGCCAGTTTGCGGATTCCAACGCGGTGTTCCTGGGCTGCTCACTGGCCTTCTGCACGGGGACGTTCCTGTGCATTGCCAGCAGCGATCTGCTGCCGGAACTGCAGTTTCATTCCCATGACCGGTTCAAACTGTCGGTTGCGTTGCTGGCGGGGCTGGGCGTGGCAATGGTGATCAAATACTTTGAAAATTAACCGTCAGATCAGTAATGCTCCATGAAAACATGCCTGAATTGCGCCACAGAAAATCCGGATGATGCGCTGACCTGCCAGTCCTGCGGCACGACCACCTTCGTGACCTCGTCACCGGAGGCCATTGGGGGACACCTCATTACACCCGCCGAAAAACGCTTTTGGGAACGGATGACCTTCCGGCAGTTTGCGTTGTTGATCATTCGGATGCAGGCATTGTGGTTTTTAGTTTATGTGGCCATTGATATCACCTACCTGCCGCAGTATTTTACCAAGCTGCACAGTGCCACCTATGGCATAACCGAATATGCCCAGGCGAGACAGAGTGTTTTTCTGGCTCTGCTTAGAATCCTGATGAACGCCGCCGGTGCGATGATCTGTATTCAATGTGCGGAGAATATATTGAGTTGGCTGGTCAAAGACTTGATCCCGAAGTCGAAGCCCGACCTGACGCAAGAACCGAAACCAACCGAACGACCGGATGAAACCACGGTCTGAGAAGAACCAAGGCACTGGTCACCGGATATCACCCGTGACAACTGCTGTTCGGCTTTCTTCACGCCAAACATGGATTCAGGTGACGATGGTATAATGTAAGGCACCCAACCCGGCATGAAATTATTTCACCGGCGGCGGCTGCGACGCGGCGGCCTTTTGGCGGGCCATCATTTGGGATCCCAGATTGACCAGCACCAGTTTCCGCAGGTTGTCGGAGGCGCGGGCCGGGTCCGGTCCCCGGCTCATGCCGATCAGGTTTCGCGTGATTTGAACGGGTGTGAGAATCAGCCCCCACGGTAATCCCCACCAGCCGAAAACAAAGGAAAAGGCCGCGCCCCCCAGTTGCTGTTTGACGGCGCAGGAGTGACAACTGACCTGCGACCGGGTCGTCCACCGGGTGAGGACCAGCGCCGACCAGACTTCATGAATTTTGTGGACATCCACCGGTCCCAGTCCCCGGCACTTGGGACAATTGCCGCGCCAGACTCCCTCGACTTCGCGTTCAAGGACGTCGGATGGAACGTTTTTGGTGACGCGCAAGACGCAGGCGTTCTGATAACACTTCTGATTGCAGAAGCGTTGACCGCCCGCCCGCACCCCGCCCATGAGAATCATTGAACCGCAGTAGTCGCATTTTGCCATGGATATTATCCCTTCTGTTTGAGTCGCGCAATTTTAGCGGTTCCGGCTGATGTGTCCAGAGTTACTTTATGGCCCCGGCTGGAATTCCTTGTGTCCCGTCTGCCACAACAGGAAGGCGTACTGGCCGGCAAAGTTCTTGAAGGTGACATTCTTTTCCTCCGTGAAGTGGCCGTTGTCGTAGTTCACCTTCAACAGCACGGGCTTGCCCGAACTGGTGGCCGCCTGCATGGCGGCCACGAATTTGCCCGGCTGCCAGGGCGAGACGCGGGGGTCGTTCCAGCCCGCCACGCCCATGACGGCGGGATACTTCACCCCTTTGACGACATGCTCGAGACCGTCCATTTCGTAGAGCGCCCGGCATTCCACAGGATCGGTGACGGTCCCAAATTCGGGCGTGTTGCCCGGACCATTGGGCGAAAATTCCAAGCGCATCGCGTTGGCGCACCCGACATTGCAGACGGCGGCGGCGAACAAATCCGGCCGTTCGGTGATGGCCCGGGTGATGAGGATTCCCCCCGCACTGGTACCGGTGCCGGCCAGTTTTCCCGGGCTGGTGTAACCCTTGCTGACGAGATATTCCCCGCACGAAATAAAGTCCTTCCACGTGTTCGGTTTCGTGGTTTTAAAACCGGCCTTGTACCAAGCCTCGCCCTTTTCGCTCCCGCCCCGGACGTGGGCGACGGCCACGATGACCCCGTGGGCGGCCAGGGAATCCAGACGGATGCTGAACTGGGGATCCAGGCTGATGCCATAGGCGCCATAGCCGGTGAGTATGCAGCTATTGGACCCATCCATCGGAATCCCCCGCTGGTGGATGATGGAAAGCGGAATGAGCGCGCCGTCATGCGCCGGAGCCTCGACTTCCTCCGAAACCAGGTTCTCGAAGCCCGGATAGGTGACGTCGGTGTTGAAGATGCTCTTCGCAAAGGTGTCGTGCTGCGCATCGTAATCATAGATGGTCAGGGGCTCGGTCCACGACGTAATGTTCAACAGGCAGCGGTCGGTCCTCCAATCAGGGCAACTGACGCTCACGGTTCCCGACCCGGGTAGTTTCACCCCGACGGTCCGGCCAGTGGCCAGGTCATATTTCACAAGCCGCCCGACCACCCCGTCGGAATAGACGATCAGAAGATAATGCCGGCTTTTCACGAGCGACTGGATGGAGTCCGGCCCTTCGGGAACAACGGTGGTCGCGTGCGCCCAATCAGGATGTTTCATACTTGTCCGGACCACTTTGTACTTGGGCGCATCGGTATGGGTCACGGCGTAAACGTCATCCCGGTAAAAGGCCGTTGCCCGGACCAGGTTGTCCGAGGTCCGGCAGAGAACATCCCATTTGATCTTTGGTTTTTTCAGTTCGGAAACGGGGGCATAGTAAATCCGGAATTCATTTTGAACCGTGGACACGGAGCCCACGAGGTAATCCGGGTAGGATTCGTCCATGGAGGCGCTCGGACTTTCCTTGGCGGTGATGCCCAGTTCCGGGTTGCTTTCGTTGCTGAAGACATCCCGGTCCGTGGCCACCCCGGTGCCAAGCTTATGCACCTTGGTTTTGCGGTTCAACTCGATCTCAAGGCTCTTGATATCCGTGACCTTGCCGGCGTCATAGAAGAAGGATTGGCTGTCCTTCAGCCACCCGATGGCCCCATACGAGGGGTAAATGCTCTCGGGCAACAGCGTTCCGCCATCCACGTCCAGAACCCGCAACTCCGACCATTCCGCGCCGCCGGAAGTAAAACCAATGACAACATGTTTTCCATCCCACGACGGGACAAAGGTGTTGATGGTGGTCTTCACCCCGGTTTGATAGGCGGCCGGATCATATAATAATTTCTCCGCCCCGTTCCATCCCTGACGCAGATAAAGCTTCCCCACGTTTTCGCCGCCCAGCGTTTTCTTGTAAAAAACCCGGCCGTTTTCATAGGCGATGTCCGAGTAAGACGCGGGCTTGAGTTTATCCAGCGCCAGCCATTCCTGCACCAGGGCATCCCGGCCCGGAATTTTGGCGAGCTGGTCATCCGTCAATTTCGCCTGGGCTTTGAACCAGTCCTCCACCTCCTGATCCTTCAGGTCTTCCAGCCAGCGGTAGGGATCAGGGTGGGTTTTCCCAAAGTAAGTGTCGGTGACGTCAACCGTTTTGGTCGGCGGATAGTTCCACTGGGCATGGCCGGGCATGACCGCCAGGAGCGGAAGCAGGAGGAGCAGGAGTTTTTTCATGATTTGATTGGCAGATGAAAAGTCGTCTTTGCCGTTCCTAACAGTGGACGTTCGGATTCAATGGTTCTGCGCGGCCAGAAATCGTTCGGCATCAATCCCCGCCGCGCAGCCGGCGCCGGCGGAGGTGATCGCCTGACGGTAAATGTGGTCGGAACAATCCCCGGCCACAAACACCCCGGGCACATTTGTCATGGTGGAGCCCAGACTGTGCAGGATGAAACCGTTCTCATCCATTTTAATCTGATCCTTGAAGATCCCGGTGTTGGGCCCGTGACCGATGGCGATGAACACGCCCGCACAATTCAAAATGGTTTCCGCCCCGGTCTTGAAATCTTTCAACTTCACGCCCGTCACCTTGTCCTGGGCCGGGTCCAGAACTTCCGTCACGGCGGAGTTCCACACCGGCTTGATCTTGGGATGCGCCAGCACGCGCTCGGCCATGATTTTGGAGGCGCGCAGCGAATCCCGGCGATGCACCAGATGCACCACCGAGCCAAACCGGGTCAGGTAGGTGGCCTCTTCGCAGGCCGAATCGCCTCCTCCCACCACCACGAGTGGTTGATTGCGAAACACCGGCAGCGCGCCATCGCAGGTTGCACAATAAGTGACCCCCTTGGTTTCCAGTAAATCCTCGCCCGGCACGCCGAGATGCCGGTGGCTGGCCCCGGTGGCGATGATGACGGTTTCCGCCTGGACTGTTTCGCCGTCCACGTTGAGGGAAAAGGGGCGCTGGGAAAAGTCAGCGGCTTCCACCGTGCCAAAACTGGCCCGGGCGCCGAACCGCTCGGCCTGCTTTTGCATGCGGGTCATCAATTCATAGCCATCCACGCCTTCGGGGAAGCCGGGATAATTCTCGACAATACTGGTGGTGGTCAGCAGACCCCCCGGTTGGCGTCCCGAGAGGACCAGGGGTTTCAAATCCGCCCGCGCGGTGTACAGCGCCGCCGTCCAGCCCGCACACCCCGAACCAATGATGACTACTTTTTCCATAGGAGCAGGAACATAATCGGCGGGAACGAGGCTGGCAAGCCCGGGCTCCTCAACTCACCGGCTGGCCGACGGCGGCGACCCGGATTCAGGCGTGAATTCAACGCCGCGATAAACGATATTTGTATTGGCAGCCTGAGCGACCGTCGTGACCACGGCATTCGCATTGGTATCCACTATCCGAACCACCCGGTTGGAATTCATCGTCTCCCAGCCTTCCGTGGTGGTGGCATAGATAATGGGGGCCGCCCCGCTGAAATCCACGGTGAGGCCAAAACAGCCCTTGCCATTATTCACACTGTCCGGAATGACCTGGGGAATGGCAAAATTATGGGCAAACTTCCATCCGCCATCGCCTTTGATATACTTTTGGATGCCGGCCTGGGTGTCCGCCATGTAGGCAATCGTTCCCGCCGGGTTCACATCGAACCCGCAGGTTTTGTTATACCCGGCGGCGGTAGGAACCACCAGGTGCATGGTGGCATCAGCCTGCGTCGGCAGTCCCGCCGGGCTCGGGCCAATCAGATAATTATAAATCCCCGCTGAATCGTCGGTATCCAAGCCGTCCGCGCTGTTCAGCGTCGCATAAAGAACCTGATTGATGATCTTGATGGCCCGGGTGTTCAACAGCGTCCTGAATTCAAGCGGTTGTGGAGTTGTCTGCGCATTGTAAAACAGGGTTCCATACGTGCTGCCGCAACCCCAGAAATTGCCCGCTCCATCCGTCGCCACGCCACGGGGATTGGATGCCTGATACCAATTGGTGGATTGAAACACCAGCTTGAAACTGCCGGCCGCGGCTCCCAATGTGCCAACGCCGCGCGGGATGCTCAACTGCGACGGCACCCCCTTGTGTTGGAGCAAATCCACCCCGGCATATCCCGCCAGAACGAGCAGCCGCCGGTCCGCCGACCGCGTCAAATTCCCCTCCGTGGCCGCATGACCGTTGAAGAACAGCGCGTTGGGGCCGTTGGTCGGAATCGCCACCGTCAGCGACGCAGCCTCGTTAAACCGCATCGGGTCAAACTGATCCACGAAAATCGGCGCCTGCTTGAGACGCAAATTAATCGCCCCGTCCCCCGCTCGCAGAACGGCCAGTTGGCCCGGGGTAAATGATTGATTTTGCGCAAGGACAGACCACATCCCCAGCAGGACGGCAATCACACAACAGGTTGGTTTTTTCACGTGTTTGTTCAAATCTCCGCCGCCGCCGACAACCGGCGGGCAAGGACGCATAAAATATACCCAACCATGTGACAATTGAATGTCCTTTAAGTGACAATTAGGTGTCTTTTTGCCTGCGCGAGCGGTTTTTACCGCCGTAATTCAGCTCATTGTCCTTCATCCACTGCGGTCAATCCGCCTTGTTTCCCGATTTCGCAGCCACCCCCGTGTAACGATGCGCACGATGATGCGCGACCGGATGCCGGGCGGCACCGGTGCCGGCCTTCGCGGCCGGCACCGGTTTGGCCGGGGTCCGAACCGGGGCCGGCTCATTCTCCTCCAGCGCGAGCAGCGGATGCGCCGCCGGGGCGGGAGCAGGATCCAGCACATCCACTTGCGGGTTCCCCTGAACCGGCGCGGGTGGCGGTGCGGGAACCGTTGCGGGAGGTGCATCGGGCTCGGGCAGGATGACGGGCTTCATATCTTGCCAGGATGAACTTGGCGAGGGGGGGAGCATGTTCGAGGAGGATGTGGCGCAACCACCCGCCAAGGCGGCAACACAACCAATGACTGCCCATTTAATCATAAGAAAAGCCAGGGTGTTATTCAATCAAACCTAAGTCACCCGCCGCCGCTTGTCAATGCCCAGTCTTGTGGTCTGCGGGCACAGCGGGGTCCCGGTGCTTTTCTGGATTCTTAACTCCCTTTTCTGGCAAATCCATTTGGTGATTATCCGCCGTTGCCGTCCGTGGGCCGGACCGGCCAACGCATTCGCGCCCCATCTTTGGTCTTGCGCCGGCCAACTCCCGGGATTAAACCAACACCCATGATGAAAGTTGTGGCGTTCAACGGCAGTCCCCGCATGCACGGAAACACCGAGATCCTCTTGAACAAAGTTTTGATCCCCATTCAAGCCGCGGGGGTTGAAACCGAACTGATCCAGCTTGGCGGCCAGCCCATCCACGGCTGTCTGGCCTGTTACCAGTGCATGAAAAAACGGGACTCCCGGTGCGGCAACAACCGCGACCGCGTCAATGAGTACATCGGGAAAATGATCGGGGCCGACGCCATTTTGCTGGGTTCGCCGACCTATTTTGCCGGCATGAGCTCGGAATTGAAGGCGTTGATTGACCGGGCCGGTCTGGTCGCCCATGCCAACGGCAATCTGTTCTCCCGCAAGATCGGCGCGGCCGTGATCGTCCACCGGCGGGGAGGGGCCACCAGCGTCATGGACTCCATTAATCACATGTTCCTCATGTCCCGCATGATCGTGCCCGGATCAACCTACTGGAATTTCGGAGTGGGCTTGGAAAAAGGCGATGTGGAACAGGATGCGGAAGCCCTGGCCAACATGAAGGATTTGGGGGAAACCATCCTGTGGTTGTTGCAGCGCCTGCACCAAGGCAAAACGTCCCAGCCGCGACTCAACACGCCCGCAGTGACGGCGAATTGACTCTCCCGGCGGCCTCATTGATTCGTTCTTATCCCGACGCGTCAAGCGCCAGACCGCGCCCGTCGGCAACCTGATTTATTCACTTGATGGGAGACACCAGTCCTTTCCCCGCTTGCCCAATGACGGCAGTTGCGCCCATAATGCCCGCTCTATGGCAAGCAGTCGCAGACAATATCCGTTTCATCTGATCGAACCGAAGTGGCAGCAGACCTGGGCCGCCCAGTCGGCGTTTCGGGCGTTTAATCCGGGCGAAACCGTCCCGGCCGGCCATCCCTTTGCCCAGCGTCATGGCGTGGACGCCCTGACCTCCGGCCGTCAGGCCCCGCCCAAATACTACATCCTCGACATGTTCCCCTACCCGAGCGGCGCGGGACTGCATGTGGGGCATCCTGAAGGATACACGGCCACGGATATCCTCGCCCGCTACCGCCGCGCCTGCGGTTTTAACGTCCTGCATCCGATGGGCTGGGATTCCTTCGGCCTGCCCGCCGAGCAATACGCCGTCAAGACCGGCCAGCATCCGCGCGTCACCACCGAGGCGAACATCGCCAACTTCACGCGCCAGATCAAATCCCTCGGCTTCAGCTACGACTGGTCCCGCGAACTCGCCACCACCAACCCCGATTATTTCAAGTGGACCCAGTGGATTTTTCTCAAGCTCTACAACTCATGGTTCAATCCGGCCACGAACCAGGCCGAACCGATTGAAACCCTCGCGCTCCCGGCGGATTGCCGGACGGACGAACAGCGCCGCGCCTTCCGCGACGCCAAACGCCTCGCCTACGTCAGCGAAGCGCCCGTGAATTGGTGCCCGGAACTCGGCACCGTGCTGGCCAACGAGGAGGTCATTGACGGCAAGAGCGAAGTCGGCGGCTTCCCCGTCATTCGCAGGCCCATGCGCCAATGGATGCTGCGCATCACCGCCTACGCCGAAAAACTGCTCGCCGACCTGGAGATCATTGACTGGAGCGATTCGCTCAAGGAAATGCAGCGCAACTGGATCGGCCGCAGCGAAGGCGCGGAAGTGGATTTTCAAATCGCCGGTTCCGCCGGAAAAATCCGGGTGTTCACCACCCGGCCCGACACCTTGTTTGGCGCGACCTACCTGGTGCTGTCGCCGGAACACAAGCTGGTCGCCGAAATCACCACGCCCGAACAGGCGGCGGCGGTGAAACAATATCAGGCGTTTGCTTCCGGCAAGAGCGACTTGGAACGCACGGAATTGGCGAAGGAAAAAACGGGCGTCTTCACCGGAGCTTATGCCCTCAATCCCGTCAACGGCGAAAAAATCCCGGTCTGGATTGCCGATTATGTGCTGGCGACTTACGGCACAGGAGCCATCATGGCCGTGCCGGCGCACGACACGCGCGACTTTGCGTTTGCCAAAAAATTCAACCTCCCGGTCCTGCAGGTCGTTCAACCGGCCAATCCCAAAACCGACTGGCAGGGATTCACGGATGACGGCCTCGCCGTCAATTCCGGTTTCCTTAACGGCCTGCCCACGCCCGAAGCCAGGGCGAAAATCACCGCCTGGCTCGCCGAAAAAGGGCTCGGCCGCAAAACCGTCAATTTCAAGCTGCGCGACTGGCTGTTCAGCCGCCAGCGTTACTGGGGCGAACCGTTCCCGATCCTTTGGAAACGCGATGCCGCCGGGCATCTCTATCACGAGGCCCTGCCGGAAAGCGCCCTGCCCTTGATGCCGCCGACCCTGGAAGATTACAAGCCCACCGCCGACGGCCAGCCGCCGCTCGCCCGGGCCAAGGATTGGCTCACCCTGCCCGACGGTTCCACCCGCGAAACCAACACCATGCCCCAGTGGGCCGGCAGTTGCTGGTATTATCTGCGGTACACCGATGCCAAAAATGCCGGGGCGTTCGTTGGAACTCAAGCGGACAAATATTGGATGGCCTCGAACGGCAAATCCGCCGGCGTGGACCTCTACGTTGGCGGCACGGAGCACGCCGTGCTGCACCTGTTGTATGCGCGGTTCTGGCACAAGGTGTTGTTCGACCTCGGCTACGTCTCCACGCCCGAACCGTTTTACAAACTCGTCAACCAGGGGCTGATTCTTGGCGAAGATGGCCAGAAAATGTCCAAATCGCGCGGCAATGTCGTCAACCCCGATGACGTGCTGACCGAATACGGCGCGGATGCGTTCCGCCTGTACGAAATGTTCATGGGCCCGCTGGAAATGGTGAAACCCTGGAACACCAAGGGCGTCGAGGGCGTGTACCGTTTTCTTGGTCGCGTCTGGCGCTTGTTTGTGGATGAACCGAGCGAGACGGCTTATGAACAGGCCGAAACGACCACCCAATCCGCCGACCCGCAAGCCCTGCTGGGCCTCATCAAATTGGATTCGGCCATCAAGGACGTGGCCGCCACCCCGGCGCAACTCAAGACCCTGCACGCGTGCATCAAAAAAGTCACCGAAGACCTGGACGCCATGCGGTTCAACACCGCCATTTCCGCCATGATGGTGTTTGTGAATGACGCCATCACCTGGGAGGTCAAGCCGGCGGCGGTGCTCCAAACCTTCCTGCAACTGCTTCAACCCTTCTCGCCCCATCTGGCGGAGGAACTGTGGGCCAAACTCGCGGTCCCGTCCGCCCTGGCCTACGCGCCCTGGCCCAAGTTCGACGCGGCGCTGCTGGTGGAGACCACCCTTGAACTGCCCGTGCAGGTGAACGGCAAATTCCGTGACGTCATCCGCGTGCCGGCGGAGGCCGACCGGGCCACCCTCGAAGCCGCCGCCCTGGCCTCGGAGAAAGTCCGGCAATTCATCGGCGGCAAAGCCATCAAGAAAATCATCATCGTCCCCAAACGCATGATTAATATCGCCGTGGGCTGAGTGGTGTTTCGGGAGCAAAACGCCCGCGACGGGCCGCGGAGCGGCCAAAGGAGGGTGGCCGTGCGGCTTCAGCCCACGGAAAGAAAAGCAGGCAAGCATTCGCGTCACGGAGCGACGCCTGACTCCCCCTCTTTTCCACCGGTATGCAGTGTTGCTTTCCTGCTCTTAAGAAACTGTTAAGCCCGTAGGGCTGACATATTTGTAGAATCGCCATCCAACGCGAAATCAAGCTCCGTAGGAGCGTCCTATCCCATGGTTCCACCAGACGATGTCGCCAGCGCCTCTTGGCCAACCCGGCGGATTGCCAGACAGTAGCCGGCGGTCCAGCGCCAGAACGCCCCCCGGAAGGGTGCCAGATCCCGCACACCGGCTGGCATCTTTCGATAACCGGGCCAACGTCCGCCGGAACCTATCCGTCCCCTGCCGCCCCAAAGCCCGTAGGGCTGGCATATTTGTAGTAACCCCGCAAAAGAAATCAAAAGCGGAGCGACGCCTGCCGCCCCCTTTTTCCTTTGTAGCAACCGACGTGAGGGTGTGTTGCCCAAGTCCCGGAGCGCGGGTCTGTGACCCGCAGCACGTTGAAAAACTGAATGATTATCCGGCTTTTTACTGCTCCCAGATGCAAAGCAACCCGCCCGTCAGGAGGCTCTGATAAAAACGATTGCCAACCCGGCGCCCGCATCAAATCTCCCCGTCTTTCTTCATTGCCTGCGTTTGCTTCTGTTCAAATTCCCCTGCGTCTTCCGTTTCCGCTTTCCCGCTTTTTCGATTTCCGCTTTGACTGCTTTCCATCCGTGCTAATCCGTGAAATTCGTGGTTAAATTCCCGTCTCTGCGTTCTCTGCGTTCTTTGCGGTTAAATCAATCCCCCGACTTCATCCGCGTCCATCCGGTCTTATCTGCGGTTAAAATCCCCGATTTCCCTTTCCCGTCTTGTTCCGCTCCGGCAGCAGCAGCAACAGCAATCCCAGCCCAATCAAGCTGACATAAACCACTTCAAACCAGAGCGGCATGTGAACCTCATAATTTGCCGCAGTGACGAGGTTGCCATTGTTTGCGTTGGTAATGGAACCAAACGTCTCGGAAGAGATCAACTTCATTGGAAAAACTTTGAAGGAAATCAGCAGCCACGAAGTCAAAAGGGCCATTCCAATCAGCGCCGCCCCCAACCATCTGCGCCGGTAGGTTTTCATCGGTGGCACCGCCGCCGGGGGCAAAAGTCCGCTCACCTCGGTTAAGACGGGCGGCTTTTCTGCGGCCGTGGAATGTTCATCATCTTCCGGCATGGCCATGGTCTGTTTCAAGTTTTGTAACATCGGCACCCATCTGTGGTCAACTTTCCCGTGTTTTTTCGTGACCCTGTGCTGTGTTAAAATTCCCGTCTCTGCGTTCTCTGCGTTCTTTGCGGTTAAATCAATTCCCCGACTTCATCCGCGTCCACCCGGTCTTATCTGCGGTTAAAATCCCCGATTTCCCTTTCCCGTCTTGTTCCGCTCCGGCAGCAGCAGCAACAGCAATCCCAGCCCAATCAAGCTGACATAAACCACTTCAAACCAGAGCGGCATGTGAACCTCATAATTTGCCGCAGTGACGAGGTTGCCATTGTTTGCGTTGGTAATGGAACCAAACGTCTCGGAAGAGATCAACTTCATTGGAAAAACTTTGAAGGAAATCAGCAGCCACGAAGTCAAAAGGGCCATTCCAATCAGCGCCGCCCCCAACCATCTGCGCCGGTAGGTTTTCATCGGTGGCACCGCCGCCGGGGGCAAAAGTCCGCTCACCTCGGTTAAGACGGGCGGCTTTTCTGCGGCCGTGGAATGTTCATCATCTTCCGGCATGGCCATGGTCTGTTTCAAGTTTTGTAACATCGGCACCCATCTGTGGTCAACTTTCCCGTGTTTTTTCGTGACCCTGTGCTGTGTTAAAATTCCCGTCTCTGCGTTCTCTGCGTTCTTTGCGGTTAAATCAATCCCCCGTTTTTTTGCGCGTTTTCCTCAATGAAATATCATGTCCTGAAACCGCCCCGGATGCGCCGACACGCCTTTGAAACCCCACAATTCCAGATCCGTCACGTGTTCCGTCTCCAGGGCGCTCGTGAAATAATCCGGCACGCTCCGGCCCCAGCGCAGCGTGCAGTTCTTGAACACCATTCCGTCCACATACCGCACGCTGAACCCCGTGGTGACGTGCGCTTCAATCGGCTCCAGCACCTTCGTCGGGCGGTTGTCATAGCGGCCGCCGGGGTACTTCGTGATGCGTTCCAGCGTCACGTCCACATTTTCCAGCCGCACGTTGCGGATGTGGCTGCCCGGCGTGCCATTGATCCGCAGGCTGTTCTCGGCCTGGCCGGTGACATTTTGAATCAGGATATTCTGCATCGTCCCCAGCTTCGTCTGGGCCGTGCGCGGAATGGCCGTCAGCGAAATGCCCTCGCCCCGGCCCCACCACGGGTCGGCGTAATACCGCGCAAAAAAATAAATGTCGCGGAACACCACGTTGGAAACACTCCCTTCGTCGCGCAGTTGGATGGTCAGTCCCCGGCTCGCGCTCGTGATCCGGCAGCGCTCAAACAACACGTCGTGAACGTCACTCACCGTCTCCGTGCCGATTTTCACCCCGGAATCCTGCGTTTGCAGCGTGCAATCATGCACATGAACATGGGCGCACGGTCCAAAGTCATTCGTCTGCCGGGTGTTCTTCACCACAATCGCGTCGTCCCCGGCCACCACATCGCAATTGCAAATCTCCACCTGCTGGCAATGGTCCGCGTCAATGCCGTCGCAATTCGGCACATTCAGCCGGTTGCGCACCGTGACATTCGTCACCAGCACCCCGTGGCACCCCAGCAGGTGCAACCCCCAGTACGGCGCGTCCCCGAACGTCAGGTCGCGGACCACCAGGTTGGTGCAGCCGGTGAGCATGATCATCTTCGGCCGCCACGGCGCAAACAGCCACCATTCCCCCGCCGCATCGTAGTTCGTCATGAACGACAGCGACCGCCCGCTGAGACTCCCCGAACCGGTGATATATAAGTCCGCCGCGTTGGAGGCGGAGATCACGCTGTCGCCCGAATAATCCGCCTGGTTCGTGCTGATGATGAGCTGGCCGTCCACGTTGAAATCAATGCCGCCCGGCAGCACCAGCGTGCCAACCAAAAAGCTGAATCCCGGCGGAATCTCCACCTGCGAATGCTTCCCCGCACTGGCCGCCGCGTCAATCGTCCGCTGAATCGCCGCCGTGTCCAGCGTCACCCCGTCCCCGCGCGCCCCGTAGGTGAACACGTTGAACGATCCCGCCGCTTGCGCGGCTTGCATTTGCTCCGCCGCCGCCGCCGCCATCGCCTGCTCCACCGTCATCGTTGACGGCGCCCCCGCCAGATGCCCCGGTGCCGTTGGCGCCGGCTGCGCCCCCGCCCACCCGCTGACAGCCACCACGAGCATCGCCCCAAGCATCCCCATTTTAACCGCTGCAGAGCAGCGTAGCCGGCACGTTGACCCAGTCCCGGAGCGCGGCTCTGTGAGCCGCAGCATGTTGAAAAGTGAAGGATTTTCCGCCTTGTTGGCGCCCCCGGATGCAAAAATTGCC
>CAZUBG010000033.1:0-17301 GCA_964618545.1 uncultured Bifidobacteriaceae bacterium | reverse complement strand
GCCGCAGCACGTTGAAAAGTGAAGGATTTTCCGCCTTGTTGCTGCCCCCGGATGCAAAGATTGCCTTGTTTTTGTCTCGATCAACACACCCGGGCGGCGTCTCTGGCGAGCGCCGCATTTTGCCCCCCTCAACCCTCCGCCCACCCCGGTCACTCAGTCTGTCTGACCACCGGCGAATAAATCCCCATTTCCGGGGGGAGAGGAGCACTGTTGGGTATTGCACAACGACAGATTTACAACAAATTTGCCCAAAAACAAGCCCGCAATAACCAGGGGGTGAGCCAGCAACCAGTTTCAGCAAATCAAAGATTTATTGCGCGAACTTCCTGATAAATCTTTTCCGTTTGGCGTTTGAATTCGTTTGCCCCACCCTTGCCGGCAAGACATCGTGGGAAATTATGCAATTGACCGGTTCATCCGAAGAAAACAGATAAGACCATCCCCATCCCCGGGAGATTTGTGCATTCATTCCCACGGATTTTGGCGCACTCCTGATCCCCGGCCATGCCTGCGCCCGGCCGGGCCGCTACACCATCGCCGTGAAGGTGATAGATGTTTTCGGCAATGACACGATGACCCTGGTGCCCGTGACGGTGGGATGAACATTTTAAAGCAGTATTTCAGCCTTTCCCAATAATCCCCGTTTTTCTCTGCGATCTTTGCGTTCTTTGTGGTAAAAGATTCCTTGTCTTTGCCTTGCGCCTATTTCACCGCCACATCCCAGACTTTCGCCATCCGCGACTTCCCCGCCGGACCCTCCACCCACAGGACCACTACATAGTGGCCCGGATCTTGATAGGCGTGCATGGGATTTTGCTCGATGGAACTCTGACCGTCGCCAAAATCCCACTTCCATGAGGTGATCCGGCCAACCGACAGATCCTTGAACGCCACCAGCCGGCGGTCCATGTCCACCACTTGAAACGACCACTGCGCCGCCAGCGCCGGCCGGAACTGCGGCTCCAGCGGCATCAATTGAAACGCCACGAGCTGGTCGGCGTTGCCATACATCGTGTGATGGCTGGAGAGATTCCAAAAGCCGTTGTTCGTGTCGCCGGAATGAACGTCGTCGTAGTCAATCACCGCCCAGGACAGCCCGATGATTTTGTTTTCCTTCAGCACCGTTTCCACGGCGCGCTGCGGCCCCTCGGCCCCGGCGTAATCAAACGGCGTGATCCAAAATTCCAACACCAGATGCCCCGGCTGGCCCGGACGAAAATTGTAGGTGCAGGCGTGATTCGCATAGGGCAGTTCCTTGGTCCACTGCGCCGGGCCCCAGGCCATGCACCAGTCCTTGCCTTCCGCCGGGGTGAAAATGTGATAATTCTGCGCGTGCGTGCCCTGCAGGGTGAAATACGTTTCCCACTGGCCCAAAACATCCCGCGCGGGGGCGAATTTTTCAATCAGCGGCCCGCCCGAAAGGTCGCCGTTCACCACCAGTTCAAACGTGTCATTGTGCAGGCCCGGCTCGGAAAAATCCCAGTAATCATCGTCCGCCTCATAGAGAAAATAAAGGCGGTTCAACCCCTTGACCCAGCCCACGCGGACGCGCACCCGCGGGGTGGAGGGATCGCTGCGCTGGTGCCGGCCAAAATCCTCCGTCAGTTGGTCGGTGCCAATCACGTAACTTTCCGGGACGATGTCCCAGTCGTTGGTCCGGCCGTCAATGACGGGGATTTTGTCGGCGGGAAACTGGAAAATCTTGAACGGGGCGTTGGTGTGATCCAGCGCTTCGACGGAACCGCCCAGCAACAGGCCGGCCGCCAGAATGAGAATCCGGGAGCCAAAATGATTCAACCCGAAATTCATCGGGCTGGCAAACCAAGTACGACATTTGTGCATGCACAAATGGCTCCATGATTGGACGCGCATGTCAATCCCAAACCCCCGGAACGCAAAGCGCGGGAGGTTCCGGGAACGACCGGCGGCGGAAAAATTAATCGTTCCTTTGTGACTCTTAACGCGTTTTATCATGTCCGCCCCCGTCGGCGCGATGGGCGGGCGGAGGGAAAGCCCCGGGGCCATCGTCTGGGACACCGCGTCCAGCCGGAGGTTGCCGCCGGCAAACGCCCGCGCTCCGGCCGGCGGGAACGCCTGCCTCCCGCCGCCGCCGCCGGCCTGGTCATTACGAAGATCATTCATAATCCACCCCCAGTGTGCCCCCCTGCCCGAAAAAAGCTCGTTACCTGGTAACGTAAAATGATGATTTTCGCACTTTTCCAAATTTGCGCCATAAAGCCTTCGGCGCCAACGGGTTGCCACCCGTGTCAAGGGAAATAAATGCGCCATCGCGTTACTAGGTAACGAAAATCACCCCCCTATTTATTTTTTTTGCCCCCCCTCCCCGGCCTCCGCCCCCGGCTTGGCAAACACGCTCAGCAGGTTCATGCCATAACACCGCACGGCAAACACCGGCGGGGAATGAAACTGGTCCAGCACGCCCCCGCGCCAGCATCCCACCATGGCATAATCCGCCTGGTGCAGGTCATCGAGGGTCAGCAGATTCTCGCGCAGCCCATAATAGTGGAGCCGCGAGGAATCCCCCGCCAGCGCCACGGTGGCCCAGGGCGGCGCATGGGCGTTGATCCACCCGACGCCCTGCGTGTGCAGGGTCCCCCAGCCAGAGAAGTCGAAATAATCCGCGAGGCGCGGCCCGGGAATTGTCGCGCGCACAACTTCATTGAGGTAAAAGGCCTCGCACGGATGACACTCGGCAACCTGCCAGCCGGACCAGGCCAGCGCGCCGCACCCGAGCACCGGAAGCAGCCGGGCCACGGCCCGGCCCGGCCGGAGCGAGAGCAACTGGTCCACGCCAAACGCGGCCAGCAGCGCCAGGGCGGGCACCATCAGGAATACATGACGCATGCCATCGTACCGGGTGATCCCGGGCAGCAACCGGGGCAGCACCGGCGTCAATATCCAGCACCACACCAGCGCGTGGGCAAACGCCGCCCGCCATTGAAACACGCGGACCAGCGACCAAACCGCCCCGATCCCGACCGCGACCAGCCACAGCACCGGCGTGACCGAGACCAGGTTCAGCGGGATGTAATGCCAGGGAAGACGGCTCATCGGATACGAGTGGCCAAGATACACCGTGTCCTTGTTTCGGAAGTCCCCGGAAAAATCCACCGCCGAGCGGAACAGCCGCAGCGGATCCACCCACAACTCGGGCCAGAGCAGAAAAATGAACCCGACGGCGGAAACCAGGAGCCATGCCAGGTTGCCCAGTTCGGACCACCGGTGGTCGGAACGGCAGGTCCGAACCGCCCACGGGATCAGAATCATGGGCAGCAGGAACAGCCCGTCCAGTTTGGTGGTGACGGCCAGGGCCAACCCCAGTCCGGCCAGAACCCAATCACGGATCCGGTCGCCACTGAGGGCCCGGTGGAACAGCCACAAATCCAGCGTGCCAAACACCATCACCGGAACATCCTTGGCATTGAAATGGGCGTGGGCAATGAAGCGCGGGAACAGCACCATGAAAATCACCGCCACCAAGCCCGCCCGCGCATTGAACAATCGCCGGCCGAGATAAAACAGCACCACCAGCCCGGCGCTGGCGGTCAGCAGATTCAGGAAATGGCCGGCCGGGATGGTCTTCCAGCCCAGGCAGCGGATCAGCAAGCAGGACACGCCGTAATTGCAGGTGGCGTAGAACGAAGGATGATGATGCAGCCAGTCGGACCCCGGATCGAACATTTCCCCCTCGTCCGGCCAAATCAATCCGGTGACGAAGGCGACCGTTTGCCGCCCCCGTTCCATGCCCTCGGGTTCGTCATAGCTCAAGCCATAGCGCCCGATCTGCGTGAGGTTGAAGAGAAAGAAAGCGACGGCGATGGAAATCGCCCAAAACGCGGGTTTGTTCGCCACGCTCATGCTCTACAAACATAGAAACCAAATATCGTTTGGCAAGGAAGCAGTTTGACTTTTCTTGAAACGGACAAGCCTGCGGAAAATTCAAAATCCAAAATTCAAACCTCAGCGCCCCATGTCCCCCCAAAAGCCAAATTACTCTGGACAACCGGGATGACCGAAAATACCGTCCTCGCATGAAAAAATCGTGCCGCCCGGCGCGAACTAATCCGGGGCCGTTATGGCGGTAAACCACGCCGACGGCACCCTGATTCTTTCGGTGCTGTTTTATCCGGTGGCCGCCGTGATTGGAGCCGCCTCCGCCGGTGCGGGGTGGCTGGCGTTTTTTTTCATCCCGATGGGTTTGGTCGCGGGCGGTGCCGTAGCCTACGCCAGCCGGAAGTTCATCTACGGCATTTTGGGATTTGCCATGAACCGCGCCTCAAAGGTATCCCCAGGCTGGGTGAAGCAGATGGTAGCGCTGCCGGTCATGATTCTGTACCTTCTTTTACCCTACGCATTCGTTTGGACCGGCGTGCTGGACACTTGGTATGGCAGCATTTGGCTGGTCCAACACCCGGTTTTCGGCGTGTTCTTTGGGACGACCGGTTTCATCCTTGCCTTTTATGCGAGCCAAACCCGGCTTTTCCGTGCCAAACCCAAAGCCTGACGGGTCGCCACCGCCAGTCACCGTCAGCACGGCCCTGAACCAGACAATTCCCGGCTTCACGATTTCTTAAGGTGGGTCCGCGTAGAGTGGGCTCATGAAAAATGCAATGGCCCAATCGCAAACCCACCGGAGTCCGCGCTGGATGATTGTGACGGATGGCGAAGAATTGCCGCTGATTCTGGACATCCTGACGCGGTTCCCGGACACCGTCCACATCCAATGCTTCAACACGGCCGAGGACGCCGGCCGCGCCTTCGAGGCGGAGCCGGAGGCGTTTGAATTCGTGCTCACCGACCTTCCCCTGCCCGGGGCGGGCAATCCGGAGTTGCACCGCCGTCTGCGTTCCTTCCGGGCCACCCGGAAAATACTGCTTTCCCTGGGCAGCCAGTTGCTGAGCCACGAGGAAGCCGAGCAGAAAGGATTTTGCGCCCCGCAGCCCCGGCGTTTTCCGCTGGCCGATTTTCAAGCGGCGCTGGAACCGGCCACCTTGAAATACGTGACGACCGGCCCCGGCCTGACCCGCGGCTTGACGCTGGTGTGCGCGAATTGACCCCCGTAAAATTGCAACGCCGGTGCAAAACACGGTGGCGCGCGATGATCTGCCCGGCACATTATACAGATCTTATGGATTGCGGGTGAAACTCAGTCCCAGCGGGAAGAATGCATTTCCGCCCTGCCCAGGTACCACTGCCAACAGGGAAGGACGGACTGGCGCATCGTTTTTGGAGTGCGGCGGCAAGACGCCGCTTTTGGACGGGGCGACATGTCGCCCCGTCCAAAAGCGCGGACCTGTCCGCGCACTCCAAAAAGTGCCGGCGCGTCCGCCCTCCATCCAACCGGGGTTCAGGGCCGCGATGCGTGAGCTTTTTCAGAGAATTCTCCCGGCCCTCTCCCCGTGGGGAGAATCTTCGGCAGACTCCGGAACTTTCGACGATTCCCGTCGCCGAACCCCAGGATGGCAAAGAAAAGTGCGGCAAACACCAGTTTGCCGCTACGCCCGCAGTCCGGCCGAAATGGCCCGGGGGTGGTCGGATGCGGGCACGCCAAAGCGGCAGAGGGCTGCCTCACTACAGGACGCTGTGCGCGAACGGACGCCGGCAAATACCCGGCGACGATCGGGAATTCGGTCGCCCGGGCGGCTGCCAGCCGGCGATACAGCCGATTATCAAATCGGCGCTACCGCCGCAGGCCACGCCGTTGGTGAAGTCACCGGTTTCCTGAACAAATGATGGTTTGGCCGCATTACAGTTTTTCGGGCGGTTTGCTTTTCTTCGGGGCGATGTCGTATTTGAGCTTGAGGCGGCTTTCCGGCGGAGTTTGCTTGTGTGAACAGGCTGCTGATTTATAGTGGTTCCAATAATGAATAACGAACCATCATCAATCGCGGTCGGTGAGGCCGCGCCGGATTTTGAAATGCAGACGTACAATCCCGCCGAGGGCGAATTTGGAACGATTTCGCTGGCGGAGGTGAAGGAGGCGGGCAAGTGGACGATCCTGGTGTTTTACCCGGCGGATTTCACGTTTGTCTGCCCCACGGAGCTGGCGGATCTGGCGGAGAAGCACGCGGCGTTGGAAAAGCTGGGGGCGGTGGTGATTTCGGTGTCCACGGACACAACGTTTGCCCACCTGGCGTGGCGCAACAGCGAGCGGTTGCTGAAGGATGTCAAATTTGTCATGGCCGCCGATCCGACGGGAAAGGTCAGCCGGATGTTCGGGGTTTATGACGAGGCCACGGGGCTGGCGTTGCGGGGGACGTTCATTCTGAATCCGGAGGGGAAAGTGGTGTCGTCGGAGATCAATTTTTACAACGTGGGGCGCGATGCGGGGGAATTGCTGCGGAAGTTGCAGGCGAACGTGCATTTGCTGGCGAATCCGAGCGAGGCGTGTCCGGCCAGGTGGACCCCCGGCGCCAGGACGCTGATTCCCGGCAAGGATTTGGTTGGCAACGTGGCGGCGGCGCTGGGCCGGTAGGGCAACACAAAAAAGGGATGAAGAGGACACCCGGTGGGGCACCGGGCCGACAAGGCGGAAAACCGACGGCAGTAAAGTCGTGGGGGCCAAGCTCGCCTCGGCCACCGTGGATCCAGAGGCCATCCCCTGGCTGCTGCTGAAGGCCGCGAGCACGACCGGACCCGGTGCCTTCGCCGACGTCACGTACGTACAGCGGCTCCGCACGCACGGGGGGTTGGCGCCCGCCAAACCCGGCGCTTTCGATGGACCGCAGGCACTCGTGCCCTATTCGGCGGAATACCTGTTCTATAAAGCAAAATAAGAGAAGGGGTCACACACTGCACGGGGCGAGGATGGCATCGGTCATCCCGTGAACGATTTTTTTGTCGGCGGGCACAAGAGTGGCCAGGACGCCGCCCAATTGCGGCCGGGCGGCGTCGCCCTCGCCCACCACGAAATAATAGGGGCACAGACGCACGCGGCCTTTCATGGGCACGACGGCGTTTTTCTCAAAATCGTACCAGCCTGCCTCCACGAGGGCGGGTTTGTGAAAGCGCTGCAACACGCTCGGGGACGTTTCAAAGTTTCGGAGCGCCTCCGTCACGGCCGCGCTCCAATCCGCCTGAGACAAATCGCTGCCCAGAAAAACGCCGCGCGCCCCCCAGGCATTGGCCGAAAAACCGGAGACCTTTAAAATCAACTCCCGCTCCTTTTGCGACAGGGTCATGAGTTGCCGCCAGTCGGTGAGGTTCAGTTCGGGAATCGCCGCGTGCGGCGGCAGCGGCGAGGGGTCCATCAGCCAGGTGTGGGGCGTCAGCTTCCTGAGCTGTTTCAGAAAACCCTCACCGAGTTCCTGCCGCCAGAATTCCTGGAGGTTGCGGTTCCACAAAAGCGCAAACAGCATCTTTTCCTCAAACACGGGCTTGGGGGGCGGGGTGAGGCGGATTTTTTTGTCTGCGGCAAGATCAAAGATTTTTCCGGCATTGGGCACATTGGCCAGATCGAACAATTCAAAGAACCGGTAAACGGCGTCGCCCTCCTGAAAATCATCAAACGCCGGGTTCCGGACCTTGAATCTGGCCGCGCCCAATTGTGCGGCCACCCATTCCATTTCCGGACGGTAGGTCGCCGACTCCTCCGAAACGACGAGGTGGACCGTGCGGGCGGTTCCAAAGATTTGTTCAAACCCGTTCAGCATCCCCTTGGCCCCGCCCAGCACGGCGGGCGACGGCTTGGCCAGCGCGGAATAGGTTTGATTCAGCCACGCCGTCAGGCCGATGCCGCCGGGCACGCTGTCGAGTTCGGTGACGGCCAGGCCGTTTTCCGTAAGGAGCAAATCCGGGCGGATGACGCGCGGCAGATCGTTTTTGAAGGCGGGCGAACGCTGGCGCGCGATCAGGTCCGCCGGTTTCCCGAGATCGAGCCAGCGGGCGATCCATGCGGGCTGTTGGCCCCCGGCGCTTTTCCGGTACAGCAGATTGACGGCGCGATAAAATTGCAACAGCACCCGGCCCAGGGATTCAATCTCCTTGGCGAGATTCTCCCCCAGGGGAAAGGGGGCCGGCGAGATTTTCCATTCCAACCCGGCAAACAGACCGCTGGCGGGCATGGCCTGACGGACGAATTCCGCTGATGGTTGAGGTGATTCCACAGGAGATGTCACGGGGTTTTGGGGCGGGACTTTTCGGCTTCCGCTTGATCGAGGTCGCAGAGACGGAGGCGAATCGCGGAACGCTCATCGTCCGTCAGCCCGGGTAATTCGGCAAGTATATGAACCGCAATCATGGAGAAACTATATCCCGTTTCGGCCCGCTGGCGAATGAAATTCAATCTGGAAAACGGCTTTCACTCCTCCCTGCCACCGGCAGGCGGCGGGTCACAGAGCCGCGCTTCCGGCAGGGAAAGGAGGGTGTCAACTTGTCCGGACTTGGTTCTGAATTCCGTGCGCTGCGGCTCACAGAGCCGCGCTCCGGGCGGTGCGCGGAGGCGCCCGTCCGAAGTTCCGCCCGGGGTGCGGCATTGACACCGGCGCCCGGCAGGTGTTATAAACGCGCCCATGCCAAACAGACGCTCCCCCAATCAAACGCTGATCGCCTTTGCCCTCAACCGGGAACTGTTGCGGGCGATGGACAAAGCCTGCGCGAAGTCCGGCGAATCCCGGAGCACGTTCATTCGCCAGTCGCTGGTCGCCAAAATCCGCGACTGCCGTCAGCCGGCGGACGAGGATTGGATTCGAGCCCAGGTCCGCGCCCCGGGCGAACACCGCTACGTCTCGCCGGAGGCCGTGGCGAAAAAGCCACGCCCGTCGGCCGGCCCCAAGAAGCAGCGGGCCACGGCTTCCGCGCGCAAACCCGCCAAGGGTTGCAACGAAAGGAATGAAAAACCATTTTGACCCGGTGCCGGGGAAGCTCTAACTTGGCGGGGTGCAAAATGAATCTGTTTCCCGGCCGGACTCGCTCCGCGCCGATGGCCGTCGGGCCGGGCAATTGCGGCCGACCACCTTTCAAAACCATATCGCGCCCCACGCCGCCGGCTCGACGCTGATTGCCTGGGGCAACACGCGCGTGATCTGCGGGGTGACGGTGGAGGAAAATGTGCCGCGCTGGATGAAGGAGCAGAGTGTCCCCGGAGGCTGGATCACGGCGGAGTATTCCATGCTCCCCTACTCCACCCTGCAACGCAAACAGCGGGACATCAACAAAGGCAAGATAGACGGACGCTCCCAGGAAATCCAGCGGCTGATCGGCCGTTCCATCCGGGCGGCGATTGACCTGCAAAAAATCGGGCAGCGCACGATCTGCGTGGATTGCGACGTTTTGCAGGCGGACGGCGGCACGCGCACCGCAGCCATCACCGGATCGTTCGTGGCCCTCTCCCTGGCGGTCAAGAAGTTGATGGCGACCGGCAAGCTCACGCAGAATCCGCTCCTCGGCGGGGTGGCGGCCGTCAGCGTGGGGATGGTGGAAGGGCGGGCGCTCCTGGACTTGTGCTATACGGAGGATGTGGCGGCCGCCGTGGACCTGAACCTGGTGATGAACGCCAGGGGCGAATTCATTGAAATCCAGGGCACGGGCGAGGAGGCCACCTTCACCGAAACGCAACTGGCGGAACTGCTGGCCCTGGGCAAGACGGGCATCCGTGAATTACTGATCGCGCAACAAACCGCGGTTGAACAAGGCTGAAGTTGGCCAACGGAAAGCGGACAGGCAAGCAAGCGGAAGCGGAGACAACCCTTGTGACAAAACCGTTGAAAAAAAAGAACGTGCGGAAACCCGAACCCGCCCCGGTGACGCGGCTGCTGTTGATCCGCCACGCGGAAGTTGAGGTCAAATACCACCGCATTTTTGGCGGGCGCATTGACATGAATCTCTCGCCGCGCGGCCGCCGCATGGCGAGGACGCTGGCGGGGTATTTGCAGGGCAAGACCCTGGAGGCGATTTACGCCAGCCCCATGAAGCGGGTGCAGCAGACGCTGGCCCCGGTTCTGCGCCAGGGCGCGCCGGCGCAAAAAATCCTGCCCGGGCTGCGCGAAATTGATTTTGGCGACTGGACCGGGCTGGGCTGGCAGGCGGTCAGCCGGCGGTTTGGCTTTGCGGCGCACGAATGGCTGGATCAAATTGAACATCACGGCGCGCCCCATGGGGAGGACGGAAAACGGTTTCGCGCCCGGGTCGAGCCGTGCGTCCGGGAAATTCTCAGCGGCCATGCGGGTCAGAATGTGGCGGTGTTTTGCCATGGCGGGGTGATCCGGATGATCCTGGCCATCCTGCTGGAGCTGCCGCTGCCGAAGACCAATTCCTTTGAAATCGAATATGCCAGCATCACGCAGGTGGCGCTGCATCCGCACATGGCGGAGGTGGAGTTGCTGAATTTCACCCCGTGGAGGGATTTGGTGGCATGAAGCGCAAACCGCTCTGGCGCATTTCGGTGGACACCACCCGGGAGGCCGAGGACGCCGTGGCTGAGCTGCTGGGCTCGCTGCTGGGGGGAAGCGCGTCGAGCTATTATGACCTCGAAAATCAGTTCAGCCGGGTGAGTGTGTATCTCCAGCAAGCCGACCCGCCAAGCCCCAAACTCCGCCCGGCTCTCAAAGCGGCCCTGGACCGGCTCCGGGGTTACGGACTCGATCCGGGCCGGGGGACCATAAAAATCCAGCGGGTTCGCCACGAGGACTGGGCGGAATCATGGAAACGTCATTTCAAACCGATCGAAATCGGCCGAGCCCTGCTGATCAAGCCCAGTTGGAGCCGGCGACCGGCCAAAAAGGATCAGCAAGTGGTGGTGCTTGATCCCGGGTTGAGCTTTGGAACGGGGCAGCATCCGACCACTTCGTTTTGCCTGAAAGAAGTGGCCCGGTGTGTCAAAAAAGGCACACCAGGTTCATTTTTAGACATCGGAACCGGCTCGGGCATCCTGGCGATTGCCGCGGCAAAATTAAATTATCAGCCGGTGCATGCCTTTGATTTTGATGCGGAGGCAGTGCGGATTGCCCGGGAAAATGCAAAAAATAATCATGTCAAAATCGGCCTGTCGCGGGGCGATGTCACCCGCCCGCCCCGGCGGCCCGGACGGAGGTACGACCTGGTGTGCGCCAACCTGATTTCCACGCTGCTGGTGGCGGAACGGGAGCGCATCATCGCCCGGTTAAATCAGGGCGGAACGCTGGTTTTGGCGGGCATATTGAAAACGGAATTTCACACCGTGCAGGCGGCCTATGAAGCCGCCGGACTGGTCCTGGGCCGGAGTGAAGCCCGGAAGGAATGGCAGTCCGGAGCATTTCAGTTTACAAAATCAGACCCGCGCACTGCAAAAAAAGATTGAACATTTCTACTTCTGAGCGAGTCTTAAGTGTGACAATTCGGTGACGATCCCGAATATTGTTGACAGCGTTGGCATTCTTTACGCTGTCGGTGTGGTTGAAAGGAAACGTATGATTAAAAATATCGAAGTAATGAGCGAAGCAATCCGCAATTCCAAACATCCCTTCCGCAAAACTGAAAGCACTTCCAAAAAGGCGCTCAAAAACCGTCACGAACGCCGCAAAATCAAGGAATACCTCCATCTGGGCGACTGGACTGCCGACGAATCCATGTAAACGGCACCCGGTTGTATGAACGCCCGACATCTCGGGTGACAGTGGAAAATACGGTGTTTGAATAAAAAAGACCGGTTTCCATTGTCACCTTCGGCAATTTACTTTCCATCAAAAAAACACCTTTTCCCGGGTCTTGGATGAGGCCAAAGTGAGATGCCGGTCCGGGTTGGGGCGCTTCTCGAGTTCAGCCAACCTGACCGGACAAACCGTCGGCGGAGACCGCCCGAATCATTTCATCAACAACATCTGGCGGGCGCGCTTGATGGCCGTGGTGAGCCGGCGCTGATAATGAGCGGGCAGACCGGTGTATTTGCGGGGCAAAATGCGGCCCTGATCCGTCACAAACTGACGGAGCAAGTTGGTGTTCTTGAAATCAAGGGCGTCCTCGGTGAAGTCAATTTTCGGTTTCGGCCGGGGGGTGCGGGATTCGGTGGTGCGGCGGGTGCCGCGACGGTCGGATTTCTCGGTGTTGGTCTTGCGGGGCATAATTACTTGATTTCGCGGTGAACGGTGTGACGGCGCAGGGCGGGATTATACTTCTTAATCTCGAGCTTTTCCGTTTTCAGCTTCTTGTTGCGGGTGGTGGTGTAGCGGGAAGGAGATTTGGCCTCCTTGCGGGCTTCCGTGCATTCGATGGTTATCAATTCGCGCGACATAAATTATTCTTTCTCTTTCACTTTTTCCTCGGGCTCTTCCTCGTCCCCCTCCCCTTCACTGGTTGAGGCGTTGTCAATGGATCCCAATTGCCCCAGGCGACGCTGGCGCAGGGCGCCTTCGCGTTCCAATTGCGCCTGGGCTTCGACGGTAAAGCGCGTCCAGGGAATCGCTTCCAGCCGGGCCTTGGGAATCGGCTTGCCGGAGATCTCGCAAACGCCAAAGGTTTTCTTTTCAATGCGCTTGAGGGCTTCCTCAATCTCGTAAACCGCGTCCTGGTCTGAGGACAACAGGCTCAAGGCAAAGTCACGGTCAAAATTATCCGTGCCCGAATCCGCCATGTGCAGGCTGTAACCGGGCAATTCCTGGGCGGAATCCTTGGCCAGACCGCTCATTTGGTTCAGCAATTGCTCGCGCAACTGCAGTAAATGCTCATAATAACCCTGCCACTCTGGCTTGACCTTCTTGATCTCAACCACAGCGCTGGCCTTGGTGATCGTCCGCCCCAAAATGGCGGAGGAGGTCGTCGCCACCGGCACTTTGGCTTTGATCTCTTTTTTCTTCGGCGTCACGTTATTAATTGTCATTTGTTAACTTAAACCAGATGATTCAGCCGGAAACCATATTCCCGGTGAATTAAAGGTGTGCGAATGTATCAAAAGAAATCAAAAAAGCCACAAAAATTTTCGGGTAATTTTGGGTTCGTGGCCGAACCAACCCCGGGCGAACCGATTTGCCATGGCCGGGGACGGCTCCCGGATGACGCCGTTTACCCAAACTGCCCCCGGCAGGCTCATCGTTTCTCGATGCAGGCGTAGGCATTGTGATTGTGAATGCTCTCAAAATTCTCCGCCTCCACCTTGTACCAGCGCACCCGGGCGTCGGCATTCAATTTCAGGGCCACATTGCGCACCAAGTCCTCGACAAACACCGGGTTTTCATAAGCGCGCTCCGTGACGGCCTTTTCGTCCTGCCGCTTGAGCAGGGCATACAGTTCCGAACTGGCCGAGCTTTCGATCATTTCAATCAAATCTTCAATCCAGACCGATTTCGTCATGCGAATGGCCACCGTGACCAGGCCGCGTTGATTGTGGGCGCCATACTTGGAAATGGCCTTGGAACAGGGGCACAGCGTGGTCACATGGGCTTTGACGGTGAGCAGGAAGTCAATGTCATTGCCACAGGCCGCCGCATCGAAGCGGGCCACGTAGTCCATGAGACTTTCGCGGCGCGAGACGGGCGATATTTTGGACATGAAAAAGGGGAATTCCATCTCGAGATGAGCGGTGGCCGATTTTAATTTTTCCTGGAGGGAGATCAGGATCTCGGAGATGTTTTCCACATGAATGACCGCCCCGTGGGCGTTGAGCACCTCCACAAATCGGCTCATGTGGGTGCCTTTGAATTCCTTGGGCAAATCCACAAACATGCCGATGGTGGCCACGGTGTTTTGCACGCTGCGCGCCTTGTCCTGAATCTGAATGGGAAAACGCAATCCACGCACGCCCACTTTGTCAATGCGCAGCTCGCGATGATCCCGCTCGCTCTGCTTGTCGTCCAAGGCAACCCGGACGGTTTTGGGCTTCCGCACCAAGGACTGGCGGCTGTTTTTAAACATACACCTTATTGAAACAGATTAACCGTTGGACGGCAAATCGCAAAAGCACTTTGACTTGCGCCGCCGCCGGGGCTATCACCGCAGCATGCATTTGAGATTACCGGCGCTGGGACTGGCCCTCTGGTTGATGGGAGCCGGGGACGTAATCCCCTTGCAGGCCGGCACCTTCCGTGTGGCCACCTACAATGTCGAAAACTACCTGGATGCGCCCACCGCCACCCGCCCGCACGTCAAATCCCCCGAGGCCAAAGCCAAAATCCGGGAAAGCATCCGCGCCCTGAACCCCGATGTCATTGCCCTCGAGGAAATGGGAACCACCAACGCCCTGCTGGAACTCCGCCGTTCCCTGCTGGCCGACGGACTGGATTTCCCCTACTGGGAACACGTCAGCGGTGAGGACACAAACATTCATGTGGCGGTCCTGAGCCGGTTTCCCATCACCACCCGCCATCCGCACACCAACGAGACCTTTCTGCTGGATGGCCGCAGTTTCCGGGTCAGCCGGGGGTTTGCCGAGGTGGGCATCCAAGCCCGAACCAATTTCAGCTTTACCCTGATCGCCGCGCATTTAAAATCGCGCCGACCGGTGCCGGAGGCCGATGAAGCGGAGGAACGCCTGGGGGAGGCGCGGGCGTTGCGGGGCATTGTGGACGGCCTGTTGCATGCCAACCCGGAGTTGCCGCTGATCGTGCTGGGGGATATGAACGACGTCAAAGACGCCGATTCCACCCGGGCCTTGATGGGCCGGGGCAAATACAAGCTCACCGACACCCGGCCTGCTGAACGCAATGGCGACAGCACCCCGGCGACCAGCGCCCACATGGAACCGCGCAACATCACCTGGACCGATTATTATGCCAAGGAGGACAGTTACAGCCGGATTGATTATATTTTGCTGAGCCATGCCCTGGCCGCCCACTGGAGGCCGGAGGATACGTACGTCCTGAATCTGGCCAACTGGGGCGTGGGATCGGATCACCGCCCGATTGTCGCGGCTTTTGATGATGGGGCCACGCCTTAAACCCGGGGAATGAGAGTTCAGGGATGGCACACTTCTCATGGCGTCGGATCGGGTCGGATATTGTGCGTGCGGATGGACGAGCGGTCCCCCGCCCTGCTCATCGGAGCGGCCGCTCACCAGGTCCAATACAGGGCAAGATACCAGAGGGCGTGGTCATCGCCGGCCACGCTGTGTCCGCCGCTGAAGAGCAGGCTGCAATGCTCGCTGAAATTATACTGGCCGCCGACATTGAGCGCGGCATAGCCATGGTCGGTGTCGGTGTCCCGGCCCTGGGCGAAGAGTTCGCCGCCGAGGGTGAGGTGCGGTCCGAAATCACGCTGGAGGAGCCAGCCACCGTAGGGATGATCGCACTGGCCGGGAGCGGAGTTCAAAGCCTCGCCCATCCCGCCATAGGTCGTCCACGGCCCAAAGCTTTTCTGCACCCATAACGGCAACACAGTTCAATGGGAATTCAAGCACCCCATTGGGGGTCAGCACAAGCATGGGCGCAGCGGCCGGTCCTGCGAAAGCAGTTGCGCTCCAAGGCGACTCCCGGTTGAGCCCAGCGAGGGAGAATCGTGAGGGGAAAGTTTTAGGAAAGCAGACAAAACCCTGCAAAGTCCCGGTTGGCTTCCCAAGGTTAGGAGCCTTAAATAAAAAAAACGGGGAGCGGGGCAAACAGCTTCCCCCCCGTCGGATTGGGACAGTTTCGTTAAAATCATCCAGCAGGGTTACGGCCCCGGTGCCAGAAGCCCTGGATTCAGGCTGAAATTATTTTTTGGCCTTCAACAATTGCTGGCGCGTGGCCTGCAACCGGGTGACCATCACCTTCGACACGCGCTTCATCAGTTCGAAGCCCAGCCGCGGGTCGTTGTCACACTGTTTGCGCAGGTTGGCGGCAAACAGGATGATGGCCGTCGTCGGTTTCACCGCGCGCGCGTCAAAATTCCACAGGTACGGTGGAAACAGCCAGGACCAGCCGAGAACGTCGCCCGATTTGATGGTTTGGATCAGGGTTGGCTTCCCGCCCTTTTTGGTCGGCGCTGATTCCAGGGCCACTTCGCCCTTTAAAATGATGTAAAAACGGTTGGCAGCCAGCCCCTCGTTGAAAATCATTTTGCCCACCGGGAATTCAACCACCATGGCGTTGTCGGACAACAGGTCGAGCTGCTCCCTGGCAATCCCCTTCAGAAATGGTTGTTGTGACAAAAGGGTGGTGTTGATGTCCATATTAAGTATCTCTCTGGTATCCATGTGTTGATATTCAATCATTTAATCGCCCATTCAATGATTTAACCTACAACAGCTTATCTTAAGTCGCCACAGAATGACTAAACCTAATTTACTTATTTGTCATCAATTTTTGTCCTTCCCACTCCCTGGCCTGCCGGCGCCCGGGAACAAAAATCTCTCTCTCGAAAAACCTTGCCCTCTGTGTTGATTCTGCCAGAATGGACGCCCGTGTTGACGTATTGATCAAGGTTTGGAGCCTTGAAAAACGAACGCCACTTGCCTTCAGGCGAGCCGGCATGATTCACGCGGCGGTTTTGTACCCGGTTCAGCATGGTCACAAGCGACCAGGTTTTGCAGGGTACAATGACAATTTTGCAGGCTGAAAAAAGCTAGAAGACGCCTGTCAATCAATCGGTTGCCTCGGTAGCTCAGTTGGTAGAGCAGTTGACTCTTAATCAATTGGTCCACGGTTCGAGCCCGTGCCGGGGCACCATCTTTTTACCTTGTTTATTGGGTTTTTTGCATCTTCGGCGGTTTCCATTCTCTTTCCGCAATGCCTGTTTGGAGCTTTTCGCCATCGGTTGGGATACCAATCGGGGTACCAAACTAGAACCTAACGCCTTCGATGGTATCCCATGGGGCCGGTCACATAAGGCCAAGCGCTAAAAGCCAAGATGGTGCGCCAAAGGAATCCCAGCCGTCTGGTTCGACCGTTTCGCCACCGATGGAAGGGCATACGCTGTCGCAAACGGCGTCTTCTATTTCCGCTATGCTGGGCGGAATAAAGGCCGATGTCATGCGGACGTGAACCGACTCGTCGCGGTCGCAATAAACATGACAAGTGCGGGGGCTACCCGGGATGAAGGTCACTGTCAATCCGGCGGGCAACGTGGAACCGACTTTCAACTTGATGGCTTTTTCAGTTTTCACAACTGAGGATAAAGTGTGAGGGGTGGGGTGCTCGTGGCTTTCGTGCGAATGATTACGACGCGAGCGAGAGCACCTCCAACCCCGTTTGGGTAAATTAAACTGCGGCATCCGCCATGATCCGCTTCGACCGCTTGGCCTTTTTGGCAGGTGCCTGGACGTCGTTGGCAGTGGCGGCGGTGCTCCCTGCGGGCGCTTGATGGGCGATGAAATCCGCCGCCTTCTGGGCCGCCGCCGCCGCGTGGAATAAACAACCACGCCCAGAGGGCGTGGTATGGTGGAAGAGGCCCCTAAAAGGG
>CAZUBG010000032.1:0-33204 GCA_964618545.1 uncultured Bifidobacteriaceae bacterium | reverse complement strand
TGGCCTGACAGGGACTTTCACCCCGCTGCGTTGTCGCCTTCACAGCCGCACTCAGCCGTCCCTTTGGGACTCATGGCTGGCTGGGACTAAGCGCTTGTCCCTAAATAAGCTTTACGCGGCGCGCGAGGTCTGACATGCTAACAGGCATGAGCGCGGTTTACTCGTGGGAAGTGTCCGATGAGCTTTGGTCGCGGGTCGAGCCCTTCATTCCAGCGGGCGCGGCACGGGTCAAAGGTCGAAAATATCAGCGGCGGGCGGGTGGCGGGCGCAAACCCTTGCCACCACGTGCGGTATTCGCCGCCATTGTATATGTGTTGCGCACCGGTTGTCAGTGGAAGGCCTTGCCAAAAAGCTTTGGCAGTGCGACCGCCGTGCATCGGCGGTTTCAACAGTGGCGGGCGGCGGGATTTTTCCGTCGCTTGTGGCGGGCAGGCTTGGCCGAATACGACGATTTGGAAGGGATCGCTTGGGAATGGCAGAGCATTGACGGCACGCAAGGCAAAGCGCCGCTGGCGCTGGAAGCGGTCGGCAACAACCCCACGGATCGGGGGAAAAAAAGGCACCAAGCGCAGCTTGTTGGTGGACGGGACTGGCGTCCCGCTCTCGCTTATCGTCAGCGGGGCGAACCGACATGACGTCAAACTGTTGGCGGAAACCTTGGACAGCATTGTCATTCGGCGGCCCAAACCACGTCGCCGGCGTCGCCAGCATTTGTGCGCCGACAAAGGTTACAGCGGCAAGCCCGCCGCAGCAATTATGCGGGCTCGCAACTATGTCCCGCATGTTCGGCAAATTGGCCAGGAGCCGAAATGCATCCGCGGTCGCAAGCACCCGGCCCGGCGATGGAAGGTCGAGCGCACACATTCCTGGTACAACCGCTTCCGGAAAATCCTCGTGCGCTACGAAAAGAAAACGGAGAATTATTTGGGCTTGTTGCATTGCGCTTCGGCCTTGATTTGCTGGCGGATGTGTTAAAAACCGCGCAATTATTATTTAGGGATAAGCTCTAAACCTGGCGTTGAAACGCCAAGCTATTGTCGGCCAGCCCTCCGGGCAGGGAAAAGGGGCGGCGAAGGCCAGTGGTTAATGAGTCGTCAGTTTCCATTCCGCCAAAAACAGCGAAGAGCCATGACTTGATGGGCAACTTGTTGGAACTGAATGGCTTGAGATGATAGCAAAACGGATGATTTTCCGTTGCCAGGGAACGGGAGCCCCCGGCCACAGCTAAAACGGAGGCTTGCCATCGGCGGGGGGCTTGACGGCGCCGGCCCCCACGAAGGTCACCTGATCATATCCGGCGACGTGCAGAAACGAGGCGAGCTGCCATTGCGCCCGCTCGCCGGCATCGCGCAGGATGCCGTTGGAACGGGCGGCGGTGCGCAGGTCTTCCACGGCGATTTTCCGGGCGGTTTGTTCCAAGTCCTTGTCGAAGGAGCGCAGGAAGCCGAGCTTCCAATCAATCACCTTGGTCTGTTGTTCATCGAGATAACAGTCGGTGATACGGGCAGCCGGGAGGCGCACGGTGATGTTTCTGCCGGAGATGGAGACGTCCGCCGGGGTGATGTCCTTGAGGTCCACGCCAGCCTTCACAATGCCGTGGGCGAGCAAGAGCACCCGGTTGTCGCCCTGCACAAGCTGGCCGAGGGTGGTTTGGGGCGGCGCGTCGAGGATGACGACTTTTTCCAGCACATATTTGACGGTCACGAGGTCCGACAGGGTTTGCACCTGTTGGACGACGGTCGCCGTGCCGGTCAATTGCAGGCCGGCCGGCCGCTTGAGCCAGTGGGAGCCCACCACGCCCAGCAACAGCCCGACGCTGAAAATGATCAGCACCGCCAGGGACCAGAGCAGATTGGCAATCCGTTGCATGACCCAGCTTGGCATGTCTTTACCGGGAAGCAAAGCCCGGGATGCGGGTGGCGGGGGGCCTGTCACTGTCCCCGATTTGCTTTCCCCGGGCGGTTTGGGAACGCCTGGGCGCAAATCAGCTTGGGCATTGCCAAAAATCGCTGAAGCTGCATAATCCGCCTGTGTCTGCCGGATCAAAATCGTTTTCCCAACGCCTGTGCGGCCTGGTCATACTCCCAGCCCTGATCGCGGCCTTTTCTCCTGGCACCCCGGCGGCGGCCAGACAATTATCCATCGTGGCGACGGGCGCGGTGGCCGATGGCGTCACGCTGAACACCGTGGCCATTCAGCAGGCGGTGGATCAACTGGCCGCGCGCGGCGGCGGGACGCTGCTGATTCCGCCGGGGAAGTTTTTGTCCGGCGCGATCTTTCTCCAACCCGGCGTCAATGTACACTTGGACCCGGGCGCGGTGTTGCAGGGCTCGACCAACCTGGCGGATTATCCTGAACGGATGACGCGGATCGAGGGCCATTTTCAGGTCTGGGTTCCCGCGCTCCTCAATGGCACCCAGGTGGATCATCTCCGCATTTCCGGCCCGGGGCTGATTCAGGGCGGCGGCCAGCCGTATTGGGAAGCCTTCTGGCAGGCGCGCACGACCAACAAACTGGTCACCAACCTTGACGTAAAGCGCCCCCGCAACCTTTTCATCGCCGACTCGAAGGACGTGCGCATCAGTGGGGTTTCCCTGCGGCAATCCGGTTTTTGGAATCTGCACCTCTTCCGCTGCCGGGATGTCCTGGTGGACGGGGTGGACATCCGCTCCCCCCTCCGCGCGCCCAGCACGGACGGCATTGACGTGGACAGTTGCCAGCGGGTGATCATCCGCCACTGTTACATTTCGGTGGTGGACGACAACATTGCGATCAAGGGCAACAAGGGAACTTCCGCGCTGGATGATCAGACGATTCCGCCTGCGGAACACATCCGCATTTCCGACTGCACCTTCGGTTTGGGCAATGCCGCGCTGACCCTCGGCAGCGAGGCGACCCAGGTGCGCGACGTCATCCTCGAAAACTGCAAGCTCACCGGGACGAACAAAAACTGCGTCTTGAAACTCAAGCTGCGCCCCGACACCGAACAGCATTACGAAAACATCACGGCCCGGAACATCACCGTGGAAAATCCGGCGGCGCAACTGATTTCGATCCAGGGCTGGATGCAAACCTTCGATTTGCAGGGCAAACCCGCGCCCAGCCAGCTTGCCACCAATGTGACCATGGAAAACATCACCGGCACGCTGCATGATTTTGGGTCGGTGGGCGGGCCGGAAAAAAGCACCGTGGCCAGCCTCACCTTCAGGAACCTCACCCTCACCCTGCAAGACCCCGCCGTGCTGATCCGGAACGCGCGCAATCTGAAATTTGTCAAAGTCAGCATCAAGAGCCCGGCCCCCACGGGGGACCCGGCCACCGCCCGCCTGACCGCAACCCGTTGATGGCCTGCGACGTGGCGGGTTGTACACACGGAGGAAGCTGGTGAGGGCGGGTCGCCGCGAAGGCGAGGCGACTGGAGGGTTCGGAGGTTGGACCGCAAAAGCGGCAGAGGGCTGCCGCACTACAGAACGCTTCGCGCCTTCCTGCGCGAATACGCCGGTGGGGTCGCTTCAACATGGAAACTACGGCGGGCGCACGACACAACGGGCCGGGCACGGGATCGTTCGGTAAAGCGGCGTGACCGACGCGCTCCGGCTGCGGGGCTCCCCTTTTTGGCCGGCTCGTCAGAATTAAGTTCAAACGAACGGCCATTTATGGCATCTAATCCCTGTGCGCTACTGGTTGCTCATTTTGCTGGCCTGTTTTGGTCCCGGTTTATCCGCCGCCCGGGCGGCGCATACCCAGGTTACTTTGATCCTGTCGGCAGACACCGCCCGTCCGGGCGACACGGTGCTGGCGGGGGTGGATTTGAAAATGGACCCCGGCTGGCACACGTACTGGAAGAACCCGGGCGAAGCGGGCATTGCCACGGAAATCAAGTGGACCCTCCCACCCGGAGTCACCGCCGGGGAGATTCAATGGCCCCTGCCCCACAAACTGCCGCCCGCCGAAGTGATCACTTACGGTTATCTGGACGAGGTCGTGCTGGTCGTCCCGCTCAAGCTCGCGCCGGAGTTGCCGGCGGGCCAGACTCTGCAATTACAGGCCAATCTCACCTGGCTGGAATGCCAGGACCAATGCATCCCAGGCAAGGGCACCGTCTCCGCCACGCTCAATCTGGGCGCTGAAAGCAAAGCCTCCACCAACGCGGCGCTCATTGATTCCTGGCAAAAGCGGGTGCCCGGCCCCCTGCCCGGCCAATGGTCCGTTAAGGCGGCTTGGGAGAAGTCCACCGAGGACAATCAACGTTCGCTGGTAATCGAAGGCCGGTTCACCGGGGCGCAATACAAATCCTTGCGGATTGACGCGGCGGATTTTTACCCGGGCGTCAGCAGTGATTACGAAATCGAGCCGGCCAGCACACCGTTGCCGGGTCCGACGGATGGCTTCCGCCTGCGCAAACTGGTTAAAAAATACGCCGGCGACTGGCCGCAGATCATTTCCGGGGTGATTGTGTTAGGCGGGAATTATGGATCATTGAATTACGACGTCCGCCTGGGCGTGCCCGGGGACGCCGCCACCAATCCAGCGCCCGCCACCGCCCAAATCACCCCCGCCGTCACCACGCCGCCGGAACCGCCACCGGCCCTCGCACGGATGCTGATTTACGCCTTCATCGGCGGATTGATTCTGAACATCATGCCGTGCGTGTTGCCGGTGATCGCCCTGAAAATCCTGGGTTTTGTCGGCGAAGCCCGCAGCCAGCCGCGCCGGGTGCGCCTGCTCGGGCTGGTGTATACGCTGGGGGTGCTGGCGTCGTTCCTCGTGCTGGCGGGGGTGGTGATCGGCCTCAAGGCGGCCGGTCACCGGGCGGGCTGGGGCATGCAGTTTGGCAATCCGATTTTTGTGGTCAGCCTCACGACGCTGGTGCTGCTGGTGGCGCTCAATCTGTTTGGCGTGTTTGAAGTGACACTGGGCGGGCGGGCGCTGGATTCCGCCAGCCGGCTCACCACGCAACACGGTTTTCCCGGGGCGTTCTTTAACGGCGTGCTGGCCACGGCGCTGGCCACCCCCTGCACGGCGCCGTATCTGAGCTACGCGCTGGGCTTCGCCTTCGCCCAAAGCGCCCCGGTCATTTTGATGATCTTCCTCATGGTGGGACTCGGACTGTCCGCGCCGTATGCGGCGCTGAGTTGGAATCCGGCCTGGCTGAAATACCTGCCCAAACCGGGGGGGTGGATGGAAAAATTCAAAATCGCCATGGGCTTTCCCATGCTGCTGACCGTGGTCTGGCTGTTTAATCTGGCGGCGGGAGATTACGGTCGCCGCGTCTTGTGGCTGGGGATTTTCCTGGTCCTGGTGGCGATGGCGGCCTGGATTTTCGGCGAGTTTGTGCAGCACGGAAGCAAGAACAAAGCCGTCGCGTTGGGGATCATGGCGGCGCTGTTGATTGGCGGCTATGCTTATGCATTGGAGGACCAGTTGCACTGGCGCGACCTGACCCCGGCTCCCGAGGCGGGGGGATCGTTGAGGGAATCGGCCGACGGGATTGACTGGCAACCGTGGACACCCGCCGCCGTCGCGGCGGCCCAAGCGGCCGGTCATCCCGTGCTGGTGGATTTTACCGCCGACTGGTGCCTGACCTGCCAGGTCAACAAAAAAACCAGCCTTGAAATCCCCGCCGTGCGCGCCAAACTCAAGGCGATGGACGCCGTCTCGCTGCTGGCTGATTATACGCGCACGCCGGATAATATCACCGATGAATTGACCCGCCATGGGCGCGCCGGGGTGCCCCTGGTGCTGGTGTTCCCCAAAACCGCCGGGGCGGCCCCCATGGTGCTGCCGGAGGTGTTGACGCCGGGCATTGTGCTGGACGCGCTGGAAAGGGCCGCCCGGTAGAAGATGGCCGGTGCATTGATTGGAATGAAACAAACCAAAGTCATTTTGCTGTCCTGCCTGGGGGTCGCCATCCTGGTGTTTTTTGGTTTGTTTATCTTCCTTCACGAACCCCCCAAGACGGTTTTTTGGGCGGGAGCCGCCTTCTCAATCGTGGCGGCCGGGGGATGGTGCCTGTTTCTTTATTATGCCATGCTCCCCCCACGGGAGATTCAGTTGATCCAAAACTTCAGCCAACACCGGGCGGCCTTCGAGCAGTTGCGGGAGATGCTGCTGGCCGACGGACCGGTGCAGGCTGTGGCCGCGTGGGGGGTGAAAACCACGCAAACCGACGGCCGATTCAGGCCGCCGGCGGAAAGCCTGACTGCGGAACGTTACCAACAGTATCTGGCCTTGCTCAAACAGGCGGGTGGCATAGTGGCCTTTCACCATGAAGGAAAGGATTCCAAACTGGGCATCACCGTTTGGTCACGCGGCCATGTGCAAGTGGCGATTTGTCATGAGGCTCGGGAACCGGTCCGTCTCGCCGCCAGTCTGGATAAGTTTTATCACCTGCGCCGGCGGGCAGAAACCGGCGGGGTCTTCAGACCCATCGAGGGGAACTGGTATCTCTGGACGGATTGGTAGGAAAAAGCGGAAAGCGGGCTGAAGACCACGCTCCTCCGTTTTGCAGCCGGGGCAATGCAGTCTGCCTATGCCCTGACTCCATTGGGTTTGGCCGCCCGGTTCGATGGAATGGACGGCTTCGCACGCACCGGGGAGGAAACGCCGAAGCGCGAAGGGGTGCAGCCAATCAATTTCAGCCGCCGAAGGTCATTAATCATCTGCGGCTCGTTTTGCAGGAAATTCAACATTTGTTCCAAAATCGCCGCCAGACCGGCCTCCAGTTTCTTCAGCCGGTAATGCGTCCATTTTCCATCCTGCCGGGCCTCCACCAAACCGGCTTTCCGCAAATAGGCCAGGTGCCGCGATATTTTGGGCTGGTTGGTCCGCAGCACCCCCTGCAGTTGGCACACGCAAATCTCCCCGCCCCGGATCAAATTGAGCAGACGCAGGCGGTTTTCATCGGCCAGGGCCGCGTTGAACAAAACCAAGTTTTGCATGCTTAACAAATACGCGTTGACATATGGGCTGGCAAGCCGGAAGATGCATACGGATTGACGTATGCGTTCCACGAAAAACAAACTCATCGCTGAATTCATCGGCACCTTCGCCCTCGTGTTTGCCGGCACCGGAGCCATTGTCATCAATGAGGTCAGCGGCGGCGGCACCACGCATGTAGGCATTGCCCTGACGTTCGGATTGGTGATCCTCGCCATGATTTACGCCGTTGGCGATGTTTCCGGCGCGCACTTCAACCCAGCCGTGACCAGCGCCTTTTGGCTCGCCGGCCGGCTGCCCGCAACCTTGGTCCTGCCCTATGTCACCAGCCAGTGCCTGGGGGCCTTTTCCGCCAGCGCCATCCTGTATTTTCTTTTCCCCGCCCACGGCACGCTCGGAAGCACCCTGCCCGCCGGCTCCGAAGCGCAGTCATTCGTTCTGGAATTGATTTTGACGTTTATTCTGATGTTCGTGATTCTGAACGTTTCGACCGGCGCCAAGGAAAAGGGGATCACGGCGGGAATGGCCGTCGGCGCGGTCATCGGACTGGAAGCAATGTTTGCCGGAAGCATTTGCGGGGCCTCCATGAATCCCGCCCGCTCACTCGCCCCCGCCGTCATGTCCGGCCACCTGGAACACCTCTGGGTTTACCTGACCGCCCCGTTTGCGGGCGCCTGGCTGGCCATCCCCGCCTGTTTTGGCTGTCAAGACCGGGAATGCTGCCCGCCGTCAGCCAAAGAATAATTTGAAACCAACTCGCCACCTACACTGATCAAACCAACCATGACCACCCCCAAACCGACCGTTCTAATTCTCTGCACCGGCAACTCCGGCCGCAGCCATCTCGCCGAAGGGATTCTCCGGGCGGCGGCGGGCGATTCGCTCAACGTGCAAAGTGCGGGTTCCAAACCGGCGGGCTGCGTTCATCCGCTGGGCATCCAGGTGATGAAGGAAATCGGCATTGATATTTCCACGCATCATTCCAAGCACATGAATGAATTCTTGCAGCAGTCGGTCGAAACCGTCATCACGGTTTGCGGCAATGCGGACCAGGCCTGTCCGATTTTCCCCGGCCAGGTGAACCGCCACCACTGGGGGTTTTACGATCCGGCCCAAGCCACCGGCACGGATGACGAGAAGCTGGCGGTTTTCCGCCGGGTGCGTGACGAGATCAAAATGGTTTTCGAGGCTTACGCCGCTGGTCGCCGCGATCAAGCCAAAGCAACTTCAATTTCGGGGCGTGCGTGACCAAATTGAAGCGCGGATTCTCGAATGGCTTAAAACTTCACACCCGGCCGACTAATGGCTGAAACTACAATGATACCGACTACAAACACCCTCCAAGTGTTCGACCCTGCCATGTGCTGCTCAACAGGCGTGTGCGGGCCGGACGTTGACCCCAAGCTCGTGCAATTTGCCGCCGATCTCGACTGGCTTAAATCACAAGGCATCCTTGTCCAGCGCCACAGCCTGGCACAGAACCCGGCGGCGTTTGTCAAAAGCGACACCGTGAAAACCATGCTGGCCGAAAAGGGCGAAACCGCGTTGCCGGTGGTTCTGGTCAACGGCAACGTTGGCACCACGCGCCGCTATCCTGACCGCACCGAACTGGCGGCATGGTTCAAACTGAAAGCCACAGCAGCGCCGGAGCCTCCAAAATCCAGTTGCGGTTGCGGCGGTTCTTGTTGAATCCCGATGAAGATACCCCCTGAACAGTCACTGGCCCGCCTTTTGGAATCGCCAACCCGGTTTCTGTTTTTCACGGGCAAAGGCGGGGTGGGTAAAACTTCGCTGGCTTGTGCGGCGGCCATCAAGCTCGCAGACGTTGGAAAACGCGTGTTGCTGGTCAGCACCGACCCGGCCTCAAACCTTGATGAAGTTTTGGGCGTACCGCTTGCTTCCACCCCCACAGAGATTGCGGCCGTGCCCAGACTGGCTGCGATGAATATTGAGCCCGCAGCGGCGGCGGCGGCGTATCGGGAGAAACTGGTTGGCCCGTATCGCGGGCAACTCCCCGAAGCCGTTTTGCGCAACATGGAGGAACAGCTTTCTGGCGCTTGCACCATGGAAATTGCCGCGTTTGACGAGTTTTCCAAACTCCTTGGCGAACCGGCGGCGACCGCCGGCCATGACCATGTGATTTTTGACACCGCCCCAACCGGCCACACTCTGCGGCTGCTATCACTCCCCGGAGCCTGGACAGGATATTTGTCCAGCAACACAACCGGCAATTCTTGTCTTGGCCCGCTTGCGGGCTTGGAACAGCAACGGGGCGTTTACGAGCACGCGCTGGGTTCACTGGCGGATGGGGCACGCACTACGCTGGTCTTGGTGAGCCGGGCACAAAGGGCCGCGCTGGCCGAGGCGGAACGAACCAGCCATGAATTAGCCATTATCGGCGTCCGTAATCAGGAACTCATTCTCAACGGATTGTTTTTAGCCACCGATTGCGACCCGGTCGCCATCGCTTTGGAACGTCGTGGAACGGAGGCACTGACGGCAGCCGACAATTTTCTGACGCAAATGCGGCTGTCCAAAGTTCCGTTGCGTTCCCAAAATCTCGTGGGTATCCCTGCGCTGAGGTCGCTCGTATCGGCGGAGGAGGATCTCGCCGAACGCCAGCCTGACGCAGCAGTCCCCACGGCCTGGCCAACCACTGAATCGCTGTCTCATCTGGTGGACAGCCTGGCAAAGACCGGGGGTGGCGTCCTCATGACCATGGGCAAAGGCGGGGTCGGCAAAACCACCCTCGCCGCCGCCATCGCCACCGAACTGGCGCGGCGCGGGTTCAAAGTCCATCTGAGCACCACCGACCCCGCCGCCCACATCGCGGCGGCCGCCGGACGGAACCCCGGGATGAAGGTCAGCCGAATTGACCCGCAGGCGGAAACTCGGGCCTATGTCGAGCAGGTGCTGGCGACCGCAGGCAAAAATCTCGACGCCAATGGCCGCGCTTTGCTGGAGGAAGATTTGCGTTCGCCTTGCACTGAGGAAATCGCCGTGTTCCGCGCGTTCGCCCGCACGGTGGCCGGGGGCAAAAACGCCTTTGTCGTGCTCGACACCGCCCCGACCGGCCACACCCTCCTGTTGCTGGATGCCACCGAATCCCATCACCGCGAAATCGCGCGCAAGGCCAGCGGCCTGCCGGAAGAAGTGCGCGAATTGCTGCCGCGCCTGCGCGACCCTGATTTTACCCGTGTGTTAATCGTCACCCTGCCGGAAGCCACACCCGTTCACGAAGCCGCCATGCTGCAGGCCGATTTGCGCCGCGCAAAAATCGAGCCATTCGCCTGGGTCATCAACCAGAGTTTTGCCGGGAGCGGTTCGCAGGACCCTCTGCTTGCGGCCCGCGGACGCGGCGAACTTCAGTTCATCCGTGAGGTCACGGAACATCTCTCCCAAAGAACCGCCCTTGTCCCCTGGGTATCGGAAGAACCCGCCGGACCAGAGCGCCTGCAACAGTTGTTTCCGGCTGCAATTGCAGAAACCCCAGAACGCCCCCCCCCGGCCGCCCGGCCGCCAAAAATTTTGAACCCTTTCCAAACCACCTGGTCTAATGTATGATATTAACGAAAATATGGAGACCATGAAAAAATTATTGATCACCCTGACCACCCTGGCCCTTGCGGTTTCGGCCATGGCGGTGGAAATCGGCAAACCCGCGCCGGACTTCACGGCCACGGACATCAACGGCAAAACCGTCAAATTGAGCGATTATGCGGGCAAAATTGTCGTGCTGGAATCCTACAACTCGGACTGCCCGTTCTGTCACAACCAATATGCCACGGGGGCGGCGCAGGAATTGCAGGCGCAGCTCGCCGCCAAAGGCGTGGTGTGGCTGCTGGTGGATTCGGTCAACGCCCACAACTTCAGCCATCGGACGGCGGAACAGGCGCGCAAGGAATGGACGGAGTTTAAGATCAAGGCCAGCGACTGGCTGGACGATACTTCCGGCAGCATTGGGCATCTCTACGAAATGAAGACGACGCCGCACCTGTTTGTGATCGCCAAGGACGGAACGCTGGCCTACCAGGGGGCGATGGATGACCGGGCGGAACCGGACGGGGATCCGCGCACGGCCCACAATTATGTCCGCGCCGCCGTGGACTCCCTGCTGGCCGGTCAGCCGGTGGCGGTGACGCAAACGAAACCGTATGGTTGCAGCGTGCATTACGCGGAATAAACAATAATTTAATTGTCCCGGCCGGTGATTCGAGGCAGACTTTGGGCTCCTATGCACCAAGTCAAAATCGGAATCATCGGTTGCGGCACGGTCGGCAGCGGCGTGTATGACGCCCTGAAGCGCAATGGCGGCCTGCTGGCCGCGCGGATCGGGGTGGGCTTGGATCTCGTCCGGCTGGCGGAGCGCGACACCGAAAAAGCGCGCGCGGCGAAAATTCCGAAGGATTTGCTGACCGCCGACTGGCGCGAACTGGTTTTTGATCCGGAAATTCAGGTGGTGGTGGAACTGATCGGCGGGACCACCGTGGCCAGGGAAATCATTTTGGCGGCGCTCAAGCTGGGCAAAACCGTGGTCACGGCCAACAAGGCCCTGCTTTCGGCGCACGGCGAGGAGTTGTTTGCCGCGGCGACCAAGACCGGGGCAAATCTGCATTACGAAGCGAGCGTCTGCGGCGGCATCCCCATCATCAAGGTTCTGCGGGAAGGGTTTGTGGGCAACCGCATCAACGCGGTGTACGGCATCGTCAACGGCACCTGCAATTACATTCTCACCCGGATGAAGCTGGAGGGCGCGGACTTTGACACCGTGCTGGCCGACGCCCAAAAACTGGGCTATGCGGAAACGCCGCCGGACCTGGACATTGACGGGCATGACTCGGTCCACAAGACCGGCATTCTGGCCTCGCTGGCGCACGGTTTTTGGGTCCATCCCCAGCAGATTCATGTCGAGGGCATCCGCCACATTACGGCGCAGGACATTCAATTCGCGCAGCAACTGGGCTACACCATCAAACTGCTGGGCATTGTCAAGAAAGCCGGGGAGCGCTGCCAGGTGCAGGTGACGGTTTATCCCACCCTCATTCCGAACGCGCATGTGCTGGCGAGCGTCAACCATGTGTTCAACGCCGTTTTCGTGCGCGGCGATGTGGTGGGCGACACGCTGTTTTACGGCCGTGGCGCGGGCAAGGATGCCACGGCCAGCGCCGTGCTGAGCGATCTGGCGGATGCTGCGCTGGACCTCACGAACAATACGAAGGTGCGGGTGCCGCCGTTTGTTTCGCATGACTGCAACGGCTCGGTCCTGCCGGTGAGCGAGATCGTCTCCCGTTATTACGTGCGCCTGATGGTGGTGGACAAGCCGGGCGTAATGGCCCGGATCAGCTCCATCCTGGCGGCGTCGGGCATTGGGATGTCCTCCGTGGTGCAACCCGAGGGGCACGAGGGCGAAAGCGTGCCGCTCATCCTGATGATCCACGACGCCAAAAACGGCGCGGTGACCAAGGCGCTGGACAAGATCAGCAAGCTGCCGGTGGTCAAGGCGAAGCCGGTCATGATTCGCGTGGAAACCTTTGCCTAGTTTCCATGACCCTTCAGTTCACCAGCACCAACGGCCGGTCGCCGGCGGTCAATCTGCGCGAGGCCCTGCTGGCCGGCCAGGCCCCTGATCGCGGCCTGTATTTTCTGAAGGAATTTCCCCGGCTGACCCCGGCGGAAATGGCCGGCTTTCCCGGCCTGCCCTACCACGAAATCGCCTGTCGCGTGCTTTCCAAATTCACGGAGGGCCTGATTGCGCCCGCCGAGCTGGCCGCCGTGTGCCGGGAGGCGTATGACTTTGCCATCCCGCTGGAGAAAGTGCATGACCGCGTCCACATCATGCGGCTGGACCAGGGCCCCACGGCGTCGTTCAAGGATTTTGCGGCGCGCCTGATGGCGCGCCTGATGGGCCGGTTTTTGCAGCAGGACGGCCGGCGGCTCACCATTTTGACCGCGACGAGCGGGGACACCGGCGCCGCGGTGGCGCACGCGTTTCACAACATCCCCGGGTTCCAGGTGATCGTCCTGTTTCCCTTCAACGAAATCAGTTTGAGCCAGCGCAAGCTCATGACCGTGCTCAAGGGGAACGTGCGGACGGTGGCCGTGGACGGCAAATTTGACGACTGCCAGGCCATGGTGAAGCAGGCCTTTTGTGATCCCGCGCTCCGGCACATCCCGCTGTCCTCCGCCAACTCGATCAACATTGGCCGGCTCCTGCCGCAAAGCGTATACTATTTTTATGCCGCCTCGCGCCTGGCCCGGCCCGGCGAACCGATGGTCTTCACCGTCCCGAGCGGCAATTTTGGCGACATGATGGGGGCGATGGTCGCGAAGCAAATGGGGTTGCCGGTCAGAAAGATCGTGGTGCCGGTCAATGACAACGACGCCTTCCCGCGCTTTCTCACCACGGGGGTGTACCAAAAAATCGTGCCCTCGCGGAACTCGGTTTCCAACGCCATGAACGTGGGGCATCCGAGCAATCTGGCGCGGCTGGTATCGGTGTACGGGGGGCAGATGGATGAGACGGGCAAAATCCACCGGCAGCCCGACCTCGCCGCCATGCGGCGGGATCTGTTTTCCAGTTCCGTGTCCGACGACCGCACGCGGGAAACCATCCGCGAGGTCTGGACCCGGTACCAGTTGCTGCTCGAAGCCCACGGGGCCGTGGCCTGGGCCGGCTTTCGCGACTGGCTGGCCACCGAACCGCTCGACGGCTTGCCGGCCGTGGTGTTGGAAACCGCGAACCCGGCGAAATTCCCCGAGGAAATTGAAAAGACGATTGGCTTCTCCCCCGACGTACCGCCGGCGATGGAAGCCATGAACAAGCTGCCGGAAGACTATGACCGCATGGGCGCGGAGTACGCGACGTTCCGGGATTATCTGCTGGCCAGACACCCGGCGTAGCGAACCGTTGCCGCCAGCTTTCAAACTGCCTTCAAACTGCCTTGCCGTGACCGGCGCCATGGGCTAGATTGGGTGAGCTATGGATACACCGCCAATGCCAGAAAATCCCGTGCCCCCGGCGACGTCGCCGGGCACACCGCCCCCGCCGCCGCTGTTGCCGCCCCCGCCGGTGATTGCGCCGACGGTCAAGCCGCGCAAAGGCCGCGGCTGGATGGTGGCGGCCCTGATCTTCCTGGTCCTGCTGGCGTTCAGCGTGCTGGTCAATCTGGGCCAGTTTGTTTCGCACGGGTTTAACATCAATCATTTAAAAACCGGCTCACCGAGGGAAGTGGGCCCCCGGCTGGACGAGGCGATTCTGGAGGACAACAAGGCGCACGATAAAATCGCCGTGATCACGGTGAACGGCATCATTACCGATCAGGCGGACGACGGGGCGGGCAACAACATGGTGGATGTGATCAAAGCCCAACTGGACCGGGCGAGTGATGACAGCCGGGTGAAAGCCGTGATTTTGAAGGTGGATTCACCCGGGGGCGAAGTGCTGGCCTCGGATGAGATCAACAAGGCGCTGGTCAACTTTCAAACGGATGATCCGGGGGAACCCGGGATTCCCGAACGCCGGGGCAAACCGGTGATTTGCAGCATGGGCAGCCTGGCGGCTTCCGGCGGGTATTACGTTTCCGCCCCCTGCCGCTGGATAGTGGCGAATGAACTCACGCTCACGGGCAGCATCGGCGTGATCATGCACGGCATTAATTACCGCGGCCTGATGGATAAAGTAGGAGTGGCGCCCCTGACGTTTAAGAGCGGGAAATTCAAGGACATGCTGAGTCCGGACCGCAGCACCAATGAAATTCCCGCCGAGGAACACGCCATGGTGCAGGCGTTGATTGACGAAACCTACGCCAAATTCAAGGGCGTGGTGAGTGAAGGCCGGTCGGCGGCCCATGAGCTGAACAAGAAGGAGGGCCGTCCGCTGGCCCCGGACTGGGCGGATTACGCCGATGGCCGGGTCTTGTCCGGCAGCCAGGCGCTCAAACTGGGATTGGTGGATGAACTGGGTGACTTTGATGATGCGGTGGACCGGGCGGAAAAAATCGCGGGCCTCAAGCAAGCCAATCTGATCGAGTACGAGGAACATTACGACATCTCGGATTTTCTCTCCATGTTCGGCCAGAGCGGTTCGGCCCGCAACCTCAAGCTGGATCTGGGGTTGGACCTGCCCAAATTGCGGGCGGGATTGCCCTATTTTCTATGGCAGGCCCCGGAAAATTAATTCCAAAGTTTTGCACGCCCCCCGCTTGTAAAAGGCTCGCGGCTGCATTATCGTCCCATAATGTGGTTGAATAAATCTCATGCGCTGGCGGTGTTGTTCCTCTGCGGAGCCCAGGCGGGCTTCGCCGACGTGATCCAGTTAAAGGATCAGGCCGCGATCACCGGCAAAATTCTGGCGGAAAAGACGGATGCCGTGGTGGTGGACGTGGGCTACACGGTGCTGGTGGTTCCCCGCAGCTCGATAGCCAACATCGTTCAATCAGGCGCGGCGGCCCCGGCTCCGGCTCCGGCACCCGCCGTTTCGGCCGCCCCGGCGACTCTCAACAGCGCGCCGCAGTTTTATTACGCCGACGCCCATGCGGCCGCCACGCGCGATGTCAGCACGCTGGTCAAGCAAATCGGCGAATCGGTGGTGGAGGTGCGCACCCCGGAAGGACTGGGGTCCGGTTTCTTCATCAATGCGGACGGCTATCTCATCACCAATTTTCACGTGATTGAAGGGGAAACGGAAATTTCCGTGGAGGTTTACCATCAAAGCGAGGGCCAGATGGAACGCGAGACGTACAAACAGGTCCGCATCATCGCCATCAACAAATTCCACGATCTGGCACTGTTAAAAATCGAGGACAAGACCGCCCCCAAATTCAAGTATACGACCCTGGGCAGCTCGGATTCCCTGAGCGTGGGCGACCCGGTCTTTGCCATCGGCAGCCCGCTGGGTTTGGAACGAACGGTCACCTCGGGGATTTTGAGCACGAAGACGCGGCAGGTGGAAGGCGAGCTTTATTTGCAAACCAGCACGCAGATCAATCCCGGCAACAGCGGCGGCCCGCTGTTCAACCTGGCGGGCGAGGTGGTGGGCGTGACGAACATGAAAATCACGTTTGGCGAAGGACTGGGCTTTGCCATTCCGGTGGAGCTGGTCAAAAACTTTCTGGATCACCGCGATGCGTTTGCCTATTCCACGGATAATCCGAACAATCCCTACCGTTATTTGGAGCCGCCGAGCCGGACCTTAAAAAAAGCGCCCGAGCAATGAAGTTATCGTGGTTATCGCGGTGGTTCCGGCTTGAATTCCCCGGCGTCTCAATCCGTCTGATCCCCTGTCGGTGTCATTTATGAATCTGAAACCCCTCCGTTGGTCCGGACTCACCGCCCTTTTTGCCTTACTGGCCCTGGCCGCCCCGCTGCGGGCCGCCATTCCCCCGGCGGAAGACCTTCTGCCCGCCGACACCTTCTTCGTCCTGACCGCGCCGGATTGCGGAGCGCTGCGTTACGCCGCCAGTCAGTCGCCCAAGTGGCTGCTCTGGAATGATCCGGCCATGAAGCCGTTTCATGACCGGTTCATGGCCAAGTGGAGCGAGCAATTCACGGGTCCGCTGGAACAGGATCTGGGCGTGAGTCTGGCGGATTATTTTGATTTGCTTCAGGGCCAGTTGACGTTCGCCGTCACGCGGAACGGCTGGGATGGCCAGGATGACAAACAATTCCCCGGCGTGCTCCTGTTGTTGGACACCAAGGACCAAAGCGGCCTGCTGAAAACCAATCTGGATTTGCTGCGGAAAAAATGGATGGACGCGGGCAAGCCCATCCGGAGTGAATCCATCCATGGCCTGCCTTTTTCCGTGGTGCCGCTGTCCAGCAATGACATTCCCCCCACCCTGGTCGGTCTGCTGCCCGGCAGCCAGCCCGTGCAGGAACTGGGTCGGGAAACCAAGCCGCCCCGCAAGAGCGAAATGGTCATCGGCCAATACCAGTCCCTGTTGATCGTGGGCAACTCCGTCAAGGCGGTGGAACCCGTGGTGTCGCGGCTCACCGGCGGCAGCATCCCCTGCCTGGCGGACAACACCATTTTCACCGCCGACCAGGCGGCCCATTTTCGCAATTCACCGATTTATTATTCGTGGCTCAACGCCCGCGCCCTGTTTAACGTGATCGCGCAAATCCCGCCGGCGGAGCCCAATCCCAGCGCGCCGACGCTGTTTCCGCCCATTCAACCCGCCGCCATTTTGAACGCCGCCGGACTGATGGGCTTGAAATCAATCTGTCTGAGCTGCAACGAGTCGCATGCCGGCACGCTGGTCACCCTGTTTTTGTCGGTGCCGGAGGCGGAGCGCCACGGGATTTTTAAAATGATCGCCACCCCGCAGCGGGACGCCAACCCGCCGGCGTTTGTGCCGGCGGACGCGGTGAAATTCTGGCGGTGGCGGCTGGACAGCCAGAACATCTGGGCGGAATTGCAGAAAACGCTGGGCGGCATCTCCCCCAACAGCGTGGGCACCCTCAACGGGTTCATTGACATGGCCAACAGCCTGGCCCAGCAAAAGGACGCGAGCTTTGACATTCGCAAAAACCTGATTGGCAATTTGGGGGATGACTGGATGAGTTATGAGAAGGAACCGGGGGGAACGAGTTTGCCGGAGCTGAGCCAGTCGCATGGCATTTTCCTCTTTGCCGCGGCGAATCCCGACCAGACCATTCTCGCGCTCAAGACCGCGGCCGCCCTCTCCGCCGCACAGGAGACGGCCCCGGCCCCGCGCGATTTCATGGGGCACACCATCCACACGGTGGCCTGGCGTCCGCAACCCTCCCCGACCGGGGGCACGGTTCAGGGCTATTTTTATTGTTCGATCTGCAACGGCTATGTGGCCATCAGTCCGGATGTGGCCCTGCTGGAGGAATATCTGCGCAGCGCGGGCAAACCGCCCCGGCCCTTGTCCGGAATTCCGGGGCTGGCGGATGCGCTGCAACAGGTGGGCGGCGCCGGCAACGGCCTGTTTGGCTATGAAGATCAACGCGCGGTCATGCGGACCACGTTCGCCGGCTTGAAACAGTCGGCCAACCCGGCGGGCCTCGGACAGCAAATGGTGCCGTTTCTGCCCAGGGCCACCACGGATTGGATTGATTTTTCGCTGCTGCCGGATTATGAGCAGGTCGCGAAATATTTCTACCTCAAGGTCTTCACCGGCGCAACCACCCCCGATGGCATCACGTTCCGGGGTTTCACCCCGCGCCCGCCGCAGTTAAACTGATCAAAAAAAAACGGGCGGACCGCGACGGGCCGCCCGCACTTGAAACAACCCGCCCCGGTGCCGGCTTACATGTGGGCGATGATGTTGTCGCCGAACTCGGAGCATTTGATCTCCGTGGCCCCCTCCATTTGCCGGCCGAAATCGTAGGTGACGCGCTTGCTGCCAATGGCCCCGTTCAGGCCCTTGAGGATGGCATCCGCCGCTTCGGTCCAACCGAGGTAGCGGAACATCATTTCGCCGGAGAGAACGACGGAACCGGGGTTGACGACGTCTTTGTTCGCGTATTTGGGGGCGGTGCCGTGGGTGGCTTCAAAGATGGCGTGGCCGGTGAGGTAATTGATGTTGCCGCCGGGCGCGATGCCGATGCCCCCGACCTGCGCGGCCAGGGCGTCGGAGAGATAATCGCCGTTGAGGTTCAGCGTGGCGATGACATCGAAATCCGTGGGGCGGGTCAGCACTTGTTGCAGGGTGATGTCCGCAATGCTGTCCTTGATGACAATCCCCGCGCCGGGTTTGCCCTCGGGGATTTTGCACCACGGCCCGCCGTCCACTTCCACCGCGCCGAATTCACTCTTGGCCAGGGCGTAGGACCAGTCGCGGAAGGCGCCTTCGGTGTACTTCATGATGTTGCCCTTGTGAACAATGGTCACGCTCTTGCGGTGGTTGATGATGGCGTATTGCACGGCGGAGCGGAACAGGCGTTCCGTGCCGGGCTTGCTGACGGGCTTGATGCCCACGCCGACGAATTCGGGGGTTTCGCCGAAGCGGATTTTTTTGAAGTCCTTGGGGAAATTCGCCTTTAGAAACTCGAGGGTTTTGAGGGCCTGTTCCTTGCCGGCCTCAAAATCAATGCCGGCATAAATGTCCTCGGTGTTTTCGCGAAAGATGACCATGTCCACTTTTTCCGGGTGCTTGACGGGGGAGGGCACGCCGGTGAACCATTGCACGGGGCGCAGGCAAACATAAAGGTCGAGCATCTGGCGCAGGGCCACGTTGAGGGAGCGCAGGCCGCCGCCGACGGGGGTGGTCAGCGGACCCTTGATGCCGACGAGATACTCCCTGAAGGCCTCGACGGTGTCGTCGGGCAGCCAGTTGTTGAATTTCTTGAAGCTTTCCTCGCCGGCAAACACCTCGAACCAGGCCACCTTGCGCGCGTGGCCGTAGGCCTTTTGGACGGCCGCATCAAACACGCGGACGCTGGCGGCCCAAATGTCCGGCCCGGTGCCGTCGCCGCGGATGAAGGGGAGGATGGGGTTCGACGGCACGGTGAGCTGGCCGTGGCTGATGGAGATTTTGCCGCCGTCGGGCGGGGTGACATTTTGAAAGGCCATGATAAAGTTTGGTTGCGGTGTTTGCGTTATTATTTTCCCAAATCCTAATGCTGCTAAAACTAAATTCAACGCGGAAGAAATCAAGCCTGCATTTCAGCTAAATTCGACCCGGGCGGGGGATGGGTTGGAAACGAAGGACGGGGGCCGGGAGGGTGAATTTTAGATTTTTTATCCGGTTCTGTGCGTGTCTTTGGGTGTTTTTCCGTTTTTTGGCGCCTTCCGACCTGAACCGGCGCCGCCCCGCTTCCGCCCCGCCCTTCCGACGGATGGCGGATCTGTCACAGATCCACAGACGGCCTCCTGACCATTCACACAGACAAGATCATACCATCACATAAGACATTGCAAGTCTCACATGCAAAATAAATGAAAACAAACGCTTTGCGTTCCACCCGGCGGGCGGGTATTTTTCCGCGGTGGCAGAACCCATTTACGTTTGTCAAGTATTGGCACTGCGTGAACGGCTCCATTTGAGCCAGGTGGAACTTGCCCGGCGGGCGGGTTTGACCCGGCAGGCGGTTAACTCCATTGAGCGCGGCCTGTCCGTTCCCGCCGTCACCACCGCCCTGCGTCTGGCCGAGGTTCTGGACTGCCCGGTCACGGCCCTTTTTCAAAAGTCGGAACCGGAGGAGACCCTGTCCGTTGACCTGCCCGACGGCGTGAATTTTTCGGAAAACCGCGTGCATTTGGCGGAAGTCGGCGGACGGTGGATCGCCATCCCCTCCCAAGCCTCCCAAATGGACGCCTTCGACGAGGCCAGCGGACGGTTGATTTCCCGCGAAGGCTCGCGGGGGGAGGTGAAATTGCTGGCGGCAGCCGATCAACTCCGCCGCAACCTGCTCGTGGCCGGCTGCGATCCGGCGCTGGGCATTCTGCGGAATCTGTGGAATCGGACCCCGGAGGGAGGCATTTTTTGCTGGCAAAACCTTTCCAGCACGGCGGCCGTACACGCGCTCCAACGCGGTGAAGCGCATGTGGCCGGGGTTCACTTCCCCAACCCGGAAACCCAGCGGCACGCCATCGCCCTGCTGCCGATGGAGGTCATCGTGGTCCGGTTTGCCCGCTGGGAACAAGGCTGGATGCTGTCCCGGGGCAACCCGCTGCAGTTTCGTTCCGAGGAGGACTTGATCTCGCCCCGCGTGCGGCTGATCAACCGCAACGAGGGGGCGGGCAGCCGGTTGCTGCTGGATGAGCTGCTCGAAAAAACCGGCATCCCGGCCGGGGGAATCCCGGGCTATGCGAAATCGGCCAGCAGCCATTTTGCCTGCGCCCGGGCCATTCGCGAAGGAACGGCCGACATCGCCATTGGGTTGCGGGCGGTGGCGGAGTCGTGCAGTCTCGATTTTCTGCCCATCCAGGAGGTGGGTTTCAATTTGATCATTCCCAGGGTGCTGCTCGACTTTCCCCCGGTGGCCCGAATGCTGAATCTGCTGCAACACCAAAAATTTCACCGGCAGCTCACCGATCTGCCCGGCTATGAAACCACCGAAACCGGCAAGGTTCTCACTCTGGATTAAAACCCGTGCTGCTTGCCTTTCACCGAGTCAATTTCGATTCGGACCACGGTCGTGCCATGGAGGCTCGCCTTGGGGTATTCAAACTTTTTAGCGGTGAATTGCGCCACAAGGAGGTCCAGCGCCTTGATTTTCTCCGTTTCCTCGCTCACGAAAAACGCCCGCCCCTGGCCGATCACCGTGCGGTGCTTGGCCTCGAAATCGCACGCCACTTCGCTTTCGATCACCCCTTGGAAAACGCTGATCTCAAAGCAGACGTGGTGATTGCGCCGGAGAATTTCGATCTTCGTGCCCGCCGGGGCTGAGTGGAAAAAGAGCGACGCGCCATCAAAGGCGTAAAAGACGGGAACCAGAAACGGCCTATCCCCATCCACCAGCGCGATGCGCATGAGCTTCTCGGAGCGAAGGATGGCGTCAATTTCCGGCCGCGCGGTGATTTCACGATCCTTGCGCCGCATCAAGCGGTGGGGGTGTTCGGTGGCGGAGTCAGGCATAAAAGGTCGCAGCCATGAGTTGTGCGGGGGTGAGCGCCGGTTTCCCTCCGGCCCCGGCTGAAAGGGGTGCCTCCGCCTCGTCACACCCGCCACAGCGATCCGTTAAAATGGACCGGTCAAACCGGCTTTTTTTGGGAACGGCGAAACCCGCCGGCCGGGCGTCAAGGCGGCGGAGCTTTTCCAGATAATCCGGCGGCAGCCCCTGCCGCTGCGCCCCGGTGATGATCTGGTCCAAGTGCTCCCGGCTGGGCATTTGGAGATCACTGACATCATTTTTTTTGTAAAGCAACACGGGATAAGGGTTCCCCCGCTCATCCGCCACCACAGTCGGGTAGAGAAAATAGGGGCCGGTGCCGTCCAGCCGGACATCCTGCCAGGAATCCAGCGTTTCCGCATCCCCAAAGGACAATTGGTAAACGACGCCCCACAGGTCTTCGCCCGGCCGCGGCATCAAGGTTGCCTCCCCGCCGTCCCATTGTTTTGAATGCCCGTAAAAAGCGAGCTTGTAATCCGCCAGCCGCGCCACCGTCACCACGGAGGCCTGATGGCACCGGGCTTGCACCTGCTCCACGTTCAGGTTGGAACCGTAGGCGAAATGCAGACGGTATCCCAAGTCGTAGGAATCTTTCATGGTGGCAGTGTAATTTTCGTTTTGGGCAGGAGGATCACCTTCATTTCATGGCGGGCCGGATCGGGAGCCCCGGTTTCCGCGCGCAGATTCAGGCGCTCGCACTCGTGGGGAAACCACCGGGGCAAATGCTCGCAAAGGATCTCCAGTTTTTGAAACGCCAGTTTCTCCATGAAGGGAATCAGCACTTGTTTGGAATTCAGGCCGGGGTCATTTTTCAGCACCTCCGCCAGGTTGATCTGATAATGGCCTTCGCTGAAAGGCCCCACGGGAACGGGGGCCGGCACGGGCTGCTCAACGACTTTCACCGCCTCGGCTTCCTTCCGGACCACCTGGTCCATCTGTTCCACGATGTTCCCTTCCGATTTCCAGATGCGAAACCCCGACTCCTGCAGCAGGACGAACAGCAGCCCCCGCAGCTCGCCCACCAGGAATACCCGGCAGTCCTCCAGTTGGGCGAAGGTTTGTTTTAAGAGCGCTTTCACCTCCGCCAGGCCCATGCCGCCCCGCACTTCCAGGCCGATCTGCTTGAGCAGTGTCCAACCCTCCGGGGTCTGTTCGTAAAGGCGGAGCCGGCCGTTTTCCAGGCGGTTGACCACCCGCCCCTCTTCATCCACAATCGCGGCAATTTTCATGCGGAACGTTGTATTTCTTTCTTATTCGTTATAACGGAACCGGATGCCCGCCACCGGCCGGCGGACACCCGGGACCGCATCCCAGCCAACCTCCCGGGATAAGGTTTTGAAAGCCCATTGGAATCACCACACATTCAGGATCCACTCCTTGCACTTTTTATGCTCCATGTCCGTGAACAGCGTGTTGGCCATTTGCTCGGCCAGCCAGATGGCGCCGGCATAGCCCACCACCGGATGACGGTACAGTCCGGCGCGGTCATAAGTGGGGAAGCCCACCCGCACCATGGGAATGTTGTTGTCAATGGAGATAAACCGCCCCTTGGAATGCCCCAGAATGAGGTCGAGTTCCAGCCCTTCATTCTTGATGCGGTTCTCCAGTTCCCACAGATCCGCATTCGTGATGATCTTCATCTCGTAATCCACTTTTTCCTGGAGCGCCTGGATCCGGGGGTCTTTCGGATACCCGGAGTGATCGTCCCCGAGCAGGAGCAGGACCGGCTTCATTTCCAAATCAAGACAGAACTCCGCCAGGCCGATGACGAGGTCCGGGTTTCCGTAGATGGCCACTTTCTTGTCCGCCAAAAACATGTGCGCCAGATCCGTCAACGCATCCAGGGCCAGTCCCCGCTCGCGAACCAGGGTGGCCGGAATGGGCTTGCCGGTCAGCTTTTTCAGGTTGTGCAGGAACGTGTCGGTGTTCCGAATGCCAATCGGGGTCGGGCCGACAATCGTGGGGATTCCAAATTTTTCCTCCAGGTAAGCGGCCGCCTTGCCGCCCTCGTAACGATTGAGGGCGAGGGTTCCCAGGGCATTGGCGGTGCCGGTCAGATCCTCCACGGTGGTGCTCCCCTCCGAGACGACCCGCTTCGTCGGCATGATGGGCGAATCGAACTTCTCGATTTCAAACAGCACGGTGGCCTCGATCTGCATTTCGGCCAGGAGGTGCTTGAGGGCGGTGACATCGCCGGGATTCACCCAGCCCGTGATCAGGTTCAGCTTCCCGCTGGGGGCGCTTTTTTTGGCGAAGTAACTCACAAAATCCTTCACCGCCTGGTCATACCCCGACACCATGCTGCCGACAAAGCTGGGGGCGTGAATCGGAATCAGGTGAACTTCCCTGCCGGGATATTTGGTTTTCAGGAGCCCCTTGTTCAGTTTCAGCACCAGGCCATCAATGTCATCCCCGATCACTTCGGTGGAGCAGGTGGTGATGATGGGGATGACCTTGACATCGGGATAGCGCATCAGCAGCACGTCCACCGCCTCCTCCACGCGCTTGACCGCCCCGAACACCGCCCCCTCCTCATGGACCGAGGACGACGCGATGTCGAAACTTTCCTTGAGGTGCTGTGAAATCAGCAGCCGGACAAACATGACACACCCCTGCCCCCCGTGGACAATCCCGATGCAGTCCTTGATGCCGATGCTGACAAACTGGGACCCGCAGGGCTGGCAGGTGAAGATGGGATTAATGCAGCCGGTGCGCTCTTTGACTTGAACATTGCAGGACATGATGTTTTTTCTCCTTTTAATAGTGTTGATCGGTCAGCTCCAGATTGAGCGAACCTTTGATGGTTAAGTAGTCCAGCCGGTCTTTGAGACCCTGCATGAGCAGCTTGATTTCCGGCTTCCCCATTTGGGACAGCCACGGGAACCGGCTTTGGTAGGCTTTGGCCAGGCAGATCGCATCCACCCAGTAGCACCGGTCCGCCGGCGTCTCCAGCGCAACCGGTTCGTCGCACAGCACCTGCATGGTTTTTTGCAGAATGTTCTCGTTCTGCTTCTCCCGGTCCCAGGCCCGGGAATGAAACTGCCAGAGGCAGTTCTTCATGATGTAATCCAACAACTGCTCGATTTGCTCTTTCATAAGGTTTTCCATGATGCGGTCCTCCGGGATCAGGCCCCCACGGCCTCCAGCGCCGGTTTGGCTTCCGCCGGCGCGGGCGGGGCGTCAAACACCGGGTACTTCCGCTGGCGCAACTCCGCCAGATTGTCGTATTTGCCCGTGTACTGCCGCAAACCGGGCGCCGCGGTGATTTCCGGCCCCAGCTTCTCATCGGAAATCAGGCGCTGGGTCAAAAACCCGCGGTCGGCGGGAATCTCGTCCTGGCTGATGTCCACGGTGGCGAGCTGATGAATCGGCGAGTAGATGCCGTTGTAAATATCCCGCGCAAACCGGACCCACCCTTCAAAGCCCTTGTAAGGGCCGTTGTGATAGGCATGGGCGTTCAGGTAGGGCACGCGCATTTTCTTGGCCACCTCGCCCGGGCGCTTGCCGGTGAAGATGATGTCCGGCTTCAGCGTTTCCATGGCTTCGATCCCTTCCAACTCGTTGGGATCGTCAATGGCCAGCGCGCCTTCCTCGCAGCGGGAAATCCCCTTCTCCATGTCCCCCTGATGGCCGAATTTCGTGTAGACGGACACCACCTCCACCCCCATCTCCTCGTGGATCACATGGGCCCAGTGCCAGAGCTTGGAGCCGCCCGGCCACAGGCAGACGCGTTTCCCCCGCAGGCGCTCCTTGTACCAGTCAAGCTCCGGTTTCCAGCGGGCGGTTTCCTCCTCAATGATCGCCCGGGCCCGGTCCTCGATGCCGAAGAACAACCCGATCTTCAGCAGCGATTCGGACAGGGGCTTGAACCCAAACCCGTCAATGTCCAGCCGCGGAATCCCGTAGCGCACCCGCAGTTCGTTGCAGATGTACTCGGCGGAACGCGCGCATTCCAGCACGTTCAGATGCGCCCGGTGCATGGAGCGCAGCTCGTCGTACGAGCCGTTGCCGGTGAACGTCGAAAGCACCTGGATGCCCATGCGCTTGAAGTAATCCACCATCACCTCCTGATCCCCCTGGATGTTATACTCGCCCACATAATTGATGACGTGGGGGCTCGTGATTTTCGGCTCCACCTGGCCGACCTTGTCCTTCATCCAGGCGATGTTGATGGTGTGGTGCCCGCCGGACTGGCTGGGTCCCCGGAACCCGGGCGAATTGCAGACAAAAATGTCCACGTCCGGCAGTTCCGCCATGACATCCCGGGCAATGGCTTCGATATCATCGCCAATCAGGGCGGAGGCGCAGGTCTGGTAGATGGACATGCGTTTGATCTTCGGAAAGGCCTTGAACGCCTCGAGGATGTTCTTTTTCAGCATTTTTTCCGCCCCGAAGATGACATGCTTTTCCTTCATGTCCGTGGCGTAGGTGTACTTGAGCTGGAAATTGTCGTTGTCGCTGATGTAGCGCTTGGTCTGCCAGGTGTCGTAGGTGCAGCCGACCGGGCCATGACTGAGATGAATCACATCCTTCATGGGGGTGCCGATCACATGCTTCGCCCCGCAATACGCGCAACCGCGCTCGGAAATGGTTCCCGGAATGGTGTTCATGTAGCCGAGCGGCAGGGCGTCGGCCAGCGTTTCCCCGGGACCTTTGACCACCGCGTGCTTCTTCCGCTCCGGGATGCACACGCTGCATTTGAATTCGTGATAGGGCATGATGTTGTCCTCGTTATGGCGTGATGGGTTGACGGTCAGGCGATGCCGTACTTGACGACCATCTCCTCCAGTTCATTCATGGTCATCGGCTTGGGAATCACAAAATTGGTGTTCTCGATGATTTTGCGGCCCAGTTCGCCGTATTCCTTCGCCTGGTTTTCATTGGCGTCGTACTCGACGACCGTCTTTTTGTTGAACTCCGCCTTTTGCACCACGTTGTCGCGGGGCACAAAGTGAATCATCTGGGTGCCGATGGCCCGGGTGAACTCCTCCAAAAACTCCCGCTCGCGGTCCACTTTGCGGCTGTTGCAGATGACCCCGCCCAGGCGCACGCCGCTCTGCTGCGCGTATTTGAGCAGGCCCTTGCAAATGTTGTTGGCCGCATAGATCGCCATCATCTCGCCCGAAGCGACGATATACACCTCCTGCGCCTTCCCGTCCCGAATCGGCATGGCGAACCCGCCGCACACCACGTCGCCGAGCACGTCAAAAAACACGAAGTCGAGATCCGGCGTGTAGGCCCCGTTTTCCTCCATCAGATTAATCGCGGTGATGACCCCGCGCCCGGCGCAGCCCACCCCCGGCTCCGGCCCGCCCGACTCGACGCACTTGATGTCCCGGTAGCCGTGTTTAATGACCTTTTCGTTGGTGACTTTCTCGGCGCCCTCCTCCCGCAGCACATCCATCAGGGTTTCCTGCGGCTTCCCGCCCAGAATCAGGCGCGTGGAATCCGCCTTGGGATCACAGCCGTGAATGAAGACCTTTTTGTCGTAATAATAGGACATGGCGGCCGCCGTGTTCTGCTGCGTGGTGGATTTGCCGATCCCGCCCTTGCCGTAAAATGCTATCTTGCGTGTCATATGGTTTATAATTTGTTTATATGGTTGATTGCGTGCCGGCTCGTGCCGTGGTCTGTCGTCCCATCCATGCAGGTAGAAAAAGCAGGGGATGTGCCAACGCATCATTTCTTCGGGACACGCCCCCGTTCAGCTTTCAGATTAATGTCGTAAGTTGCTCTAGCTAAACATGTTACAACTTAACAAACCCCGGCTCAGAATCAGTGAAGGGCCGAAGGCCGGACCGGTTTGAATCCAAAAACACCCACATTTAGGTTGGAAAAAGGGTGAAAATCAACAAAAACGTCACTTTTACTTGCCGTTTGTCATCCACGCATGACTTCAGTTCCGTTTTATGGTAGGAGAACGGTGACCCGGCCGGTGAAGCGTTTCAGCCGGGGTTTATCCCCGCCGCCGACCGATTGGGGAAGATCGTCATTGGAGCTGATTTCACGGCCCTGGGCCACGGTTTTGGCCACGGAGTCCATGGCCTCGCCCTGACTGGCGGCCTGGGTCCGGCTTGGCGCAAGGAGGATGGCGGGAAAAGCAGCGAGGTGTTACAGAGGCACCCTGGCGGCGTCAACGGGGTAAAACAGTGGGTGATTGGCGGCCGTGTCCCGGCCGAATTCCAGGAGAAAATTCTGCACCTTGGGCGACAGTAGAAAATCCGCCAGCGCCTGCGCCCCGGCGTAGTTCGCCCGGGGGAACAGCTTGGGATTGGCTTCCATCACCACATAGGGGCGGCGCATGATGGGGTCGCCTTTGACGAGGATTTCCATGCCCTCGTTGGCCATTTTGCCGGTCAGCGCCGGGATGTAGCCGGTGACCACGTAGGCGTGGTTGGAGCGGCAGAATTGCAGCACGGTCCATTTGGAGACGGTGTCGTCCTTGAGGACCCAGGGCCCCTTTTCCTCCATGCCCGCCAGACGCCAGAGGGTGTGCGTCAATTCACGGCTGCCAATGCCCTGAAAATCCACAAACTTCGCGCCGGCTTCGGCAATTTTCTTCAACGCCAGCGCGCCATTCGTCATGCCCCGAATCTGCGCCGGGTCGTTGGTCGGACCGACGATGACCAGTTCATTGCGCGTCCAGGGCTTCAGGTTGACCCCGATGCCGTCGGCGACGATGTCCGTGGTGATGTCGCCGGAGTGCATGGTGAGCAGGTCCGCCTTCCCGGCGCGGATGGCTTTGTCCAGGATTGGTCGCTCGCCCGTGGCCACCACGACGACGTGATACCCGGTTTGGGCCTCGAACATTTTGGCAATCTCCGGCCACAGGCCCGTCATGGTCATCCCGCCAATCACCGCGCACCGGACCACCCGGTGCCGGGCGGCATTCAGGCTGTGGTATTGAATGGCCAGGGTGACGGCCAGCACAAAGACGAACAACAACAGGATTTTGTTTTTCATGGAAATCAATAGTTACCCGCCTGGGCGTCGCTCGGCGTGCCGGTGAGCCACCGAACATCGGGGCGGCCCGGATCGCCCTCGTCGCACCCGACATGGGAGCCCGGGAAGGCCTGCACCTGACCGGTCAGGAACAGCAGGTTGATGCGGCGCACATGCCGCGCCACGATGCTGTAAGCCTGGGTGGACGGATAGGTGGAGGCATACGGTCCGGGGCTTTCGCCCAGCGCGACCACCAGCGACGGCTGGAGGACGGCGGAAAATTTGGTCGCCATCGGCAGGTTCCACGGCGAAAGGTTCATGTTTTGTCCATAACACAAAAAATAGGCTCCGCCCGGGTCGGTCGCATCCGGACAAATGAAGACACTGTGATCGCCGGCCGCCGGGGGCTGGCCTTCCTCCACGAGTTGCATGAAGGGCGGCTGGGTGAAATAAGGCGGCAGGGCGTTGAACCAGTCGTCGGGACGGGTGATGAGGGCCAGCGTCTGCACACCCTGGCCGCGCCGGGGCAGGAAATCACTGAAATCGTCGGCGTACATCCGGCCGGCCAGGCCCCACTGACGGAGGTTGGCGGCGCATTGGACGGCGCGGGTCTTGTCCCTGGCCCGGGCCAGCGCCGGCAGCAGCAGCGCGGCCAAAATCGCGATGATGGCAATTGTGATGAGCAATTCGATCAGGGTGAACGCGGCTTGGTTCCTCCTCAGATTCATTGACTGAAACGGTAGAAACGCCGGGGGTTGGTGACGGCGGGATCGTCAAATTGGATGAAGCCGTTGGTATCGGCGGTGGCGGTGCCCAGGGTCAGCCAGTTGGCCGCAGCCAGATTGGTGCTCGACTGGATTTGATACTCCGTGCCCGCCCCGCCCCGCCCGGTCAGGTGAAAAACGGAATTGGTGAAAGCGCCGGAAAGAATGATCAGGCAGGGCGTGGCGACCACGGTTAGCAACGGATCGTTGCCGCGCCCATAAATATATGAATTGAAGAGATAGCCGACTTGATCGTCGGCCGCATAAAAATAGAAGGTGACATTGCCGCCGCTGACAAGGTTCGCCACCAAATTCGTCTCCAGCGGCAGCGGCCAGGTGACGGGCACATTTACCCCCGGCGGCACATAATCATTCGTGCAGAGCGGCAGATGCGGCTGGGCGAGCAGGCCGGGCAGCGAATTCCAAGTCACCCCGTCGGTGGTGGGACTGGCCGGCGTGCCGCTCCCCTCCGACCAATCGTCATCGGCCAGCCATTCGATCACAAACCGGCCGCCGCTGATGACGTTGAAAATGGGGTTGTTCGGCTGCACCCCGGCCTGCCCATAGTTGCTCGTCAGGATCAGCGAAAGGCTGCCAACCGTCCAGTCGTTCGAGCCGTACGTGGCGTTGAACAGCGTCACGGCGCCCGCGAGGTTGAACATGACCACGCTGCGGAACTCGCCCTTCGGCGACGAGGCCGGCGCGATGGCCAGGGTGCCCGAACCGCCAAAATTCAGCCCGGTCAAATCCGCGCCCCCTTCATAATTCGGCGAGCCGGTGCAGACAAAGGCCGTTTCAACGGCGATGGAACTGTTCGTTACCTGCGCCCCGGCGGCGTGCCCGAGGCACACGAGGACAGCGGCGACGATGGTTCGGGACGAAATCACTTTTGGTTTTTCCGCCGGCGAACGGCGGCCAGCCCGGCCAGACCGGAAACCACCAGCGCCAGGGTGGCGGGCTCCGGCACCGGTGCCACCGTGATGTTTAAATCCGCCGGGTTGTTATTGAGCGTATTGAACAGATAGCCCACCGTGCTGCCGGCCGTTGGCTGGCCATAAATGCTCACCGGGTCCCCGCTGCTGATTTCACTCACCAGATTGGGATCGAGGCTCAGTGTCCAGGTGTTGGGGCTGGTGCCGCTCGCCAGGTAATCGAAATCGCCGAGCGAGTCCAGTTCGTTGTTGCCGGTTCCGGGCAGAACACCGGAAATGTTATTGTAAGTAACCGCCGTTGCGCTCCAATTGTTGTCGCTCAGCCAGTCCAACTCGAACCCGCCGGCGGCAATCTGGTTGAAACTGCTGTTGCCCGGCTGCTGGCCGGCGGTCGCAAAATTCGAGTACAGCGTCAGGGTGACCGCAGTGACCGCCCAGTTGCCGGCGCCGTAATCCGCATTAAACTCGGACTGGAGCGTTGCGGTGTTGAATTGGATGAGGGATTCCTCGGTGCGGTTTTGCGCCGCCGTGGGCACCGCAATCTCCATGGCCCCCATGGTGCCAAAATTGACCGTGGGCTGGCCTGAGGAGACATAAGTGTTCATGGCGACCACTTGGCTCAGGGTTGTTGACTGGGCCGCGAGCGATGCGGGAAGCGCCGCTGTCAATAGGAGGGTGAGTTTCAAGGCTGGTTTGATTGTCATAAGATGTTTCATTATTCCAGGATTCTGGCATTTAAGGTTTGGACGATAATTGCCTTCAGAACGGCAGCCGGGCGGTCAGCACGATGTTCCGATGGTCGAGGGGCTTGTCGGTCACCGCCACCTGGAAGCCGGCGCCAAAGGTCAATCCCACGCGCCCGGCGATGGGCACGCGCCCAATCAGCAGCCCCGGGGTGAGGTAGAGCTGGCTCTTCCCGCCGTGCTCCCCGTTCGGCCACCAAGTGTAATTGGCCTCCACTTCGGGTGAAAAATATTTCTCCACGCGGTATTGGAAGGCGGTGTTCCAGGCCAGCGGCGTTCCCGCCCCGGCGCGCACGGCGCCATTGTCGGACACGGACAATCCCAGGGTGCTTTGCACGTCAAAATCGCCCCAGCCCTTGCCGCCGGCCAGGGTGGGCGTGACCGTATAGTGATGCGAGGAGTACGAATCGCTGCCGTCCGGCACACTCAGCCCCAGGAAGGCCGTGAGGATATAATCGCCCTTTTCCTCGTTGGCGGAGAGGATCCGGTACTTGACCAGGAAACTCTGGTCGGACCAGCCGGTTTTGGCCGGCTTGGCGCCTTCGGTTTCGGTTTCCCAGGCCGGCACCCCGATGATGAGTTCCACGTTCTCGCAGGGGATCAGTTCCACCCCCTTGCCGCTGTCGTAATTATCCAGCGAATGCCCGCCGGCGGCGGCCTGCCAGGCCTGGTCATAACGCAGCTCCTCCTCCAGCCGGGGGGTGACGGTCACCAGCGGCGTGATCCAATGTGGCTGCTCCGCTTGAATGGCCGAAACGCGCGTAAACCAACTGCTGAAATAGTCAGCCACCGGACAGGCCGGGGGGGCGGCGTTGGCGGGCGCGCTCATGGCTTGCGCTTGACTGGCCCCGCCGCCGGCGGCGGAATTTGTGTCGGTCATCGTTTGGGCCGGCGCGCTTGCCGCCAGCATGGCTGCCGCCGTCAGCGGAACGGCCAGCATTAGTTTTTGATGGTTGATGTGGTTATGGGCAATGGTGTTTTTCATATGGTTGGTTGGTTGGGATTGTAAAAATCTCAAGCCGGAATAGGCAGATCCTTGCGCTCGAAGCGGTCATCGGCCACCGGGTGATGATCCGGCGCGGTGTCCAGCCAGCCGCAGCGCTGCACGGGGTAATTGTCGTATTGGGGAACGTAGGGTTTGATGTCCAGCAGCGGCGTGTCGTCCAGAATATCCACATCCGCCAGGCGCAGGATGCTGCCCTCGATGTTCAGCAGCCGCACGCAGGACATGCCCAGCGTGTTGGGCCGGGCCGGCACCCGCGTGGCAAACAATCCGTGCGCCACCGTGTTACGGTACGGCACCACCCTCATCTTCGCCGCCGACGCCCGGTGAAACCAATAAATCAGCCACACCCGGTCGAATCCTGACAGCCCCTCCAGCCCCTCCAGAAATTCCGCGCGCAGCCGGACATAACCCGGCGCCCCGGCCGCCCGGTACGGCTGGATGGGCGTCCCCGTCGCCTGTTTGAAAGGAGAATGAATGCGGCCGATTTCCGACAGCCGGAATTCCATGGCGCGCCGGTCTTTGGCCGGACTCATCGCTTCAGATAGGATTGTATCATTCATTGGCATGATCGTGTCGCTCCGGGGCAAAGAATCTCTGACAGCACCGGATGACCGAATTAAGCAACTGGGGTGCCAAACGGCGGATGGCCGCCAGGGATCGCATTAAACCCCTGTAAAACCCGGGTTTTATCGTGACCCGCCGGAATCCGTCTGATTTTCCCGCGTGGCGAAATCCGACCAGAATGAAGCTTTATCACCCAAAACCCACGCAGACGTGGCTTCGGGGGGGGCCTGTTCGAGGTGGTAAGGGTCCGTCAAAAAATAAACTTTACAAACTGACGCCGGAATTTTGACGGCTGGCCAGGCGCGCGCGAGGAGCATAACCAAAGGGTTCTGTGACGAGCAAGCTACGCTGCCAGCCGTCATAAGAACCAGTCAGGTTGTCAAGGTTATTGCTTGACGGACCCTTGGCCAACCCAAGCGCCGTCGGCGCGGCATATTTGTAGCACCGCACCCCACAAAACCAAAAAGCCCCGCAGGGGCGGCATATTCGGGGTTTATACTTCGGTGATTTAAAAAACGTGCGTGTAATCATCCGGCCACCCCGGCCATCCAACCCGGCAACCACCGGCCGAACCATTCCCCTCCCCGGGGGAGAAGGCCGGGATGAGAATTTGCCCAAACGAAATGTCGCGCCTTGAACCCCTGAACCTGGGAGACAGTTCACGGAAAGGCGTTTTTTTCGTACCGCAGACTTCCAAGTCTGCCGTATCGCGGGTTTCCCAACCCGCAGACCGT
>CAZUBG010000031.1:0-33765 GCA_964618545.1 uncultured Bifidobacteriaceae bacterium | reverse complement strand
TCCATGTCAACGCCCCTCCCCCAGCGCCATCTGGCCCAGCCAGACGCCAATGGTCAGAAAAATCAAAATGGTGCCCACCCAGACGGCGCGCGCGTTGCCCAGCGTCGGGTAGCCGTTCATAATGTCGTACTGGGCATTGAGGGCCGGCACGCCGGGAACCAGCAGCAACACCGCCGCCACCATCGCAATCGGCACCGTCTGGCTGCCGCACCAGCGGGCGGTCAGGCCGCTGACGAACGAGGCCAGAAAGGCCACCAGGGTGGCCGTGATAAACACGTTCACCTGACGCCGGGTGAGCTGGCGGCGAAAACACTGCCCCAGCGTGGCTCCCGCAAAGACGGGCAGGAAGGCGTTCCAATCAATGTTCAAGAGGCGTCCGAAGGAGGCGCAGGCCAACCCCACCGCAATGTCCACAAACCAGCCGGGATGCCGGGGGTTTTCCTGGACCAAGCGCGTCAATTCCGACCTCGTGAGGGACAAGGACAGCTTTTCCACTTCCAACCGCCGCACCAACTCCCGGAGGGACTGGCCCATCCGTTGGTTGACGCCCAGGTAACCCACTTTCCGCATCCGGGTGATCCCTTCATCCGAGATGCCCACGGTGATGGCCAGCGAGGCGTAACCGATGCGCAAATCCACACGCCGGGCACCTAATCCGCGGGCAACCCGGACGACATACTCTTCCACGATGCTGGCGCTGGAACCGCATTCCATCATGATGCGGCCAAACTCCATGGCCAACATGGCAATGTCCTCCAGGGTGGCGGATTCCACCACGATGTCAGATTCAACCATGCCGGTAATATAACGCCAAAGGCATGGCAGGACAATTCATTACGCTGGAGGATTGAAAAGTGGGGTGAAGCAAAAATTTAAGCGTCCTTTTGCGAATTTAACCGTTTTTTTCGGATTCCCCGACCGAGGTCGCATTGCATTTGCAATGCAAATTGGTCCGGCGGGTTCGCTTTCCAGCCCCCCAACTCAACAACGTTCGTATCGGAAAGTGGTTTTGTCAAATTTTTATTTTGGAATGACAAGGCCCCAAAGAAGAGTGGAAATCAGGGTGAGCACCAATGGAACCAACCGCCGCGAGAGGGCAAACGCCGGTTCCGGGATCATATCTCAATTCCACGCGCTGCGGCTCACAGAGCCGCGCTCCGGTTCCAGGGGTCGGGTCGAGCTTCCAAGGCGTAAGCGAAAGGAGCATGGGGACGCGTTGGGGGCAAAGACAAATGGTGGGCGGCGCAGCCGTGCCGTCCCTGCCTGGATGCGTCCGCTCTCCCCGTGAACCTCTGTCAGGTTCATGCAAAGAACGCCCCGAAAATTTTGCGCGCATTGCGCCCCTGAACCGGGATGTCTTCGCCAAGTGGGACAGGCTTCCAGCCTGTCCCCGGGGACTGACAGGCTGGAAGGCTGGCGCACTACAGAACGCTTCGCGCGGTTTGGGTGGCGGATGCCATCCGGGACGGCAGAGGGGACGTTCGCGATTAAACCAGCCGCCACCCGGAATCTTCACCAAGACGGCATCCGGATCATTGCTGGTTTTCGATATCGTTAAGCAACGCCCCCAAACTGTCCGGCGTGGTGTAGCTGGCCCCCCATCCAAGGTTGACCCCTCCATCAACGTTCGGGAAAGCATCCTTTAGCATTTGCGGGGTGATTTGGATGGACTTGACACTATAGTCGGAGAACGCCACCACGAGGGACTTGCTGCGGTCATGCGCCGTATTCAACGGGTCAATTTGCGGACTGGCAGCCGTACCGGTGGGTACAAAGTACTCGTTTAATATGCATTTAACTTGGGCATGAAAACTCGAGGTCTTTGGAAACAGCCTGGGGTTGACAACGCCGTTGGCGGCGGTAAGACTGGCCCACAGGTTCCAGCAATAGGATGAGCGAACATCCCCGGCCGTGGTCCCATTGGCCCCGGTACTGGTGGTCAGCAGTGGCATATAGGGGGTCGCGCCATTGGCGGAGGTCGGCTTGTTGTTATAGGCAGGACAGAAAAAATCCCCGCCATTGCCAGCATAATTTGCCTCATATAAATATCCAACATTCTGGAACTCATAAGGCGTCGTCTCCGTTTTCTGCACGAATTCACCTCCGCCGGAGGTGGTATTGGCACTGATGTAAGTATACCGGCCATAATGCTCGGCTTCAACATCATTAAAACCATGGGTGGCATCCAGGTCGTTCGGCGGCAAAAAGTCTTGCGAGTCCGTGGCGTACAAGTTCGCGCCCGTAATCAATTCCTTGACATTGTTGATGCAACTGGCGCGCAGGGACCGGTCCTTGGCGGACGCCAGGGCGGGCAGGAGCATGGCGGCCAGGATCGCAATGATGGCAATCACGACCAACAATTCGATCAGGGTGAAGCCGGGATTTTTTTGGGGGGGGCGTTGGGGGATCATATTTCCAGCGGTGGGGTTAGTGAGCCAAATCGAGGTCCGTGAGCAAATTGGTCTGGTTGTAGAGGAGTCCGCCGGACGCCCAGGCGGCGGAGTAGAGGGCGGGGGTGATTTTCACGGCCTTGGCGCTGTAATCGGAATAGACCACGACCTCCACTTTCAACCGGTCATGCGCCACCGTGGCCGGGTTCAACGCCTGGCCGGCAGCGGTGGTGTTGCCGTTGACCAGGTATTCCATGGACAACACATGGGTCTGGGTAAAGCTGGAGGATTTCTGAAAACGGCGCAAATTATTGCCATCCACCCAGGGATTCCAAACGTAGGAACCGGAAATGTTGGCATAGCTGCCCCCCGTGTCGTCGAGGGGGGTCAGCAAGGGTTGGTAATCGCCGGCGGAATAGATGGTGGGCGGCTTGGTGTTGTAGGAGGGGCAAAAATAAATCGAACCGTCCCCGGCGGTTTTCAGGTAGGTCAGCCAGCCGTAATTTTCAAACGTTTGAGAAGGGTTTTGGGTCGGATCTATCGGGGTGGCGCTGGTGACTCTGAAGGTGGACGGCTCGGTCGGCCCCTGCCAGAGAAACTGGCCGTACTCCTCCTGTTTCAACACATTAAGGGCGCTGCCGTTGATGTCCACACAGGGCGGCAAGAAATCATTGTATTCACTGGCGTAAATGGCGGCTCCCTGGGAAATCTGGCGGATGTTCCCCAGACACGAGGCCACATAGGACCTGGCTTTGGCCGCCGCCAGGGCGGGCAAAAGCATGGCGGCCAGGATCGCGATAATGGCGATGACGACCAGCAGTTCAATGAGGGTGAAGGCGTGTTTGCACCCGGAATTCGAAGATAAATGCGTTGATCTGGACATATTTAAATGCAGGCTTTGTACAAACCTATCCTAATTTTAAAAAGTTTCCTATCATATGTTTGTATGAGTCGGCCAAGGCTCACCCGCCGACGAGTGGGATTGATGCGCCTTCGCCACGAACCAGGAGCCCAGGCGGAAAAATTCAAAACCCAGGTGGCAACAGCCAAGCCAATGGTTCCGTCCAAAAACGGCGACTGGCCCTGCATCTGACCGGCGTTTCACGGGTTTAAAAGACAACCGGTTTGGCAATCCCAAAGCAATGGTGGCCCAAAGCCCGGGGTTGGCGCTCCACGCCTGCCCTGGGAAGGGGATTGGGGGGTTCTTCAACCCCAACGGGGTTGTGGACCGGACCCCACCCGCCACCCAATTGGCCGCAACCCCGTTGGGGTTGTCGTCCAAGGGGGACGGTTACCCAGGGTAAGGCCGTTGGCACAACCCTGGGCTTGGAGACGGAATCCCGTTGGGATTCGGGAGGGAACCATCCCGGTTGGAACTTGATTGATTTGTGTGAGGCAGAGGCCTGTCAGGTGCGGGTCTTGCCAACGCACTCCGAAAAACGGCGGGCGCAGATTGGTTCGTAACGGGGCCGGCACACCCGGTCGTCCAAAGCCGGCGGCAAGCCGGCGCTCCGGGCGGGGTCAGGCGGGCGGCGTCATTTTGGCCAGGACTTCCCCGGGTTTGAAACCGTGGAGCTTGAGGGTTTTGTGCCGCGAGGTGTGGCCCCGGATCAATTCGACGCGGCTGCGGGAACAATCCAGGGTTTCAGCGAGCAGTTCCACCAGCGCCTGGTTGGCGGCGGCATCCACGGGCGGGGCGGTGACCTTGATGCGCAATTCATCGCCCAGAGCCTCCCCGATTTCGCTGGCGGAGGCGCGCGGCTGGAGCTTTACGGACAACAGGGTGCCGTCCGCTTGGGCGCGGAGGTAACTGGGCAGGGACGCGGGCGGCATGGAGATTATTTTGACTGGTTGGGCCGGAAGATCAAGCCGAAGCGGGAAAACTTCAAAATCCAACAATTCAGCTTCCAGGAAAACAGAAGAAACGCCCGCCGCTGTGACAGCGACGGGCGTTTTGGTTCTCTGCCGCCCAAACGATCTTAAACGGTGTAGGTGCTGGAAGCGGTCGTGCCGCCGCGACCGGTCCAGTTGGTGTGGAAGAATTCGCCGCGCGGTTTGTCCACGCGCTCGTAGGTGTGCGCGCCAAAATAATCGCGCTGGGCCTGGAGCAGGTTGGCGGGCAGCACTTCGCTGCGGTATTGATCAAAGAACGCGAGCGCGGTGCTGAAGGCGGGGGCGGGAATGCCGCGTTTGGCGGCGGTGGCCACCACGTTGCGCCAGCCCTTCTGACTGCGCTTGATTTCCGCCCGGAAATAATCGGCCAGCAGGAGGTTGGTGAGTTTCGGGTTCGTGTCAAAGGCTTCCTTGATCTTGCCGAGGAAGCGGGAACGGATGATGCAGCCGCCGCGCCACATGAGGGCGATGCCGCCGTTGTTCAGGTTCCAGCCGTATTCCTTGGCGGCGGTGCGCATGAGCATGTAGCCCTGGGCGTAGCTGACGATCTTGGAGGCGTAGAGGGCGTCGCTGATTTCGGCGATGAACGCCTTCTTCTTCCCGGGATTGGCGGCGATGCTGGTGAGCGCCGGACGGGGGCCCTTCAATTTGCGCGCGGCCTTGACGCGTTCGTCCTTGAGCGCGGAGACGCAGCGGGAATAGACGGCTTCGGCAATCAGGGTGATGGGAATGCCCAGGTCCTGCGAATTGACGACGGTCCATTTGCCGGTGCCCTTTTGGCCGGCGGTGTCCAGGATTTTATCCACCAACGGCGAGCCGTCGGTGTCCTTGAACCCCAGAATATCACGGCTGATTTCAATAAGGTAGCTGTCCAGTTGGCCCTGGTTCCATTCGGCAAACACGTCGTGCATTTCCGGGGCGGTCAGGCCCAGGCCGGTTTTCATGATGTTGTAGGCCTCGCCGATCAACTGCATGTCGCCGTATTCAATGCCGTTGTGCACCATTTTGACGTAATGGCCCGCGCCGCCCTCGCCGACCCAGTCGCAACAGGGGGCGCCGTCCACTTTGGCGGCCACGGCCTGGAAAATCTCCTTCACATGGGGCCAGGCGGCCGGGGAGCCGCCGGGCATGATGCTGGGGCCGTGGCGCGCGCCCTCTTCACCGCCGCTCACCCCGGTGCCGATGTAGAGCAGGCCCTTGCTCTCCACATATTTGACCCGGCGGTTGGTGTCTTCAAACAGCGAATTGCCGCCGTCAATGATGATGTCGCCCGGGGAGAGGTGGGGGATGAGTTGTTCGATGAATTCATCCACGGGCTTGCCCGCCTTGACGAGCATCATCACCCGGCGCGGGGATTTGAGCTTGGACACCATTTCCTCAATGGAATGGGCGCCCAGGACCTTGGTGCCCTTGGCCTCGTTGGCCAGGAAGTGATCCACCTTTTCGGTGGTCCGGTTGTAAGCCACGACGGTGAAGCCGTGGTCGTTCATGTTTAAAATCAAATTCTGGCCCATGACGGCCAGACCGATCAGAGCAATGTCAGCTTGTGGTTCCATAAAATGGTGCCCATACAATACAAGACTCGTTTCAGGCTGCCAGAATTATTTTTGATCACAGCCCGGTTGGCGGTGCTGTCACGGTCCGCGGACCGGGAACGGCCGGGATGATCACGACCGCTTTTTCTTCATGCGCGCCGCCTCTTCCCGGCGCTGGTCCGCCAGCAGCTTCATGGCTTGGCCAATGCGGCCGGCCCGGGTGGCCGGTCGTTTGGCCTCGCCGATCCATTTGAGATATTCGCGCTGGTGCGGGCCCGTGCAACCGGCAAAAAAATCATCCAGGCCGGCCTGTTTCAGCGCCTCCGCAAAATCCAGGGGGAGGTCCGTCATGGCACTATTCTCCCAAGACCAGGGCGTGGCTGCCAGGCATTTTTTTTAGCGTCGTCATTGGGAATGGGGGAAGCCGCCGAAAAGCAGGGGGCTGGTCGCGCGGTCTCGTCCCGCAAGGGGCCTCGGACATTAGCCGGCGGCGCAGTGGCTGGGCTGGAAACGGGGGCGTTAAAAAATCAAGCGGTCCCGCCAGGGACGCTGGAAAACGCCGGCTGGCGCTGCGTCCGGATTGGGGCCGCGACTGAAAAACCTCCGGCTACCGCCGGTGCAGGGGAAGCCGCAATGCCTCCACCATCTTCCGCGCGATCAGGCTTCGCCGGTCTTCGGTAACACTGCCTTTTCGATCGTCGAAACGCGCCTTGGGCGGCAAATGAATTTGATCGCAGCGCACCATGGTTTTCCCATCCAGCCCGTCGGCCGCGTCCAACACTTCTTCCGTGGATTTTGCGCCCCGGTTGACCCTGGCCGGCTCACCCAGCAGGGCGTTGACTTCCTCAATGTCAGGATTCTCGCACGTCTCATCATTGGAAATAATGACGGCGGGAGGCCGTCTTTCCCGGCTGAACGGAAACATGAAAATGTCCCACGGTCGCATAATACAACCTGGTTATTCCAAGCCCCTGGGGGGCGCGCATCACCGACTCAATGCTTCCAGCAGCCGCCGGCACAACCCGGAGGGTTGCCAGAAAGCAGCCGGGGGTGGGGCATCAGCGACACCCCCGGATCTGGCCCGGAAACGGACCGCACCCCGGAGGAGGTGCCGGCGCTTTGCCCCATCATTTCGTCATTTCTGTCCGATTAATTTTACGCCGGCCCGCCAAACACATATACACACCCTTCCAAACGCCTCAGAATATTGACACCAGACCCACCAACCCGCCCCGAACACGCATGGTGCGAGACCGAATTCCAATCCTCGGACGCGCCGGTCGGCACCTTTTAATCCCCGGCCAACCCCTTTTCCAGTTCCGCCACGCTGGGCACGGCCCCTTTCAGCGCCTTGGGCAGCGAGGCCATCAGTTTGGTCACATACCCGGAGATGCCGATCGGCTTGTTCAAATCACGAAGGGCATATTCGGCGATGACGCGGTTCTTGCTGCGGCACAGGATCAGGCCAATGGACGGTTGATCGGTGGGCTGCCGGAACCGGTCATCCACCGCTGACAGGTAAAAATTCATCTTCCCGGCGGCTTCCGGCGTGAACTCCCGGGCCTTGAGGTCCACCACCACATGACAGCGCAGCTTCTAATGGTAAAACAACAGGTCCAAATAAAAATCCTGATCGCCCACTTCCATGTGGACCTGGCGGCCCACCAGTGCGAAGCCGACGCCCAGTTCGAGCAGAAACTTTTCGACGTGCGCCATCAGGGCCCCTTCCACCGCCCGCTCATTGGCGGGCTCCCGCAGGGTGAGAAAATCAAAAACGTAGGGATCCCTGGTGATTTGCTGGGCCAGATCGGACTGGGGCGGGGGCAGGGTCTTTTGGAAATTGCTGACGGCCTGGCCCTGACGAAGGTGGAGCGCGGCATCAATTTGCAGTGCCAGCACATTCCGCGACCAGCCAAATTCAATGGCTTTGGCGGCATACCAAAGGCGGTCTTCGGCCGTGGTGAGCTTGTCAAGCAGGAGGCAATGGTGCTTCCATGGCAATTGTGCACCAGGCTGGTGCACCATTGCCGCCACTGTTTGGGACAGCGGTGCAAGCGACGCTTGCACAATTACAGATTTGGCCTGAACCAATTGTGCAACGGGCTGCGGCACAATTACCCTCTCCGGCCAGGCCTCCGCAAAAGCCCGCATGTATTTGAGGTTGCGGGGGGAAAATCCCTGCTGGCCGGGAAACTCGCGTTGCAGATCAACCGAAAGCCGGTCAATGACTTTGGTCCCCCAGCCCTCCTGTTTCTGCCGGCCGAGAATCAACCGCCCGATGTCCCAGTGCAGCGCGAGCAATTCCCGGTTGGCCGCCAACCCGGCCTTGATCCGGGCCGACTGCACCCGCGCTTTGATTTCCGCCAGCAGCGGCGCCTAATCCGCCGGCAACGCGCTAACTGGCTTGGAGGCTTTTGGAAGGGGTTTGGTCATGCGTTTAAAAATGGTTCACCAACAACCCGCCCGACCAGTGGTTTATATATTGTTTCTTCATGCGTCAGCCCGGTCCGAGTTTTGACTGCCAGGACACCAAACGCGGCAACCGCAGGCCGGGTATTCGGTGGTGAGCTTTGTTCATGGTAAAGCCTTGACGATGGGCCGGAACACTTGGTCCATCTTGACCAATCGCTGCGCCACCCAGTCCAGATACTCATCCCAGCGGTTCTCCTCCTCGATGGATGCGTGCGGATGCCAGGTGGCAATGCGGCATGCTTTGGCGTCTGGAAGCTCCTGCCAGTCCAATTCAAACCCCAGCTTGCCCTCGATGTCCTTCTGTTGTGCCGACAAGTTCGCAAAGTGTTTCTTGGCCTCTGCTCCGGGAATCCACAATTCTACGCCAAGGCGTTCGTCGCGGGTGTTGGCAGTAATATTCAGACCGAATCCAGCACGACCGATTGAATTGTTGAGCCAGTGCTGTGGCCGGGGTTTCTGCGGACGAATTTGTGGCGCGTTTGCGGTTAAGTATTTGATCAGGGCCAGCCAGAACTTCTGCTGCAACTGTTTGGTGGGTGAGGCGGATGCGGCCGCGCTTGCTTGCTCGCGGCCGGATTTGGCCCAATCGTTCGGCTTCACTACGACTTCAAATTTGGGAGCAAGCGGCGAATCTCCGATACGCCACAACTCAATTTCAACGGCAAAGAAACTCAGGTCGTCCGTTGTGTTATCGTTCAAGAACTGAAGCGCAGCAACATGTTCAGGCCGAAACGACTCTGCCACCCAAATCACCTTTTTCGCGCCAACTCCGGCGGCGTAGGTGATGATCTGGCCCAGGTGTTTGTGATTCGCTTCCTCCAGTTGGTTTTCGATGGTGACTTTCTCCTCGCCGTCGGTACAGAGAATATCGAGCTTAAAGTCTCCGACCCAGTGCTCGGTGGCCACCTTCACCAGTTCGCTCAATCCCAGCGCGTCCGCCAGCGCATTCAGATTCTCCGTTTCGGAGAGCCAGGGAGTAAATTCGCCGGCTTCATGCTTCCACGCTTCATTCAGCGGCACGCGTTCCAGTTTGCTCAGGTTCTTGTTGGTGTTCATGGTCTATTATTGGCCCGGAACAGGTCGGCAGCGGCCCACAGGCGTTTTTCCAGCGTCTCAGCGGTAGTGTCTTTTTCCGATGGAGCGAACCATTGCATGTCAATATTCCGAGTGCCTTCCCGAATAGTGTGTTTCAAATGGTTTCCAACATCAAACGGAAAAGAGCAACTGGAAAAGAGTGAAACGGCGAATCCTGGCCGCGATCCATGGGAGCGTCAGGTCATCCCCCTTTATCGGCCGTTCCTCCGGGACTTGAGGGGGTGGCAACGCCACCCACGGTTGACACCGTGGGCTGTCACCGAACGTCGCTCGGTGACTTCCGATTTCTGGCCTCTCGCCTCCGAATTCCGCTCTCCCCTGTACAAAAGAGGAGGGCGGCCTTCAGCCCTCGCTTGATTAAGTGCGGCGGCAGGTGCATAATGACGGCATGACGTATGTGACGATTGAAGCCGACATCGCCAACGGACAAATCGTCCCCAAGGCGGGAAGCCAACTGCCGGATCGAGGCCGCGCATTGGTGACCTTGTTGCCAGAGAGCCCGCGCCGCCCGGATTGGGAGGCGGTGGAGGCCCTGCTGGGAGTTCTGCACCGCCCCGGCTTGGACAGCCGCGACTGGCAGCGTCAGATCCGCTCCGAGTGGGAGCGGGAATAATGCGCTGGTTACTCGACAGCAATGTTTTGATTGACGCGCTGGCGGGCCTGCCCCATGGGCGGCGGGTTTTACGCGAAGCCCGCCACCGCCCTGAAGTTTGGGTTGTCTTCTCGGCCATCACCCGGATCGAAGTCCTTGGTTTCCCAAACCTTGACGGACCCAGGAAGCGGCCATTCGGGCGCTGTTGAATGAGTTTGACGAGGTTCCCATTTCCAACGCCGTCGTTGAACAGACTATTCTCATTCGCAAGGCGGTGCGAATTAAAATGCCGGATGCCTTGATTGCCGCCAGCGCCCTCGTCACTCAAGCGATCGTGGTCACCCGAAACACCAGTGACTTCGAGCGCGTTGCGGGTTTGACCGCACTGCACCCGGACTTGGTTTAATTTTCCGTTTCGAATCCCCCACGTTCCGCTTTTCCCCCGCAGAAGAAGGCCGTGATGAGGAAAAGGCCGGCGCCTGGTTCCGTTCCAACCGCAGGCCGACCACCGGCCGGGCGGCGTTCGGGAAATTAAACTGCGTGTCCGCCGCCAGCCCCGGCAGCACAATCGGTTGCAGCGTGCCGGGGGCCACCTGAAACGCCACCCCGCTCCAGTCCTCCTGCTGGTGTACGGCGGCATTGAATCGGATATTAATGGGATATACGCCTTTGCGGTCAAACGTGAGGATATAGTGGTTGTTGCAGGTATTGATGCGGCTTTTGGCGGAGTTTTGCACCTCGGTCAGCGCCACCGCCCCCGACAGCAAATCCAGCGACACCCCGCCCGTGGTGTCCACCCGCGCATTGGCGGTGAGCGTAAACGCCGCCGCGTCGCCATTGGCCAGATTCCCGATCAGCTTGAAATTCTCCAGCGTGACGCCGTCCGCGAACGCCGCCCGGACCGCCGGCACCAGGCTCGCACACAGCAAAGCAACGAAAGATTTTGTTTTCATAATACAAGCTCCGGTCAATCCGAATGACAAGCCGGGTCGCAACGCCTGCTTGTCAGTGGTGCATCTCCAAGTTGTTGGCGGATTCTTTGTACCGCAGACTTCCAAGTCTGCTTTTGTACCGCAGACTTCCAAGTCTGCTGTATCGCGGGTTTCCAAACCCGCAGGCCGTCCGCCAAATTGGCGCGCCCGGCCAATCTTGGGGCCTGTGCAAAAATAACGTTCGTAATGCAGGCGTCATTGTAACATTTTGAGTTGGGCAAAATGCCTTCCAATCCCAAGGCAAAGACATGGTGTAATGTCTTGGAACATGACGTTAATCCGGTTTAATTTTTGCCTGGGTCCTTGCCATCACCATCAGAATTCACGGAACTCCGCTTTCCCCCTTCCTGCGGTCTGGTCAGTAATGCTCTCTTCATCACACTTTGTTAATTAAACGTCACCCTTCCCACCACTCGGACTCGGTGCCGCCGGCGCCCGGGCCGGCACCGGGCTCGTCGAGCGGATCATCTCCTCCAGCTTCTGGGGGCGCGGGTCCGTGCCGTATGCTTGCGGCACGCCGTGCAGATAACGGGCCGGTTGGTTGGGCGTCACTTCGGCCGCATATGGACTGTTGCCCGGCCATTCGGCAAACAGCCCCGCCGTGGCGGCCAGCCGCATCGCCGCCCCCGCCCGGTCCGGCGCCACCGCCGGGCCGGTGTACGGCACGCTCCACGAATGTTCCTGCACGTTCTCCGTGCCCGGCGTCCGGAACCGCACCCGCACCGTCGCCACCGGGCCCTCGCCCTGCGGCTGGATCTGGACCGTATAAAGCGCATTGCCGGATTCCGCCGCGCCGATCACCCCCGCATCCACCGTGTTGTCGCGGAACTGCTCCTTCGTCAGTTGATGCGCGGCATGGCCAGTCTGGCGGAACGCCGTCACCCGCTGCGGATTAAACTCCACCTGCACCTTCACCTCCGCCGCCGCCACCTTGAACGCCCCGCCGGGCCGACGGCATGATCGCCACCCGGTCGGCGCGCTCCATGGAACCTGATTTGTCCAACAACAACCCCAGGTTCAGCGGCCGCCCTTCCGCCGCCGTCTTGATGGAAAAGCGCAGCAGATCACGGTTGTGCGCGAATGGGTCCCGCGCCCGTTCCCAGACATAACCCACCGGCGAACCGGCCGGCGGCTCGGGATCCCGATAATCAAACGCATTGCTGAACTCCTCGCTGCGAATGCTCCCCGGCGGCGGCCTCACCCCGTGTTCCAAACTCGCCGCCGCCAGCTTGAACGACACCTCGCTCACGTTCAGCGAGAACGTCGGGAAAGCCTTGTCCTTGGTGAACACTTCCGGCAGCGGCGCGGACATCTCCGGCACTTGATTAACACCCGCGCGATCTTCTTCGGGGGACGATTGGCTGACGTTGCCACGATTCGCGGACGCGATCAAACTGTCCGACCCCGGAGCCTCTTCCGACCGCAGAACTGCGGCAGGCGGTGGAGTCGCCGAAATCGCGCTGGAAGTGCTCCCAGTACCCGTCGGGGTTGCGTTCATCGTCTCCCGGGTTCCAAAGGCACTGATGGTTTGAGTCCGAACCGCCAATGGTCTGGCCGCCTTTGGTGATTCGACTGCGGCAGCGTTGCCCGGAAACTGGCCCATTGGATTGCCTGTCGCAGGCCGTGATGCGGGCCGTGCGCTGGGGATCGCTTCCGCCACCATCGGGGCGGCGCCCGGCAAAGGTGCGCTCGCGCCTATGGCCCCGCTCGCAGGCTCAGACCCCTTGGACTGGGGGATCGGCGCCCGGTCACTGGCTGCTCCTCCAGGCTCCCGCCCGGCACTGCGGGTTGTGTAGTTGTGAACCGATTTGGTGGTGTCGGTTTTCTCCCGCTCCGCCGCCCCCCCCGCCGGAGCGGATGGGATGCTCTGGGCCCCAGCCCCCATCCTCTGGGAGTCAGGCGCCATCCCCTCCATTAGATTGGGCTGGACACCGAGACCATTGGCCTCACTTCCAAAATCTTTGATCGTCCCGTCATCATTGACGGCCAGCGTGCTCTCCCCCGCTCCCGCCACAACCGGAGCCGCAACAACTGGATTGAACAGAACTGGCCCCATGATCGAAAATCCTTTGCCGGTGGGCTAATCAGCCATCGAAACTGTGGAGGGCTGCGGGGCCGGCGCAACGGCTCCATTGGCACCCGCATGACCCCAGTCAATTTTCCCCGCCCACGCCAGATTGTCCTTGGCCGGACTGCCCCCTGCCCCGCCACCTCCCGGTCGCCCGTCAGCCGCAGCGCATAACCCAACAGGGGCGCCTCCAGAGCAGTAAACAACCCCTCCAGTGATTCCGGCCCCGGCGACTCCGCAGTGGCCTCATTGGGTCGCCTCACAGCCATCGCGTCGGGTCTCCCGGATTCCGGCGGGCGAACCCATCCGCCCGGCCTGCTGCTGGTGATGTAAAGACATCGTGTTCACAGGTATGGACACGCCAGTTCCCGGTTTCTTGGAAAGAAAATGGGGGTGAAAGGCCGGCGCGAGTCGAATTTTGAAAAAATTAACCGGTTCTTTCCGTGGCTTATCGTGTTTTTCGGATTCGCCCCGGGGGAGGGGGCGGCGTTGCAGCGGATGCTTGCGTTGCTTGACACTGCCCCCGCAACGCCGGTCTGTGCCCGGCTTTGGGCACGCGGAGATTCAATGCGGTCGGTTGCGGGCAAAACTTCGGAAGTCATAAGCCGGTCACCGACCGGCGCTCCGGCGGGCCTGCCAGCGGGCACCGTGTCAAGCTGCGCCCCGTTGCGTCGGACGCAGGTCCGCCGGCCGGCGCCAGCTTCGCGAAAACGGTGCCCGGCCACGCAGTGCCGCCGGGCGGCTTCGTTATGATGATTCATTTTCATCATCCAACCCCGGTCTGCCCCCGGTCGAAAGAAAAGCTCGTTACCTAGTAACGTAAAACGGCCATTCTGAAAATATTTTTCTCCTTGACAACAATACCCGCAAATCATTGGTGTTTTAACGTTATTATCAACCCCAGGGAAACGGGGATTGGGTCAAATCGCGTTACTAGGTAACGAACTTGGCGGGGATTTTTATTTTTTCCGGGCGGCGCGAAGACGGATGTGCATCCCGAAGTTGCGCAGATGCCGGACAGGGAAACGGGGGGAGTCAGGCGTCGCTCCGCGGCTGTGACCGCCCCGGAGGGCCGCCTTCAGGCCGCTGCAGCGTGCGAATGGGGATGGCCGGTTCGACGGGTCTGCGACCTTCGGGACATTGAGGCGGAGGAAACGCCGCGCTCCGACCCATTGGCCGCACGGCCACCGTCACCCGCTCGCACCGCGACGAAAGCCAGGCTTGATTGCAACCCCCTCAAAAGTCCTTAAAATCGCCTTCCAGGGGAATTTCACTGCGGCTATGGCCGTTGCCGTTGGCCTGGCCATTGGAACCATTGGTGACCACCGGCGCGGCCTGGGCATGACCATTCGTGTGGGACGGGGCGGGTCGTTTGGCTGCGGAGGCCGGTTTTCGCACCGGCGACTGCAACGATGAATCCGTCGTTCCGTCCCCGCCGGCCTCTGGCCGGCCCCCGACGAGTTGGAGCAGTTCGGCGACTGATTCCTTCATGTCCGCCGCCTGGCCGTTGAGTTCCTGGGCCGCCGCGGCGCTTTCCTCGGCATTGGCGGCATTCGACTGGGTGACTTTGTCCATCTGGCCGACGGCGGAATTGAGCTGGGTGATGCCCTGGGTCTGTTCATGGGAGGCCCCGGCCACTTCGGCCACCAATTCATCCACCTGGCGGATTTGCGCCACGATTTCATTCAAGGTCTTCGCCACCTTGTTGCTGATGTCGACGCCCTGCCCGGTTTTGCTGATCGCCCCTTCGATCTTGCCGGCGGTTTCCTTGGCCGCCTGCGCGCTGCGCTGGGCCAGGTTGCGGACTTCCTCGGCCACCACGGCAAAACCCATGCCGGCCTCGCCGGCCCGGGCGGCTTCCACCGCCGCGTTCAGCGCGAGAATATTGGTTTGGAAGGCGATTTCATCAATCGTCTTGATAATCTTGGCGATGTCATCGGAGGAAACCTTGATGGCCGTCATCGCGGTGTTCATGGCCTCCATGTCGCCCACGCCCTTGTCGGCGGCGGACCGGGCCTGCTTGGCCAGGTCATTCGCTTTCTGCGCATTTTCCGCATTGCGCTTGGTCATGCTGGCCATTTCCTCCAGGGAGGCGCTGGTTTCTTCCAGCGAAGCCGCCTGCTCACTCGCGCCTTCCGCCAGCGATCGGCTGGAGGAGGAAACCTGGCCGGCGGAACCGTTCAACTCGCGGGTCACCCGGCCCAGCGTGTCCGCCAGGGCGCTCAGGGCGCTTCGGACGCGGCTGGAATTCAGCGTCACCAGCACCACCGCCAGCAGGGCAAACGCGATGCTGGCGGACCCCAGCCCCACCACGGAATGGCGCACCCGGTTAAATCCGTCCACCGTCAGGCCCGTGCGTTCATCCGCCACCTGGTTGCAATAGGTGTTGACCGCCGCGGCGGCGTCATTGAGCTGTTTGACTTTGACCGGCACATCCTCGTCCACCATCTTCATGGCCCCGGCAAAATCCTTGTCAATCTGGCTCCGAATGGCGGACATGGTTTTGACATAATCATCAAAACTGGCTTGCAGAGTGGCCACGTATTGATGGCCCTCGCCCTCCGGGTAGAGCTTGGCGAGGTCCAGCAGGGTCTGGGCGCTTTTTTGCTGGATGGCATCGGTCTCGGCGACTTTGGCGGGCCGGTCCTTGTCCTGGGCGAACATGAGTTCGTAGGAATGCAGCCGGTAAACCGCCAGGCTCTCCTGCAGGGAGGACAGCAGGCGCAGGCTGGGCAGCCCCTCATTCACCAGGCTGGACGTGGCCCCGACGCCCTGGCTGCAGACGCGCCAGAGGACCGTGCCCTGGATGACGAGAAAGACCAACAGTAATCCAACCACCGCCTGAATGACCAGGAAGCTCTTTTTGATGGAGGTTTGCCGTTTTGTTTTCATAGGTTAAAACTATACCGCACCGAGTTGAATGCAGGATTTGCCACCCGGCCCCACAGGTTGCCAGGTTTAAACATGTTATTCATTTGGAGACAGGCACCATGCCCCCCGTCAACTCCGGCAGTGACGGAAGACCGAACCCGTTTGTATGCTGAAAGCTCCATGTTTTGTAAATGGTTCACACCGTGTCAATTAACCCATCGGCAAACCGGGAAATTTCTTAAGGTTTATTTGTTGCTAATTTCAACAAAAACGAGCCACGAAAAGGCAAACGGATTCCTCGCTGTTTGTAACGAGAGTCGCCGGACGACAATCGGACCTCGTTGTCCCTGCGGGACCGCTTTTGCGCGCAAGCATCCGACCACCCCGGCCATCCAACCCACCAACCACCGGACGAACCATTCTCCCTCTCCCGGGGGAGAGGGAGAATCTTCGCCAGCCTCACAGAAAGACAACGATTCCAGTGGTCGCCCGCGAGGGAAACCAAGGACAGAAGTCAGGGCGGTGCGGACGCACCGCCCGACCAGATAATGGTTACTTGATGTCGATCTTTTTTACGCCCGTCAGCGCGGCGTCAGCCGGGACGATGGCGATGGCCCCCTTGGTGGAGGCCACCAGGGCGACGAGCGCGGCGGCGTCATCCGCTGATTTGGGCTCCTGACCGCGACCGGAAAAGGCCAGCCGCTGCCAGAAGGTTTTGAACTGGCTGGCATCCATCCCGCTGGCCTGCTGCAACGCCGCGTCCGTCTTGTCCGGCAGCACGGCGATGACGATGTTCTGGCCGCCGTCCCAATATTTGGTCTTGGCCGTGTAAATGTTCTTGAGCGCGTCAGCGGTCAGGCTGTCCGCCGCCACCCCGGGATTGGCGATCACCACCCCGCCATCCAGCGCCAGCGCGCGAATGGCTCCGCCCGCCAGCACCGCACAAAGCAAACCCAGCTTGAGAGTCGTTGATTTCATATCAGGTTCTTGGATTCAGGGTTAAGTGGGTTAGAAACTGAACGTGGTCTTGACCGCCAGCATGAACCAACCGCGATCGTCTTGCGGGGTCGGCTGGATGGAATCCTCCAACAAGCCGGTGCCGTGGATAAAATGGCCTTCCACCTTAAAAACCCACCAACTCTTCAGATCAAAGCGCAGGGACAGGGCGGCATCCTTTTGATAATCCAGCGAATTGCCGCGCTGAGTCGTGTCAGCATAATATTCCGTGTAATAAGGGCCCGCCTCAAACCACTTGTTAAAGCGATACGCCGCGCTCACATACCAGGAGTCGGAGTTTATGTAGGCACCGGTCGGGTAAGTTCGGGTCTTATTATAGTATTCTGTTTGAAGTGTCCACGACTTCCACAGGTATTCCACCGAAGTCTGGTAGACCCACACACTATAGGTAGTGGCTCCATTTTTGGGGCCGACGGGCGTCTGCACCGTTGTTAGATCACCGGCTCCGGAAATGTATTCGCCCATCCCGCCAATGCGCAAGCCGTTGAGCGGGGTGTTCCACCATAATTGTACTCCCCCCTCAACGGGAGAATTCACGGCGTCGAGCTGGACATTCGCCGGCAACTGACTGCGGAGATAAGTGGCCAGACCGCCATCCGGGGCTGGATTAGCCACTCCCGCAAAGGTCTCGTAGGAAAGACTCCCCGCCTTGCTCAGGGGAAAGGTGCCAAAGAACTCCCCGCCATCAACTGACTCATAAAAATCCCGCCAACGCGCATCATACATGCCCTGCGGCAACAACACCGAAGTCCGCGCCAGATCCACGTCCTGAATGTCATTGTAAATGCCCTCCGGACGGCGAACCCGACCGGCGCGAACTCCGAAATAATCGTTCACCGTGTATTCAATCGAAGCGTAATCCAAACCCACATCATATTTTCCCACATCCTGCCCGACATCATAACTGAATGCCTGGGCGGTGATGCGTGTGTTCGGAAATGGATTCATGGACGCGTTAAAACCGGCTTCCGAAAACAAAAACGAACCGCGGGTGGTGTCGCCCAAGTAATTGTAAGAACTCGAATCCAAGAATCCCTGACTGAGGTATCCATGGAAATCAATCGGCGGCAGGTTGGAGTAGGTGGTGGAACTCAATTCAAAAGCCTTGGCACTACCAACGGCCAGGATGGTTGCGGTGAGGGTCAGGATCAGTTTATGGTTCGGATATTTCATGGTTGTGTTTGTGGTTTGCTGTACGCTACTTACGCCATCGGCGGACAATGGCATTCCTTGAGGTTTATTTTGAAGTATTTCTGATTCCCCGCGCGGCGGGTGCCGCGGACGGTCGGCGGTGGCCGCTTCCTGATGGATTCGCATGGGACGGCCGGACTTTCGGCGGCCTCCGCAGCCTCAGTTCATGGCCGCCAAAGCGGATGGAATGGGGTTGGCCGCAACGGTGGAGAGCAAAAAAGCGTCATCCAGCAACAGGATGGTCTGGTTCGTCTTGTTGCGTTTGCCGACACGCCAGGGAGCCTTGCCATTTTGCCCGGCCATGGCGGCGGCCAGGCATTCGATGTTCCCTTCCGGAATCCGCTCGACGGCTTCCATCCGGTCAATACTGATGGCAAAACGCTTCTCACCGTAGCACAGCACCACGGCCAGTTCCCGTTGCTGCTCGCGCAAAATCAGGCTGGCTTCCCCAAACAGTTTGGTCAGCTCGGCCAGCTCATGATTCCGCCGTTCGGACAGCATCTCCAAGGCCCCCTGAACCACGCCCTGTTCCGCCAGCCTCAGGACCTCGCCGGCGCTGGCATGAATGAGCTGGTGCGGCTGGTTCATTTTTTGCAGCACCATTTTCAGCAGGCTGTTGTCGGTTTGGTAGTTGTCATACCACAGGCCGAATTTACAGGCATGGGGGTCGCGCGCCAATTTGAACGGGCGCTGCTCACGCACACAGGCATCCAATTCCGTCAGCCAATTATGATGGTCCTGCTCGCGGTCTTTGAGCAATTGCAGCAAACCGTCCAATTCCGCTTTGGCGGAGGGCAACCCCAATTTGACACGAAGATCCACCACATGCAGAACCTTTCCCCGCAAATTGATGACCCCGCGGATTTCGGGCGGCAGGCTGGGGATGCCCACCACTTTGGGCAACATCACAATCTCGCGGACATTTTCGGAATTAACGGCGTAAATCACCTCTTTGACCTGGAAGAGGACAAACGGCAGTTGGTTGGATGATGTGGCAATCACAAGAAGTCAAAGTCACTTCCGAGAGTGGAATGCCGGCTCAGAAATCCTTAAAATCGCCTTCCATGGGAATCTCACTCCGGCCATTGACAGGTCCGGCCAGGGCGGGGGCCGGTTGGGCATGGCCATTGGTCTGCGCCGGTGCGGACCGCCGGGCCGCGCGCGCGGGCTGGCGATCCCCCCGCTCAAACCCGGACGCCGCCGGTTTCCGGGCCTGATTCCCCTGGTGTCCGCCGTTCACCAGTTGCATCAGTTCGGCCACCGACTCCTGCATGCTCTCCGCCTGGGCGTTGAGTTCTTCCGCCGCCGCCGCGCTCTCCTCCGCGCTGGCCGCATTGGACTGGGTGACCTTGTCCATCTGGCTGATGGCGGCATTGATCTGCGTGATGCCCTGCGTCTGTTCGTGCGAGGCCCCGGCCACTTCAGCGACCAGTTCGTCCACCTGCCGCGCCTTGATCACAATCTCATTGAGGGTCTCCGAGACCTTGCGGCTGATCTCCACGCCCTGGCCGGTCTTGGCAATGGCCCCTTCGATCTTGCCGGCGGTTTCCTTGGCGGCCTGCGCACTGCGCTGGGCCAGGTTGCGCACCTCATCAGCCACCACGGCGAAGCCCATGCCCGCCTCCCCGGCCCGGGCGGCCTCCACGGCGGCGTTCAGGGCCAGAATATTGGTCTGGAAGGCGATTTCATCAATCGTCTTGATGATTTTGGCAATGTCATCGGAGGAAGTCTTGATGGCGTCCATGGCGGTGCTCATGGCCTGCATGTCGCCCACGCCCTTGTCGGCGGCGGAGCGGGCCTGCTTGGCCAGGTCGTTGGCCTTCTGCGAGTTGTCCGCGTTGCGTTTGGTCATGCTGGCCATTTCCTCCAGCGAGGAACTGGTTTCCTGCAAGGAAGCGGCCTGTTCATTCGCCCCTTCGGCCAGGGTCTGGCTCGAAGAGGACACCTGCCCGGCGGCGCCGGCCACATGCGAGGCCCCGTCGCTGAGCGCGCCGGCCACGCGGCCCAGCACGCCGTTGGTGACGCGGGTCAGCAGGAAGGCCAGCACCCCGCCCAGTCCCAGCGCCAGCAGGATGCTGACAATGATTCCCAGATTGGCCCCGTGCGAAACCGTCGCAATGGACTCCGCCGACCGGTTCGCCGCATTGGTCTCATTCTCCATGCATTCGGCGAGCAGCTTTTCGCAGGCTTGGGAAAGCGGCAGCATTTCCGTATTGGCGCGCTCATACAACAATTTGGAGGCCTCCGTATTGGTGGCGGCATAGCTGGCGGCGAGAATGCCGGCCAGTTCTTCGTTGAATTTCTGCCGCGCCGCCGTCAGGCTTTCAAACGCGATCCGGGCATGCCCGTCGCTCAACAGCTTGTCGTAGGATTCCAGCGACCTGCTGTTTTCCGCGCTGTTCGCCTCGATCTGCGACTGAAGTTCGTGCATCTCCTTGTCGCTGGAAGACCAGATGTGCCGGTAGATCAGGGTGTCATTTTTCTGCAATCGCACCTGCGCCCCGCTGAGCAGTTCAATGCCCGGGATGTTGATTTTCGTGACCTTTCCGGATTCGTTCTGGATGGCCTGCATGCGGGTCCAGCCAAAGACACCCAGGAGCAGGGTGATGGCGAGCATGGCGGCAAAACCGGCCATGATCCGTTTTCCAATCGTTAGTTTTTTCAAAATCGTTTAAAGGGAGGTTGTTGTTTGAGGCTGGGCCGCCGTGGCGGAGGCCGCCGACACCCGAAGGCTCTTGCTCGTCTCGGCGCTCACCACGCCGTCAATGTCCAGCAGCGTCTTGACCGTGCCCTTGACCTTGGCCATGCCCACAATGTACTCCGTGGCGATCTCCCCGCCAAAATCCGGGGTCTCCTCGATGTCCTCGGCGGCGATGTTCAGCACTTCCTCCACCCCGTCCACCACCAATCCCATCTGCGTGACCTTGCCGTCGGCCAGTTTGACCTGGACGACAATGATGCAGGTGTGGTCGGTGCTGGCGATGTCGGCAAAGCCGAACCGCAGGCGGAGATCCATCACGGGGATGATCTTGCCGCGCAGGTTGATGACCCCGCGCACATAAGCGGGCATCTGCGGCACGGCGGTGATGGTGGTCACCCGGATGATTTCCCGCACCTTCAGCACGTCAATCCCGTAGGATTCCTGATGCAGGGTGAAGGTCAGATATTTGCCCAGCATCTGCCGGGTGGCGGTGGCGGTGGGTTCCAATAATTGTGTTGCCATAATTTTTATGCGTCTGGTTGTCGTGTCCGACCACGGGCCGGCAGGTAAAATCACTTATCCATCACTGGCCAGTTCGTTATCGGCGGAAATTTGAGTGACTGAAGGAATTTTAACGGGCCGCCCCAGGGGTCTTAAAAATCCTTGAAATCACCCGCCAACGGGATTGCGTTCCGGTCCCGGGCCGGGCCGGCCAGGGCGGAAACCGGTGCGGCGGCGCGACGCGGCGGGGTTGAGCCGGGGCTTCGCCGGACGGCCCGCCCCGGCGCGGCCTTGATCCGCCCGCGGTTATTCTGGCTGTCGGCACCGACCAAACGCAGCAATTCCGTCACGGATTCCTGCATCACCTCCGCCTGCGCATTCAGTTCCGCCGCCGCCGAGGCGCTTTGCTCCGCACTGGCGGCGTTGCCCTGCGTCACCCGGTCCATCTGGCCGACGGCGCCATTGATCTGGGCAATGCCCTGGGTCTGTTCATTGGAAGCCCCGGCCACTTCGGCCACCAACTCATCCACCTGCCGCACCTTCAGCACAATTTCATTCAGGGATTCCGACACTTTCCGGCTGATCTCCACGCCCTGCCCGGTCTTGCCGATGGCGCCTTCAATCTTGCCGGCCGTCTCCTTGGCGGCCTGGGCGCTGCGCTGGGCGAGGTTCCGCACTTCATCCGCCACCACCGCGAAGCCCAGTCCCGCCTCCCCGGCCCGGGCGGCCTCCACGGCGGCGTTCAGCGCCAGAATGTTTGTTTGAAACGCGATTTCATCAATCGTCTTGATGATTTTCGCAATGTCATCCGAGGAAACCTTGATCGCCTCCATCGCCGCGTTCATCGCCTGCATGTCCCCCACGCCTTTGTCGGCGGCGCTGCGGGCCTGTTTGGCGAGGTCGTTGGCTTTTTGGGAGTGCTCCGCGTTGCGCCGGGTCATGCCCGCCATTTTATCCAGCGCCGCACTGGTTTCCTCCAGCGCGGCGGCTTGTTCGCCCGCCCCTTCCGCCAGCGCCTCGCTGGAGGACGACACTTGTTCGGCCGCCCGGGCCACCTGCGTGGAATTGTCGCTCATGGACGCGGCAAAGTGCCACAACACCCGGTTGAGCCCTCCGGCAATCAGGATGGCCACGAGGATTCCCAGTGCCAGGCCCGCCACCACGCAGCCGGCCACCAGCGAGGAGGAAAAGGCCGTGACCCCGGCCGTTTGTTTGGCGGCGGCGGCGGTGTCGCCCAGCCCGACGGCCGACACTTTTTGGGCCAGCTCCACCAGCCTGGCCGCCAGTGCGGTTTGCTGCCGGGCCAGGTTCTCGCGCTCCTCCCACTTTTCCTGGAACCGCTTGATCGCCCCCCGGTACCGCTGGCTGGAGGCCCGGCATTCCGTGATTTTCTTCAAGTCATTGGCAAAATCATTGAGCTTCTCCAATTGGTCGAGCTGGCCGTTGATCTGATCCAGCAGTCCCAGGGAATCCTCCAGCAGACGCGGATCGCGTTTGGATTCCGCCTTCCAAGTGTTGCCCAGCAACTGGTTGCCGGAGCGGACGATGCTGGAGAGACACCCGATGCGGCTCAAGTTCGCCTCCAGTTGATCGCCGTCAATGCCGGCGTTGATCTTGCCTTCCATCGCTTCCGTCTGGCGTTCCAGAAACCGGGAGCAGATGGAGATGAAATTGGTCCCGGCGGCGTAGGCGTCCAGCCGTTCCGTGTCCAATTCCCCCGTCAGCCGCACCCGCTGCTCCGTCAGCCCCTCAAAATCAGCCACCGCCGTTTCCCCCTGCACGGCCGCTTCCTTGAGCCCCGCCAGCCGCAGGGAGCTGTTCCCCTGTGCTTTGGCGTCGGCCAGCGCTTGTTTCACCACGCCGAGTTGCGCCTGGACCTCCCCCAAAAACACCCCGTCATCGGTGTAGCCATAATCCCGCAGGCTTGGCACGAGCGCCAGCGCATGCCGTTCGATTTCGTTGGCCAGCGTGATCTCCGGCACGTTCTCGGTGGACAGCGAATCGGACAGCCGCCCCACCCGCTGCAGGCTCACCGTCCCAATGGCGCCCAAAACCAGTATCACCAGCAGCAGCAGCCCGAACCCCAGCGCCAGCCGCACGCTTAACTTCATGTTTTTCATTTCATGATTCCATTCCGTTTGCATCAGCCGGGCCGCCGCCGGCCCCGCCGGTCACTGCATCAGGTAGCCGACGTAATAGACCCCGACCGTTTCGCCCGCCGTATCTTTGACCGGTTCATAGCCCGCCTCATAGGGCTGCCCGAGGATGTCCACTTTTCCATAGTACGCCTCCCCCTTGGCGATGGCGGCGTAGGCCGGCCCCTGGGGATTCAGCACGGTGCCCACCGCGCGGTTGCCGTCGTTCAGCACGTTGGTGCTGATGCGGATGTAGTTGTCGCCTTTTTTCACAAAGAAGGTGGCGGTGCAACTGAACCGCGTCTGCAACTCATCCACGATGGTGTAATTGCCGTTCATCTTGGTGGTTCCAAAATACAGGGCCACTTTGTCGGCCTTCGGCTCGCCCAGCTTCAGCGCCTCCGCCTTCATCACCGTGAGCGCCTCCTTGACCTTCGCCGCGTTTGCGGCATCGGCAGTGTCCGCCCGGGCGGGGCCGGGCGCGCCCGCCAGACTGCCCGCCACCAAAAACGCCAGGACCGTCTTAATGATTGATTTCAGATTGGTTTTCATATCCATGATTCGCATGCTTTTTGCTCTCTGTCTTGGGTTTGATTTGGGTTGTGATGGGAACCGAATGGCCGCCACCGGACGAGTGACGCAAACGCCAGGGCGGAGGACCGCGGCCCGGTGGAATGAACCGCCAGGCCGTGATCGGAACGGCGGACCGTTTTCGCGCACAACATCGGCTAACCATCGGTGCAAACCAGATTGCCTGAAGCCTTATTTGGAAAATCTCCCCCAATGGGAAGGAAGCACTGGCATTGCGGGTCCGGGTCGGGCGGGCCAAACCGGCGCGGGGAAAAAATAAAAAACCGGTCATTTTCGTTACCTAGTAACGTGCCGGGGCGATTATTCTGCTTGACAGCATTTGCAACCCGTTGGTTTTAAGCCACTTGCGGCGCAAATGACGAACAGCGCCAAAAACACCAAATCGCGTTACTGAGAAACACGACCAATGAAGTCGGGATTGCTTAAGGAGGCGGCAAGGCGGCCGTCTGCATGCTCGCGCTGACGCGCTCGCCACGCCCGGTGAGGGCACCGGGCCTACAGGGCGGGGGCCGCCCATGTGCAGGCCGGGTCCCCTGACCCGACGGCGGCCGGGCAGAAACGGCCGGGTATTTTCATCCTCGGTGGAGAACGAAGCTCTGGGAAACTGCGGTTCATTTTTCCAACGTTGTGCATGCTCGCGCTGACGCGCTCGCCACGCCCGGTGAGGGCACCGGGCCTACAGGGCGGGGGCCGCCCATGTGCAGGCCGGGTCCCCTGACCCGACGGCGGCCGGGCAGAAACGGCCGGGTATTTTCATCCTCGGTGGAGAACGAAGCTCTGGGAAACTGCGGTTCATTTTTCCAACGTTGTGCATGCTCGCGCTGACGCGCTCGCCACGCCCGGTGAGGGCACCGGGCCTACAGGGCGGGGGCCGCCCATGTGCAGGCCGGGTCCCCTGACCCGACGGCGGCCGGGCAGAAACGGCCGGGTATTTTCATCCTCGGTGGAGAACGAAGCTCTGGGAAACTGCGGTTCATTTTTCCAACGTTGTGCATGCTCGCGCTGACGCGCTCGCCACGCCCGGTGAGGGCACCGGGCCTACAGGGCGGGGGCCGCCCATGTGCAGGCCGGGTCCCCTGACCCGACGGCGGCCGGGCAGAAACGGCCGGGTATTTTCATCCTCGGTGGAGAACGAAGCTCTGGGAAACTGCGGTTCATTTTTCCAACGTTGTGCATGCTCGCGCTGACGCGCTCGCCACGCCCGGTGAGGGCACCGGGCCTACAGGGCGGGGGCCGCCCATGTGCAGGCCGGGTCCCCTGACCCGACGGCGGCCGGGGACAAGCCCACCGGAAAATTTTTCCGCCGGCAAGTGTCTTTCCGGATTTTGCCCGCTTTTGCAACCTCCCCGCCCGCCCCCTCCCCGCGGCCACGCCCTGCTTTTTTCGACACGGATGGCTTGAGCCGCAGGCGGTTCAGGGTTAGATTCGGCCCCCATGAGTAACACATTAGACGAACAGGTCCAGGCGGCGTTTGGCTGGATCAAGGCTTTGCGCGGGGAAATCGGCCAGGTGATCGTGGGCCAGGAGCAGTTGGTGGACCGGCTGCTCGTGGGATTGCTGGCCAACGGCCATGTGCTGCTCGAAGGCGTTCCGGGCCTGGCCAAAACGATGTCCGTGCGCTCGCTCGCCGCGGCCATTGACGCCTCGTTCCATCGCATCCAATTCACGCCGGACCTGCTGCCGGCGGACATTGTCGGCACCCAGATTTACAGTCCGCAGGACGGGAAATACCACGCCACGCGCGGCCCGGTGTTTGCCAATCTGCTGCTGGCGGATGAAATCAACCGGGCTCCGGCCAAGGTGCAGTCGGCGCTGCTGGAGGCCATGCAGGAACGCCAGGTGACGCTGGGCGGTGAGACGCTGCCGCTGCCGTCGCCGTTCCTGGTGCTGGCCACGGAAAACCCGATTGACCAGGAGGGCACCTATCCGCTGCCCGAGGCGCAGGTGGACCGGTTCATGTTCAAGGTGCTGCTGGATTATCCGTCGTTCGCCGAGGAGCGGAAGATTTTGGACCGAATGGCCTTCACCGCGCCGGAGCTGAAGCTCAAGCCGGTGGTGGGGCTGGAGGAGATTCTGCGGACGCGCAAGCTGGTGGATCAGATTCATGTGGATGAGAAGGTGCGGGATTACATTGTCCACTTGGTGTTTGCCACGCGCACGCCGGAGAAGTACAAGCTGGAGGTGAAGCATTTCATCCAATACGGGGCCTCGCCGCGCGCGACGATTTACCTGACGGTGGCGGCCAAGGCCTGGGCGCTGTTGCAGGGGCGGTCGTATGTCACCCCGGAGGATGTGAAGAGCATCGGGCCGGACGTGCTGCGGCACCGGATCATTCTCACCTACGAGGCGGAGGCGCAGGCGGTGACGAGCGACAGCCTCATCCAGAAGATTTTCAACGCGGTGCCGGTGCCGTGAACCGGACGCCGGCCAACTGATTTTTGAAATGCCCATGACCCTGAGTGAAATTCTGGCCTCGGTCCGCCGCGTGGAAGTCCGCACGAACCGGCTGGTGAATGACATGATGGTGGGGGCGTACCTGAGCCGGTTCAAGGGGCGCGGCATGGATTTCGAGGAACTGCGCGAATACATGCCGGGCGATGACATCCGCGACATTGACTGGAACGTGACGAACCGGATGGGGCGGCCGTTTGTGAAGCGCTACCGGCAGGAGCGGGAATTGTCCATGGTGCTGGCGGTGGATGTCTCGGCGTCGTCGGCGTTCGGTTCGCGGCGCCGGACGAAGCGGGAACTGGCGGCGGAAATCGCGGGGACGCTGGCGGTGTCCGCCGCGCGCAGCAGCGACAAGGCGGGGGTGCTGTTGTTCACGGACCAGGTGGAGCTGTATGTGCCGCCGCGCAAGGGCCGGCGGCAGATTCTGCGGATCATCCGCGAACTGCTCACGTTTGAACCCAAACACCGGCGCACGAACATCCCGGCGGCGATGACGTTTCTGAATCATGTGCTGCGGCGGCGGGCGATGGTGTTTTTGCTGACGGATTTTCTGCACAGTTTCGGCGCGGAGGCGGTCCGGAACCCGTCGGGCCGGGATGTGATTCAGGAACTGGGCCTGACCAACGCGCATCACGACCTGGTGTGCCTGCACCTGCATGATCCGCGCGAAGGCGACCTGCCCGACGCCGGCTTGCTGACGCTGGAGGACGCGGAAACCGGGGAGCTGCTGGAACTGGATTCGGGGCGCGCGAGCGTGCGCGGGAAGTTTGCGCGCATCAACGCGGACCGGCAGGCCGAACTGGACCTGGCGTTCAACCGGGCGGGGGTGGACACGCTGCGCTTCAGCACGGCGGAGGGTTTTGCGCCGGCGTTGCAGCGTTTTTTTGAAACCCGGCGCGGGAGGCGGCGCGGATGAAAACGAGCATGCCTTCTCAAACAGCAGACCATTTGCCCATCCTGCCCAGGTCGTTTGTCCGGCAGGGACGGACGATGGCGGCCCGGCGTTTCAAGGCCGGGTTCGGACGGCCAACCACGCCGAGTCCCGCAGGGAGGACTGAAATTCCTTCCAATTCAATCGTCCCTTCGGGACTTATGGCTTTCTCCCGTGTTCCCGGCGTTGAAACGCCGGGCGATGCTCAGAAAGTCCCTGCGGGACTGCGCCGTGCCGGTGCTTCCATCCCGTTTTTGGAACCACTTCTGCTGGCAGCACTCCCTTGTCTCCTGTTTTCCGCTCGGGCGCTGGCACAGGGCGAGGCGAATGAGGTTCCCAGGCTTCACCCGTTCCATGACGAAATTCCGCCCACGTTTTGGGAGCAATACGGCGCATGGGTGCTGGCGGCGGGCCTGGTGCTGCTCGGTTGTGCCGGCCTGGTTGTCTGGCGGCTGACACGTCCCCGTGCGCCGGTGGTGCCGGCGGCGGCGGTACAAGCGCGGGAGGCCCTGGCCGCCTTGCCGGCCACCGCCGGGGAGGGCGCGACGTTGAGCCGGGTGTCACAGATTCTCCGGCTCTATGTTCAACGGGCTTTTGGACTGCCACCGGTGGAACTTACGACCGCTGAATTTTGCCAGGCGCTGTCCGCCAGTTCAAACGCCGGGCCGGAACTGGCCGGCGTCCTGACAAGTTTTTTACGCGAGAACGACCGGCAAAAGTTTTCGCCCGCCAGGACCAACCCGGCTGCGGCCCAGGCCGTCGCCCAGGCGCGGGCGCTGATTGACCAGTGCGAAGCCCGGCAGGCCAGCCGGCGCGCCGCCCGGACGGCGGCGTCCGCAGCCGCCCCCAAACCGGCATGAACAGCCATTTCCAATTTGAATATCCGTGGTTGCTGGGCCTGCTGGTGTTGCTGCCGGTGTACGCCATCCTGTGCGGCCGGGCGGGGCGGCAATCGGCGGTGCGTTTTTCCAGCGCGGACATCGCCCGGGCGGCGGGGGCGGTGGTGCGCCATGCGGCGGGCCGCTGGCTGCTGTTTCTCCGGCTGCTGGTGACGGCCCTGGTCATTGTGGCGCTGGCCGGGCCGCGCTTTGCGAACGAACACACGGAAACCAGCACCACGGGGGTGGACATCATGCTCTGCCTGGATTTGTCGTGGTCCATGGCGGCGCTGGACATGAGCGGCCCGCACGAACGCGTTTCGCGGTTTGACATGGCGCGGGAGGAGTTGGAAAATTTCATTCACAAACGCCCGAATGACCGGCTGGGGCTGATCGCCTTTTCCGCCGTGCCATATGTGGTCAGCCCGCTCACGCTCAATCATGAATGGCTGACGCAAAATCTGGACCGGCTGTATGTGGGGCTGATCCAGGACCTGGGCACGGCCATCGGGGATGCGACGGCGAGCGCCGCGAAACGGCTGAGCGGCGTGAAGGGGGCCAAGAGCCGCACCATCATCCTGCTCACGGACGGCGACAACAATGCCGGCGAAATAGATCCGGTGCCGGCGGCGCAACTGGCGGCGGCGCTGGGGGCCAAGGTTTACACGATCGGGATCGGGATCGAACAGCCCTGCTCCCTGCCGAAATTCAACCCGGCCACCGGGAAGCTGGAACTGGACGCGCAGGGCAACGTGATCCCCACCATGGTCCTGCAACCGGCCAATTACAGCGTGCTCGAAAAAATGTCGGCGCTGTCCCGGGCCAAGTTTTACCGGGCGACCAACCGGCGCGAATTGGAGAGCATATACGCGGACATTGACCGGCTGGAAAAAACGGAGGTGAAGCTGCGCCGCTACTCGGTCTACACGCCGCTGTTTCAATGGCCGTTGCTGGCGGCCGGCGGACTGCTGGCGCTGGAACAGTTACTGGCCAACACTTTGTATCGCCGCGTGCCCTGATGAATTATTTCGCCCATCCGCATTTTGCCGAACCCCGCTGGCTGTGGCTGGCGGTGGCGGGGCCGTTGCTGCTGCTGGCGTTGCAGCGTTACGCGGCGGGGGCGCGGCGGCGGCAGTTGGAGAAGATCGCGACCCCGCATTTTCTCACGGAACTGACCCGCTCGCACAGTCCGGCCCGGCGCACGGTCAAAGAGGTGCTGCTGTTGCTGACGGTGGCGGCGTTTGGCCTGGCCCTGGCGCGACCGCAATGGGGCGAACAAAAACTGGCGGAACAGGAACTGACCGGCGAGGACATCATGTTTGTGCTGGATTGTTCACGCAGCATGTGGTCCACGGACGTGGCGCCCAACCGCATTGAACGCGCGCGGCTGGGCCTGCTGGATTTCATCCATCACCGGAGCGGCGGCCGGGTGGGGCTGGTGGCGTTCAGCGGCGAGGCTTTTCTGCAATGTCCGCTGACCTTTGATTACGGCGCGTTTGAAGATGCCCTGCTGGCGGTGGATGACAAGACGATTGCCGTGCCGGGCACGGACATCGGCGGGGCGCTGGACACGGCGGTCAAGACCATGGAAAAGGACAGCCGCCGCAAGGTGGTGGTGCTGCTGACGGACGGCGAGGATTTGGAGCACGGGGGCGTGGATCAGGCGGTGGAACTCGGCAAACAGGGCGTGGTGATTTACACGGTCGGGGTGGGCACGCCCGGCGGATCGCAAATCAAGATCACCAACGAACGCGGCCAGCCGGAGTTATTGCGGGACAAGGACGGCGCGGTGGTCACGAGCCGATTGGATGAAGCGACGCTGCGGGAAATCGCGCAGGCGACGCACGGGGCGTATTTCCCGCTGGGTCCGCTGGGTGAGGGACTGGCCCGGGTGCAGAGCTCATTGACGGAACTGGCCGCGCGGGCGGATGCGGCCCGCGACAACAAATCCGGGGTGGATCGCTTTCAATACCCGCTGGCGGCGGCCCTGGTCTGGCTGGTGGGCGAATCCCTGTTGAGCACCCGGCGGAGAAAGGCGGCGCCATGAAACACCGCTCCCGGCTGTTAAACTTTTCCGCGGTGATGGTGCTCCTGACCGCGCCCGCCCGGGCGGCGGAGGCGCCGGTGAATCCCCCTCCGTCCCCGGCGACACCCGAGGCGATGTTTAACGCGGGGACCCGGCAACTGCGGGCCGGGAAATTACCGGCGGCGGAGGATTTGCTGCAAGGGGCCGTGGCCAGCCAGGATCCCCGGCTGCAACCGCTGGCCTTGTATAATCTGGGCTGCACCCGGGTGGCGGAAGGGGCGGAGTTCCTGAAACAGGGCAAGGATCCCGCCGGACGGACCAATCCCGTGCGGGTGGACGGCCTGACCGACCAGGCCGACGACGCCAGCCGGCTGATTGACGACGCCATCGCCAGCGCCAACGAGGAGAAAATGGTGCAGGCCTACCTGCACGGCGGCGGGGTCCACCGGGAAACCAGCGCCGCCACCAAGGCGGTGCGCAAGGCGCTGGAGTCCCAGCGGCAGACGCTGGCCAAGTGGCAGCGGGCGGCCGGCGATTTTCGCAGCGCGGTGGAAATGGAGGGCACGGATGCCGACGCGTTATATAACGCCGGCGCCACGGAGCGCGCCATCGCCGCGCTGGTTGACAAACTGAACCAATTGCAGCAATCCGCCGCGCGCATGAATGCGGCCGGCCATCAACTGGGGGAGAAATTGCAGAAGCTAAAGGGGATGATCCCCGCCCCGGACATGCCGCCCGGCGCGCCGGGGGATGACGATGACGAAGACATGCAGGGTTTGCAACCCGGCCAGCAAGAGGGCGAGGGGAAGACCGGGGAGGAAATCAAAATCTCCGCCGAAGAGGCCCAGCAGTTGTTGAATGGCTATAAACTGGGCGGGGACCATCCTCTGCGAATGGGGGATGAAGGAACCAAGAAGCCCAAGAATCCAACGGGGAAAAACTGGTAAACACGATTTTGAACGCAAACGCTCAAAAACCAACCGTTGCAAGCGGCATCAGTCCTCTGATTCCGTTCGGGGTCGTTTGGTCTTGGGCGCTCATGGTCGCGGTCGGATGGAGGGCGGTGGCGCTTCCCCTCGAAGCGCAATCCTTCAACCAGATGAATCCGCAACAGTTGATGCAACTGATGATGGCCCAACCGCGGCTGGACATGGCCAAACCGGTCGCGCCCACGGCCGTGTTTGATCCGCCGGTGATTGCGCCCGGAGGCAAAGCGGTGTACCGCGTGTCGCTGCACACCCTGGATGAAGCCATCACCGAGTGGCCGCACAAAATGCCCGTCCCGCCCCAATTGGAGTTGGTCCGGGGAGCGCAGGGCATGATCTTCAGCTATGCCGGCGGCACCATGAAACCGCTGACGGTGATTAACTTCCACGCGACGTCCGCCCGGGCCGGCGTGTATGTCATCCCCGCTTACCAAGTGGAAATCTATGGCCAGCCGCTGACCATTCCCGAAGCCCGCCTGGAAGTGCAGGCGGGAAACGCCAGCCTGCCGGACGCCCGCCAACTTTTGATCGAGCCGGCGAAAACCAATGTCTATGTGGGGGAATCCCTGCGCATCCGGGTGCTGAACCCGGCGGAGGCGAACCGAACGGTGCAAATGATGTCGGAGGTGCGGTTAAACGGGGATGGTTTTATCACCGGCAAGGGGGACGTGCGCCAGCAAATCAGTCCGGTGCATCTGGCCAACGGCCAGGATCTGCCGGCGTTTATCTACGATACCAGCATCACGCCGTTCACGCGGGGATGGCTGAAAATTTCCGCCCAGGGTTTCACCTCCGGCAATTCGTTTGGCGGCGGTCAAATCGTGATCCGGGGCGGGGTGACGATTCCCGGCGGGCCGCCGGAATTCTCACTGCTTGAATCAGAGCCGGTCACGCTCAATGTCAAACCCCTGCCCTCCGAAGGCCGGTTGCCGGGATTTTACGGGGCGATTGGGAAATTCACGCACGATCCCCCCACCCTCTCGGCCGGCGCGGTAACGGAGGGCAACCCCGTCAAGCTCACGGTGACGTTTCACAGCGAAACCGGAATGATCCATCTGGCCATGCCCCCGGCCCCAACCACCCCTGCTTGGGAATCGTTCACCACCATTCCGCCGGCGAGCGGCGGGAACAGCATCACCTTCACCTACACGCTGATTCCACAAACCGATCAAACGCCGGCCACCCCGGAAATCCCTTTCTGCTATTTCGATCCGGAACTGGACCGGTATGTGAACCTCTCAATCCCATCCCTGACCATCAAGGTTTTGCCCGGAGCCGAACCGTTGGCCCCCGCCAACGGAGCCGGGTCGCCGGCCGGGGAAGCGGAAAAGAAGCTTTCGCTAAGCCCGGTAACGCCGGCGCCGGGATGGACCGCGACGGCCCTGGTTCCCCTTCAGGAACGGGGCTGGTTTTTCGGCGTGGAACTGGGGCCGGTTCTGGGCCTGCTGGCCCTGTGGCTGGAGAGCCGGCGGCGGCTGTTTCTGGAGCAACACCCCGATCTGGGGCGCCGGCGACAAGCACGCCGGGCGTTGCGGAGGGAGTGGCGGGCGTTACACAGGGCCGCGCAGACGGGGGATGCGCGGGGATTTGCCACCGGCGCCGTTCAGGCCATCCGGCTGGCGTGTGCGCCGCATTTCCCGGCTGAACCGCGCGCGCTGGTGTGCGGGGACATTTTGAAACTGCTGCCGCCGACGGAGCAAAGCGGTGAAGGCGGGGAAGTTGTGCGCCGGTTGTTCCGGGTGGTGGATGCGCTGGATTATGCGGGCGCCCCGGCCGAAGTCACGGGACTGTTGGACTGGCAGCCGGAACTGGACCGGTTGCTCACGCGATTGGAGGGGCTGTTATGATTTTACGTTTTCCACCGGGTTGGCCTGGAACCACAACGGTCCTGCTTTTTATTTTCCTGCTGGCAGCCTCAACCGCTCCCGCCGGGGCGCTCACCCCGACGGAACAGCAATTTCAGGCGGGGTTGGCGGCTTATCAGGCCGATGATTTCAGCCGGGCATCCGAATTCTTCCGGGCTTCGGCCGGAGAAACACCGGCGGCGGGCGCCTATCAGGACCTGGGCAACGCCGAATGGCAGCAGGGGCGAGTCGGCCCGGCGATTCTGGCCTGGGAACAGGCGCTCTGGCTCTCGCCCCGGGATGCCGCTGCGGAAAACAATTTAAAATATGCGCGCGCCTTCGGGCAAATTGACTCGCCGGAATTGACGTGGTACGAAGTCATCTCGACCTGGCTGCCGTCGGGTGGATGGGCCTGGGTCACGGCGTTCAGTCTGTGGCTGATGGCGGGCTTGCTGGTGCTGCCGGGAGTCTGCCGCCGCCGCCGCACCGGCTGGCATCAAGCGCTGGCCACCCTGGGCCTGACCTTGTTTCTGCTCAGTCTGCCCGCCCATTTCGGCTGGCAAACCCGGTCACGGATTGGCTTTGTGCTGGAACCGGATACGCCG